>JAGCVN010000026.1 GCA_017962315.1 Kiritimatiellia bacterium
AGGAAGTACTTCTGCATCGCGTTCTTGAAGGAGTCCTCGGCCTTCTTGATCTTGTTGATGTCGAAGTCGAAGCCGAAGTCGGGGTCGCCGTCGAGGCAGTGCCACATGGTGATGATATCGGGCTGGCAGGTGCCGCCGCTCATCGGAGCCATCGAGAGGTCGATGCCGTCCGCGCCGCCGTGGAGCGCGGCGAGGTAGCAGGAGACGCCGTTGCCCGCCGTCTCATGGCTGTGGAACTGGATGTGTACGTCTTTACCGAGCAACGCGCGGGCGAGCTTCATCGTGTTGTAGACGGTCGCGGGGGTGGAGGTGCCGGAGGCGTCCTTGAACGCGACGCGGTCAAAGGGAATGCCGGCGTCCATGATCATGCGCAGGCGGTCGCGGTAGAACTCCGGCGTGTGCGTGCCCTGGTTGTCGATGCCGGGGGGGAGCCCCATCATCGTGACGACGACCTCGTGGTTCAACCCGGCGTCATGGATGCACTGACCGGACCACTTGAGGTTGTTCACGTCGTTGAGCGCGTCGAAGTTGCGGATGGAACTCATACCGTGCTTCTTGAACATTTGCGCGTGAAGCTTGATCATGTCGCTCGACTGCGACTCAAGCCCGACCACGTTCACCCCGCGGGAAAGCGTCTGGAGATCGGCATCGGGACAGATTTCGCGGAATTTGTCCATCACATCGAACGCATCTTCCCGACAGTAGAAGTAGCAGCTCTGGAAACGGGCGCCGCCGCCCGCCTCGAACCAGCGGATGCCCGCGTCGTACGCTTCCGCGACAGCCGGCATGAAATCTTTGGAGAGGACGCGGGCACCGATGACGGACTGGAAACCGTCGCGGAACGCCGTACACATGAACTTAACCTGTTTTTTAGCCACAGTTTGATTCCTTACGAATGTGTGATGATGAACGGGTGAGAGAAAAACGGACTACCGGGAGAGGGCCACGGCGATGGCGAGCGCGACGGCCGAATCGTCGGAAGCGGCGGGGGCGGGCTTCTTTTTCGGTTCCTCGTCCGGAAGGATGTAGTTGAATCTGGGGACGATTTTCGCCATGACCGACATGGAGATCACGAGAACCAGGAGAAAGGAGAAAACAATCCCCATCCCCGCAACGAGCAAGACCAAACCTTGTGCCAACATAACGTCTCCTTGAGCAAACGAAAAATGGAGGTGAAAGTATACGCCGAAAAAGCGGAAACGTCCAACTTAAATTTTGAGATATGCCAGAATCTTCTTCGCCGTGCCGATACCGGAACGGCCGGCAACCGCAGGCAGGTTGTCCGCAAGTTTAGCGGAGAAACGTCCGCTGACAGACAGGTTATGCGGCCCGGCATCCGCACTTCACGGGTCAGATCGCCGACTGCACTACGCCCGGAAGGTCAATCATGCCCCGGGCGGCTTTCCAGTCCGCTTCCCGTCCCGCCTATGATTTCGCCGTTCTCGGCCCGGGTCTCGAGGACCGCCCGCAGGTCTTCCGCCGCCATCAAGAGACGGGCAAGTTCGCCCGGCTTGACCTTCTTTTTCGCGAAGGCACGGAAGAACGTTTCATACGCCCCCGCCATTTCCATGAACGAGAGATCGCGCCCCAGCGCGGTGACACGGATCAGATCCGCCTGACGCAACGCCAGAGCCTTTACCTCGGAGTCTTCAAACCTGGCAATTAACTGATGCGGCGAATACCCCCGGCCTTGGGTCATCCCGAACGTACCCGGGAAAAGGAACAGTTTGTCCCGGAACCGGCGGACGATCCCAGGCGTCGTGACGCCCGGTAGTTTGACAACCCGTTTTTCGGCGAGCATCCGCCGGTCGATCCGACGGTCGAACTCGAACAAGTCATCCGTCCCCTCCAGAATCTTCGCGGCGGACTGCGGCGTCCAGGGGTTTCCTTTCGCAGCGTTTCGCAAGACGAGTTCAAACGGAAGAAGGTTGTTCCGCCTTTCCATAAACCAACTCGCCAGAAGCGAGGCAACGGCGGGTTCCCGTGTCGCCGCCGTACTCTCCATCGCGAACAGGTCATTCGCGGGCGGGAGGCACGCGCGCGACCAAAGCAACAGCGTCCGGTCGGCGTCGGACTGGCGTCCGGAGCGGTCAAGGTAACGGATCACGCCATTGACCAGCCACATGGGAATCTCGGCGGGTTTCGTCCCGGCGGCGAAGGCGGCGTCGAAAACCCAGAGGCGGAGCAAGGCGACACAGACGCAACGGCGCAGTTCGTGCAGATCCGAACTGTTGGCATCCGGCAGAAAGATGGTTTCGCGGTCGCCGCCGTGTACATCGATCATGCGCGTGAGCCGGACGTCCGTGTCGCCGTCCTGCTGGTCGCCGATCAACACCTCCAGAACCCCGTTCTCCGGGACAAACGAGAGCCGGGTGGCCTGTTTCAGTTCATCGCGCACCCGGTCCACGAAAATCAGCACCGGCGCGCGTAACGCCATTTGCGAAGTACGCGCCTTGATCCTCACAACCCCGTCCCGCGAATAGACGGGCGCGGAATAAAGACGTTCACGCGGGGAACGGAGCGGTTCCCCGACGCACACGGAGCAGACGAGGGAAAGACAAGATAAAAAAATGGCAGACGCGCTTTTCTTCACCCCTCCACCTCCAGACGGAACGGTTCGAGGCAACGCGGCAGGATGCCGTTCAGCAACGCGAGAAGGATGCCGTAGTTCGTGACCGGGACACCCGCCGCCCGGCCCTCCGCCACGCGGCGGCAGAACTCGCGTCGGTTCAACATACACCCCCCGCAATGGACGATCAGGGCAAAACGCCCGAGGTCGTCTGGATACCCCATGCCCCGGGCGTGTTCGAAAACAAGACGCTTGCCCGTCTTCGCCATAAGCAGACGCGGTATTTTCACCGTTCCGATGTCATCTTCCTGCCGGTGGTGCGTACAGCCTTCCGCGACCAGTACGCGGTCGCCATCCTTCAATGCAGCCACCGCCTTCGCCCCCGCAACCAGCGTGGCGAGGTCACCTTTGTAGCGGGCGAAAAGGATGGAAAACGAGGTGAGCGGGACACCGGGCGGAACAATCCCGGCCACAACGGCGAAAGCCTGCGAATCCGTGATCACGAGCGCGGGAGGACGGGCAAGCGCCGGGAACGCGGCGGCAAGGCCGGTCTCCTTCACCACCAACGCACACGCGCCGCTGTCCAGTACATCGCGGAGGGTTTCCTGCTGCGGCAGGATCAACCGCCCCTTCGGCGCGGCAGCGTCGATCGGGGTCACCAGCACAACGAAATCTTCAGGCTTCAAAAGATCACCGACAATCCGGCGCGCCTCGCCGACGGGGAGCGCGGCGACAAGGCGCGCGGCGAGGGCGGGAATCCCCTGCCCCGTTTTCGCGGAACAGGCGATCCAGCCGTCGGGAATCGTCGTTCCGGTGGGGAGGTCGCACTTGCTCAAGACGCAGAGGCAGGGTATACCCTTTGTACGGATCCGCCCCAGCGCCTCCTCATCGGCAGGAGAGACGCCGGTTTCCCCGCTGACGACGAGCACAGCGATATCCGTCTTGTCCAGAACCTCAAGCGCACGACGCACACGCAGTCCACCCAGGGCGGGGTCTTCGTCGTCCAGACCGGGGGTGTCGATCAACTCCACGGGCCCGATGGGCTGCAACTCCATCGCCTTGTAGACGGGATCGGTCGTCGTTCCTTTCACCGGGGAGACGAGGGCAACCTCTTGTCCCGCAAAGGCGTTCAACAGGCTCGACTTCCCGGCGTTCCGGCAGCCGAAGAAAGCGATATGGATGCGTTCGCCGCGAGGTGCCTCATTCAGTGTTGACATATCTTCCGGTATTTCTGAGTCGCGTCGGTGATACACTCCATGACGGCGCGGGAGGTGATGGTCGCGGCGGTGATGGCGTCGATCTCACCACCGTCCTTCTTGACCTTCCATTCCCCCGAGAGAGAACGGCCGCGCAACGGCCCCCGGAACTCGTCATCCGAAAGCTTCATGCCGAGTCCCGGCGTCTCGGCGGCTTTGATCACCTCAAAGTCCACCAGCTTGCCGTCCATGCCGAGCCCCACCATCAGCACAATTTCACCGCCGTAACCGTTGGAGGAAACGCCGTCCACGGCGATCGCCGCCGGCTTTCCGTCTTTCTCCGCGAGGAAGTACGACATTCCGTCAAGGGAACATTTTTTCGGCGTCGCACACCCTACGGGCATGACGGAGGCCGCCGCACGGACGGTCTTCTGCTCCAGCGCACGGGCGATCGGGGTTTTCGTGACCCCGAAGACGTACGCAAGCACGGAGGAACAGACCAGGCAGATGACGGTCAACACGAGAACCAGTTTCGACATATCCTTCATATCCCTATTCCTCCTAGGCGCGGCTGACCGTCCCGAACACGCGGTTCTTTGTCCAGCGGTTGATCAGCGGCACGAGCGCGTTCATAACCAAAATCGAAAAGCAGACCCCCTCCGGATAGGCACCGGTCTTCGAAGTCCGGATCAGCATGGTGACAAGGCCGCACCCGATACCGAACACGAGCTTTCCCTTTCCCGTGATCGGCGAGGTGACCATGTCCGTCGCCATAAAGAAGGCGCCGAGGAAAAGACCGCCCGAAAGCACGTGGAGGACCGGAGGGAACGCCCCCGCCGGATCGCACCAGGAAAGGACGAGTGCGTAGAGGAAGACCGTCACGATGAAAGAGACGGGGATGTGCCAAGAGATCACCTTCCGAAAGAGGAGGTAGAGACCGCCGAGAAGCAACGCGGCCGCGCAGGTCTCGCCGAGACTGCCGTTCAAATCCGAACCGAAAAAGAAATTGCGCAACAGTTCGCCCTCCACGCCAAAATCAGCCAGGCTCTGCCCGCTCTTCAGCGCCGCCTTCGCGAATCCGAGCGGCGTCGCGCTGGTCAACGCCTCGACGCCCGACGCGGCGGACGTCGCAGAGGTTATTCCTTCCGCCCCGCCCGGAGCGGACACAAGCCCGTTCATCCATCCCGAACGGCTCCACGTCGTCATCGCGCCGGTGAAGGAAACCAGCATAAACGCGCGTCCGGCAAGCGCGGGATTGAACGGATTGTACCCGAGACCGCCGAACACCTGTTTGGCGACGGCAATGGAAAAGATCGCCCCGACCAGTGCCATCCAGACGGGAAGGTCCGGCGGTAACGTCAACGCAAGGAGGAGGCCCGTCACGCACGCGCTTAGATCCGAGATCGAATTCTCGCGGCGCATCGCCAACCGGCAAAGCCATTCGGTCAACACGCATCCGCACACGCAGACGCAGATGAGCACGGCGGCCTTCCAACGGAAAAAGACCAACGAAGCGACCGTGGCGGGGAACAGCGCAATCAAGACATCCAGCATGATCCCCCGTACACTCGCCCCGGAATGTGCATGGGGCGAGGAACTCACAACAAAAACATCAGCACTCATTTCCGGTTTCATCGGCAACTCCTCATTCCACTTCTCGCGAAGCAGAAAACGGGGGTCAGTGTACCAAAAATCAAAAGCCCCTCCAAGCCTGTTTTTCAAAGGTGTAAAGCGGGGTGCGTCCCGAACGGGCAGCGGGGACGCTTCCCCTCCCGGACGACACACGCGGACTGGTTTTCCTCTTTGCGCGATCACGCGCCCCGCCGTGTCCGTCGCGGGAGGGGCAACGTCCCCGTTCCCCTCCGGCCCGCCCGATCGCTTTCACCAAAAATGAAAGGTTTGGCGCACCATTTTACACCTTAAACTTTTTCATTCGATCACCAGCGCGACGCTGCCGGCCTTCTTGTTGAAGGCCGTGCCGTAGCCGACGCCATTGGTCACGAACCCTATAACGTTCACCGTGTACTTCGCCAATTTCTTCTTGCCGTTCTTCTCCTCCAACGCATACGCCTTGAACGAACCCTTGAACTGGCCGGACTTCGCCGTATAGGTGAGCTTCAATCCGGAGAGGTTGGTCTTGCCATTGGTATCGTCCACCACAAGGCCATATTCCTTCGTCACACGATCCTTCGCCCACTTCACCGTAGCCGCCTTTGCGAACGCCCACTTGCCGCCAGATGCGCCGAACGACTCCTCAAGCGGCAAAAGGCTTTCCTGCAATTCGCCGGGAACCGCAAGGTCAAAGCCTTCCAATCGGAATGTACCCCGCGAACCGCCCTTCAGCGCCCCGCCGACCTTCGCCTCCGCCATCAGGTACGACGCGTTCTTCAGCATGAACTTGCCGTCATCCGCCATTTCAAGCGCCATCTCCCCAATCGGTGCCTTGAATACCACCTTCGTGGAAGGGATGCGCCCCGTCGCGTCCAACGCAACATTCACCGCCTTCGCCGTGACCTTCTTCGCCTTGCCGCCAACCAGCAGCGTCGCCGTGGCAGACACCTTCACAACGCCCTTCTTGCTGACCTTGCCAAACTTGACCTGCATCGTGCCAACAAGATTTCCGTTACTTGCATAGAGCGCACCGACCACGGTCTGCGCCTTGGCTGGGAAAGAAGCGTCGCTCATCGTCCCGGCAATAACGGAATCCGGATCAAACGAAGGCTCCGGCGTAGGCGTCGGATCGGGCGTAGGCGTCGGGGGCGGCGCGTCGAAATAGGCGATTGGCCTCGACGCGGAATCCCGCACAGGCCAGGCTTCCGGCAATCCGTCATTGGTGCCGTTCCAGCCCGTAGAATCTTTTGAAACGTATGTGACGAGCGTTTCGGGCGTTCCTTTGTAATGCTGGGCGTCTTCATGGCCAAACAACGGGTCGTCCGGGTACATCACATAGAACGTCGGGGCGTCGCCCTTGAACGTGACGGATTCCAGGGCCGTGCAGTTGTAGAACATCATCAATCCCATCGCCGAGGCGTTCTTCCCGAACACGACGTTCGTCAGGGAGTAGCAATAGTTGAATGCGCAGTTGCCGACGAACGTGACGGAATCGGGAATGTCGATGTCGAAGATCCCCGTATTCAGGAATGTCGCATTCCCGATCGTTTCCAGCCCCTCGTTCAGCGTGACGTTGGTCAGGCTGCGGTTGTTGCTGAACGCATATGCGCCGAGGTTCGTCACGCTCTCCGGAATGTCCACGCATGAAATGCCCGTGCAGAGGGCGAAAGCCCATATTCCGATATTCTTGACGCTATCCGGGATGTTCACGCCGTTCAGCGCCTTGCAGCCGTAAAAGGCATAATCGCCGATTTCCGCCACAGTGTCGGGGATGACCACCTCCGTCATGGCATCGCAGCCGGCAAATGCGCCCAAGCCGATTCCCGTGACCGTACGCCCGTCCAGCTTTGACGGTATGACCAGCCGGCCATTCGGCTTCGGCGATATAAGAGACTCGGCGGTTCCGTTCGAATCCTTGCGGCCTACAATGCACACGCCGCCATCGTCAGTCGGCCGGTACGCCCAGACGTAGCCACCTTTCGCGATCGTCTGAACGCCGGTGCCGTCCGCAATCCAATGCGCATACAGCGAGAAGCTGTAGTCCGGCACCACTGCATCGGGCGCGGCTTTGACGCCTGTGCCATTCTCGCCCGTGTACCAGCCGTCGAATATGTAGCCCAGACGGGCCGCCGGCTCCGGCAGCTCGCCAAACAAATCTCCCGCAATGAGCGTGAGATTCGTCGTCACTCCATCGAGCTCGATGGCAATGTCATAGAACGCCCCCACCGTGTTCCACCACGCCGGGTCTGTTTCGATCGGGTCGTTGTAGTCGAATACGATACTTGCGCTGTTCGTGATCACCACGTTCGCCGGCGCGTCGTCGCGCACCTTGATGCGGTAGGTGATGTGCCCCTCGCCACGATGAGTATCGTCGTTGGGCGGGAGGATGCCGGCATACGGGTCTTCCGGGACGCCGTACTTCGTCGTCTTGTCGATGATGTGTAATTCAACCCTGACGCTTCCCTTCTTGTCATCCAACGCCACGGACGACTGCACAAAATACGGCGTATCATTCAACGCGACTTCGCTCGCGCCGGATTGCATGCCATCCAAGCCGTGGTCGATCTGGTTGTTGAAACCGACGTCGAACATTTCAAAGGTCGTCCAGTCCAGCCATTCCGAAAGCGGATTGGTGATGTAGATGTCCTGCGCGGCGGCAGACGCATCGCTCTTGTTCTCGAAATACACCGTGTAGAGCATTTCGTCTCCAGCCTTTACATACCGCGCCGCACCCACGCCAAGCGGCCCCGCCACCTCGTTCGGGTCTTCGGATTTGATGATTCCTCCACCCCCTCCACCACCTGGCGGCGGTGGAGGGGGCCCTGGTGGCGGTGGAGGTGGCGGAGGCGGGGCGTCACCACCACCAAAAATCCTGACTCGCTGTTTCCTCGCCTTTATAGGCAATCCTTCTGTCGATGTAAACAAAACCCCGCCAGAATAATTATATCCTTCACGCAGTGCCACATCCACCCAATAACTGTCTCGGGGGGCAACGTTGTAGGTATGAACTATCTCAAAATCATCTCCGCCCATCGCCCCATCACCAAAATTCCAATTTCTTGTGCGAAGTTTGTAATCAGGATCGGGCCGCGTAAAAGATTTGAAGGATACTGTCATTGATGTTTTCGTGCGCTTGACAGTGTGCGCCGAGAAGTCAGGCATTGGTGTCTCCCATGAATACCGATACTGAGAAGTTTCCGAAGTATCAAACTTACTTCTCAAAACCGACCAATCCACATTTTCACCCCACATTGCCCGTGAAAAATACAAATCTCCCGCGAAATACACGCCAGCGAAATGGCTATATGAATCAGGATGCAACTCGTCTGCCTTTTTTAACTTGGCATCGGCTTTCATTCCTAGTTCCAATTCAACGCCAAACAGTGCATATCCATACTTCTGACGCTCATTCTCCTCGTCTGTCGAGCTTGTCATTCCGATATCGGCATTTCCCCGCACCGCAATTTTTAGTTCGGCCTCGATGGAACCCGACACAGAGACATCCAAGGGCTCGTCATTCTTTGGATGCCGGTATCTCCCACAATCGCTACGCCAGCCGCAGGAATACATAGACCCACCTTTTATGCCTAGACTGCCATCACCTTTGACATTCCCGCTGTAGTAAACTTCTGCTTCCCACGATACCGGCACACCATAAAACACTTCCCATCCTTCTTTCTTGAGCAAGGACTCCCGTTTCGCGGAAAACGTCTTATCATGGAAAGTAAGTGACAGATCGAACCTATTATCTGTTTCTACCTCAAAGCTTTTAAGAACATGATCGTCTATTACAAAGGAAAACTTCTTCTGAAGCGCCCAAGAGTAGACATGGAATCGCCCTAACGTTGTTTCCTGCATGTTTAGGAACGAAATCCACGGACTTGAGTGCTTTTCCGGCCCCCATGAACCTCCACCACCTGCGCTCGACAATCTGGCAGTGGTAACACGCAACTTCTTATACGCATTAGTCAGTTTAGTCGCCTGAACAATGACTTCAATGATATGTGGATTCCCATTTTGAGGAGACACGGAAATTGCACTATACGGGATCAATGGATTGTCTGGATCTATCAGAACCATCCCAGATTGAATCGATTTTGTTATGGCAAGTCCATTTGCCTGTAGAATAAATGTATTATTGTCCATACCAATAATCGTCCATCCCGATCTTTCGTCCAACGTCAACGACCCGTCATCAAGTTCAATTGTTTCCTCTGCCCACACATCAACCATTTTGTTGCCAACAAATGTCTTTGCACTCCCATCACTAAAATGCAATGTGAGCGCGATATCTTTCTCGCCGGGCGATTCATAGGTAAACGATGGCTGAAATTCGCGACTGTCAACTATGCCGTCGTTATCAAAGTCCCATTCGCAAGATACAATGTTCGCCATTCCATTCGTCGCAATCATGTAAAATGTTGTGGTCAAAGGCATCACTCCCATTGACGGTGCAGCAAAGAACGGGACATCCTTGACCTTCAATTCGATGGTGCTTGCCCTGCCTCTACCAACGGATATTGAGGTATTACTTTCTGCCAACTGATACCCCTCACCAATCCCAAGCATATAGTTACCAGCGGAGCATTTGAGCATAACGCATCCATCCCCATCCGTCACACCGCTCGCAACAGAACAGAAGTTCTCGTCATAAAGTGTCACACATACATTTGTGACTGAATCACCGCTTATAGCAATCACAGATACCTCTGCAACACCGGCCGGCATAAACTCAAACACAGGTACTGCATTGGTAATCGCACCTTCGTTCACGATGATGTCGTATCTATTTGTCGTGAAGTTGAACCCAGAAGAACAGGCGGAAAGCCGATAATAGCCGTCATCAAGTCCGTCTATTACACACCATCCTTCACCAACTCGGTTCGTGACAAAAGTTTCTCCAGAAATGTCATTTGTCAAACATACAGTTACTTCATCTGATGCATTGACCCCTGTGATATTCAAAGAGCATTTACCCCGCTTGTAAGCTTGCAATGTGATAAAGGGATATTCTTCCAACCCAAGAACAAATCGATTATCCTTGACGTTGGCATCAAAGCCATGAACGGAATACTCCACATTGGCTTCGAGAGAGACGAATGAAAACATTCCTCTGTCATCTGTCGTTACATTATCTACAAGTGAGTCACCATCATAAACACCTAATTGACTGTGTGAAATCGGCTCTTGCGTTACCGCATCTTTCAATATGCCATGAAGGACTGCCGACGGACAACCATACGCACGACGCAGAGCATATTCCCGCAAATCATTTATGTCGTATTTATCAGCTTTTGCGTTCAAATTGAGTCTGGAAGCAGCATCTACAAGTCCATTCGCGTATTCGTTCCAAGAAGGAAATACACTATCAAGTGCTTGGGTTGAGGAATAGTCCAATTCGGCAACCTGTAAATAAAAACTGTTATTCGCCCTGAAATAAAACGGCAATCGCATTCTGTCTCCGGCACGCAATACGCCATGTGGTGAAGACGAACCAATTGCGACAAAGGCAACGCTACTTGCAAAGTCACCATCCTCCTTAAGTGAAAGCATCGCCCCGCCCTTTGTTTCGGTAATGATAAGAATAGGAGCCTGCATATCAGCATCACCTTCGTTGGTATAGTCAACGAAGCCAATGTACTTGCGGCCCGACCGGACTGTTTGCGGAATGGTAATTGAATATTTCAATTTCGCACGATGTTCAGTGGCACTCACTTTGACGGCATTGCGCAAGTCGGTTGCGCCACAGTCATTAACAAAACGGAGATCATATGAAGCACCCGATGCAAACAGCGAACAATCTACTGCTATTGTAGCCTCCAATTCACCCAATGTCAGAATCTTTGCGCCAACAACATCCGCTCCAGAAAGGAATTCTGCATGCGAAACACCTTCCATGCTTTCGCCATAAACAGTAAAAGTCTGTGTGCCAGCGTTCGCAACTGAACAAGGCCATATTGATTCTATCAACGGTAAAGCGGAGTGCGCTTTGATCTCAATAGCATACTCCGTATCAGTTTCAGTACCCGATGATATGTCAAGGTAAATATCTTTAACACCCTCTGGAACAATGATTCGTAGACGTCCATTGACAGATGCAAGAGACCCCGACAACCTACTGACAGTCGGCGCAAATCCAAAGCCATAGCGCACTTGGATGGTTCCCGGTGTTCGTAATTCTATGACGTGCGTTGACGAATCGTTATCAATCAATAATCTGACAAACGAATTTGATGTTGTATTGAATGGTGCACTTGTATCAGCAACTGGGACAAAAATGTTTACGCCTTGGGCTCCATCTATGACATTGTTTTCCGTTGATACTCCTTCAAACACATCATGGCCACTATTAACCGTCAATCTGACGCGCCACGCCCCCTCCGCCATTGCGGGGAGGCGGAACGTTGCTTCGCAATCGACCATCGCGCCCGGCGCGAGACTGCGCTGCGTCGTGCGACTTCCGAGCGTGACGACCGCGCCGGACGCATCAATGGCGGAAATCGTGTCCGTCCACGGGCCTTGCGCCGTTGCCGAGCCTACATTGCGCACCTTCCACCTGACCGTCACGGAATCGCCGACGGCGAACGAATCACCATCGACCGAAACCTCGACCGCTTCGAGATCGACATCGCTTGCGACACGCTGCGGCAGCACCTCGTGAATACCGATGTCAGGCTTCGCCTCGCCTCCGTACGTCATGGCGTAGCGCGGCGAACCATAGTAGTCCTTATCTGGCGCATAAGCCGCATCGCCAGCATCCACGCACGGCGAGTTCGCCGCAATGCGGAAGTCGCCGTTCGCCGCGCCAAGGAACTTAGGATCGTTCCCGAAATAGCAGTTTGACGTAGTCCTGGAACCGCCGTCGCCAGTGATGGCGGATTCGGTGTTCAGCGACGAAATAGAATTGCGCACGACAAGCGGCGACGTGTGGGAGAAGAACCCGATGCGATTGTTCGCCGCCACGCAGTTGTCGGCGGCAATCGTCCCCGTGTGCGAAACAAGCCCCCGGTCGTTGTCGTCGAATATGCAATTCGCAAACGTCGCATTCTGCGCGAAGCAGCCGTCCATCGGCGAATGCGCGAAACGGCAACAGCTGAACACGCCGCTTGCATTGTCCCACATGAAGCATGACGCCCTTGCGCCATATCCGTTTCCGTTCACGCCGCCACCATAAAGGAACTGCGCGTACGAGGCTTCTATCCTTCCTCCGTTTGCGATCACCCCGCCCCAGTCTCCGGGATATGGCACGCTCCCGTCCCCGTCGCCGTTCGTGTCGCCGCCGCAAGCATCGTCTTTTACCGATGTGAAGACAACGGGCCGCGACCGCGTTCCATGCGCAATCAGCCGCGCACCGGACTGCACCCTCAGCGATTTCCCGACAGCGAATTTAACGATCGCGCCATATCCAACCGTAAGCGTCGCGCCACTCGCCACCGTCACATCATTGGAGGCGACGTACACGCGGTTGCCCCGCAATATAGTGTCCGCCGATATTGTTGCCGACAGCGTAGTCGGGACATAATACCTGTATTCCGTAGTATCGTCCTCGACAATGTTCGCGTCCACCCTGTACCGTCCGTATTCCGGCTTCGTAGCGTCGCCGTCGCCCATCGTATCTCCGCCCACGGAATCGTCGGCGATGTGCGTGAAGATCGCGCCTTCCGCGATGCAAGCGCCGCCTGACTCCAGAACAAGGGCACTCCCGTCCGTGAACTTGACGACCGTACCCGCAGGAATCCTGAGCGTCACGCCGCTCGCGACTGTCAGCGTTCCGTCGATGACGTATGTCTTGTCTCTGCGCCATGTCACGTCTGAGCCGATTGAACCGCACAGCGCAACCGTCCCGTAGCGGTATTCCGTATGTGCGTCGTCGTTTACCATGCCAAGGATCGTATATGCGTTTTCCGTCGGCACCGTCGCGCCGCCGTCGCCCATCGTGTCGCCGCCAATGGCGTCATCGGCAATATGCGTGAAGATGACGCTCTTTGCAATGCACTCGCCGCCTTGCACGACAAGCGAACTCCCCTCCGTGAATTTCACCACCGTTCCGGATGCGATAGTAAGCGTTACATAAGAAGGGACTGTCACCCTTTCGCTGACTATATGGACAGTTTCTGCATCCCATGTCTCGGAGGCGGACAACTCCCCTGAATGGATTATACAGAGATTTTTAAAGAACGGAAGGTTAGATAAAACCTTGTCCGAAACGAATTCAATGCGTGATGGCACGAACAAGGTAACTAGACCTTTGCAAGCATCCAACGCATTATCGACTATTTTGGAGACCGTCACGCACCCATACTTCTTTATCACTACGTGGTCAGGCACAAACAAAATTGAATTAGAACTTTGAACAGAAATCAACTCGACCGTCTCTCCATTAAAGCGATAGCTCCACTCGGCATTATCATCTGAATTAGTAGCGAAACCATCAGAATCAGGTTCCAAGAGGCTAGTAAAGCCATATATGATCTCGCATCCGGCAGGTATCCCCAAGCCGCCAAGCTTTGACGTACCTTTCCATTCCGATGGGACTACAAGCGTTCGCAACCCTTCACAATCCTCAAATGCGTTTGCTCCTATCACTACAAGGCTGTCTGGCAACTCAATGTGCGCAAGTGCGGTACAACCTTTGAACGCTCGTTCAGGGATCTCAGTTACAGACCCGTGTATCACGACCTGCTGAAGATTTGTACTGTACCAGCACATTCCTATCTCAATGACATTACTGGGAAACACAAGTTCTGTAACCCTGCCTGGAATCAATGAATATCCATTTGCGCGCTTTGCAATCCTAACATCTGGCGCGTATTCTACTGCTGCGACATCTTCAAAACTTCCTACCATCAGCTTGACATCCGACAACAAATGCTGGTCTACCACCAGCAGTGCGTTCGTGCAGCCATCAAATACTGATGATTCAATCATCGAAAGCGATTCTGGAATCCTTATTTTAGAAAGCGCCGCGCAATTCATGTAAGCGCACTCGCCTATTTTGTGCAACCCTCCTGGAAATACAGCGTCACTTAACTCTTTACAACCGTAGAACGCGTAACTGCCGATTTCCTCAAGATTGTCTGGCAAGACCGCTTCTTTCAGGCTGGAGCATCCAAAAAACGCATTGCTCCCGATGCGTTTGCATCCGCCGGTAAATACGACCTCCGCAAGGTTGCTGCAGTTGCAGAACGCATACGGACCGATCTCCTCGATGTCCGGCAATACGACTTTTGTGAACTTTCCACCGCCATAAGTGTAGAACGCAGAGTTCGCGATTCGGGAAACACGGTAACCGTCAATTGATTCAGGTATGATCAAAATGCCAGATTCAGGGTTCGTCCCAGATATTTCGATCTCTTGCTCGTTCAGGACATTGTAACGCCATGTACGAGTTGCTATCGCTCCCACATCGAGTGCGTCGCATCCTTGAAATACCGATGCGTCAATATTGCCGATGAACCGCTGTGGCAGATATACCTCCGCAAGACTCCGGCAATTTCCAAATGCAGAATTTCCTATTGTCTCAACGCTATCCGGGACGAAAACCTGTTTCAGCGAGATACATCCGTAAAAGGCGCAATTGGATATCGCGACTACACCGTAAGGAATGTCTATACTTTCAAGAGATTTACACTCCCCGAACGCATATCTTGCTATCGAGAGGACGCTTTTCGGCACAGAAACGGCTTTGAGCGCACTGCAGTACATAAATGCCTGATCGCCGATATATTCCACCCTCTTGGGTATTTCGATTTCTTCAAGTGAAGAACAATACTGAAACGCGCCTTGACCTATGCGTTTGAGTGTGGACGGCAATGTTACCGACACCAGGTTGCTGCAATGCAAGAAGCACCAATCCGGAATCTCCTCCAACCCTTCAGGCAAGACGATTTCACGCAATTCCGAACAATCACTAAAGGCAGAACTTGCAATGTTGGTCGCGCCAACAGGTAATACAACACTTTCAATTTTTGTATTGCCTCGGAGCGATGCGTCCGCAATGGTATCCGGCATCACGATTCTCTTCAAACCATCGGGAATCACGACGATTCGCGACAGGCCTTTATCATACAGAACCCCGTAATACGATGCGTAATGCTCATTGTCTCCTTCGATATTAATCGCCGAAAGAGACGCGCAGCCAAAACCATAGACGTCAATGTCGATGACATTTGCAGGAATCGTAATTTCATCCGGGCTGCCAATACAGGCAATAAAGCGCGTCCCGTCTTTGGAGTACAGGCAGTTTCCCCTGAACATGAAACATGAATTGTCCGGCGCAATGTCTAGGCGATTCAAACTGCCGCAATATTGAAATGCTGTTGCTCCAATGTTAGTGACAGAGGTGGGAATTCTCGCCTCTACCAGATTTTCGCACATGTTGAAAGCATAATGAGCCAGTTTCTCCACGCCGTCGGGAATTTCGATGCTCCGCAATCCAGATTGTCCAAAGCTGCTACTACCTATAGCTCTGACGCCGGCAGGTAGTACGATACTCTCAAGAGCTTGGCATCCGAAAAAAGCCTGCATACCTATATTCGTAATCGTTGATGGCAGTGACACCTCTTTCAAACTGATGCACCCTTCAAACAAACCCGGCCAGACGTTGGATATACCTTCCTTCAGCACAACATCCGCAATATTCGTGCAACCGCTGAAAGCTGTATACCCAATATTCGTGACGCTACCTGGGATGACGATGCTTTCCAAACCCGTACAACCGCGAAAACTGTTTTCTGAGACAGAACTCAATCCGTTCGGCAGGATTAGATTTTTCATCTTGATGCAATCCGTGAAAGCATAGAGATCAATATGCTTCACTGATGAACCCCAGGCAATATTTGTTAATGACTCACAACCGTCAAACGCCATGTAGCCAATATTTTCCACGCTATCAGAAATAGTTACAGAGCGCAGTCCCTCGCAGTGATTAAAAGCAAATTGACTTATATTCGTAACGCCGTAATCCATCGTGACAACGGAAATTTCCGAGTGATAGCCAAACGCATTCCGCCTAATGTCTGTCACAGGCAAACCGTCGTATTCCGACGGGATGTGAACCGCCCCCTTGATGCCATACGTAGCGACGCCAGATACGCTATATGATTCCCCGGTTTTCGTGTATGTCAAATCATGCACGACACAATCGGACAGATCAAGATCGGGATGACATCCATAGAATACGGACGACTTGATTTTGCCACAAAGCGATTCGGGGATATTCGCCTCCTTCAGATTCGCACACCCGCTGAATGCATGGGCATAGATTTCGGCAACCGCCTCCGGCAGGGCAATTTTCGTAAGCGAACTACATCCTGCGAAAGCATATGCACCGACAGTTTCCAGTCCGTACGGCAGACTGACATCCACAAGTCCCTCACACCCCGCAAATGAGGAAAAGCCGATGCGTTTAACGTCCTGGCCAATGACCAACCGCTTCAGATTGCCGATGTCAGAAAGATCAGCAAACAAACCATCTGCGATATGACCTACCCCCTCTATGGTGATTTCCTCGGGAACATTCTGCCAGTAGGTACTGCGAACAGCCCATCCTCCAACATTCGCCCATATTGTGTCGGGAATGTCGGTTAGCGGCGTACTCTGAAAAGCCGTGGCATCCAGATACTCCACACTTGCTGGAATTGTAACGTTAGTCAGACTTGAACATCCAACAAAAACAAAGCTGTCAATTTCATAAACACCGTCAGGAACAACTACACTCTCAATGTTGCGGCACTCGGCGAAAGCGCGTTCGTTTATGCCGACAACAGGGAATCCGCCTAATGTCGCAGGAATCACAAGATTGCCGGAAACAGACGAGTTAACAGCCCTCACCCAACCATCGTTAGGGCCCAAACCTTCATCCCATACATCCTCATCCCACCAGCCAAGCCAGGCTTCTCCCGAAACGACTTCGTATCGCCATTTGATTCCGTTTACTGTCTCGGTCGCTCCATGCAAAAAAGACGGAAAGACAAGCGTAAATACAACGCAAAAATTTAGGATTGCATTGACGAATCCCTTATATGCTCCCAGTATCATCTTCCTCATTTTCATCTTCGTTTCCTTTCGGTTGACTTCAAAAACGTCCTTTCCCTGCCTTTTGAACGGGCTGGCAACCCGTTCTACTTAGGCGCACCCATAGTAGAACGCGCAGCTTGCGCGTTCATCCAGATTTCGGAAACGATGTGGGAAAATAGACACCCCCTCCGATGCATTGAATGAGGTGCTTAGGATTACCTTTGAAGATACACCGAAGGAGGCAAGACTGCGCAAACGGCAGTGCCTTTTCGAAGCGTCTTCTGAATGACAGGTTCCTAAGCTTTCATTCAACGCAAACCCAAACGCGGCAGTGGCTACGGTTGCTCACCCCCCCGCGCGGGTAATCTGTCGTCTCGCCCTTTCGGAACAAGGCGTGGAAAGTATACCCTATTCCCCCGCTGGGTTCAAGCGATAATTTTGAAAACTGAAGTTTTGCGCGCGAGAGCTCAGAGGGTGACGCAAGACGTGAGACGAGAGACGCGAGCGAAGACAAGCAGACGCGAGACGATAAGACAATGCGGCTTCACCAATGTCTCATCGTCTAGCGTCTCAGCTCGTCTCGTGTCTATCGTCTCACGTCCGCGCGCGCACGTCCACTCCGCCAGCGGCGGCCATGTGCGCGGTACGTTACATATCGCAATATGTGAAGTGGCGGGTATGTGGCGCGAGATTACGGTGCGGAACAATGCCTTGCATGAGGGTTTGAGTTTCCTTGCATGAGGGCAGGGAATGAACGGGCTGGCAGCCCGTTCTACTAGGCGTAGCCCATTCTACTAGGCGTAGCCCATTCTACTAGGCGTAGCCCGTTCTACTTCATGCCGGCGGTTCGCCCCATTTGGGCGGTTCTTCCTTCGGCGCTTCGAGAAGCCACGTTGTCACATCGACAATGCGCACCGTCATGCTGTCCTGCGTCTCTTCTCCGTTCTCGTGATCGGTGATCAGAAGAAGGTTCGTGCAGTTCAGTTTTCTCCCGACGGCGAACAGCGCTGAAAGTTCCCGCTTGCGTGTCTTTTCGTTATCGAGGGAATACGAGACCTGCACGAGGCGGATCGGGATGCCAAAGCGCCTCAGCACGAAATCCACCTCGTGCGACTGGTCGCGGTAGTAGTAGATTTCGTAGTCCACCCATTCCCGCAACGCCCGAAGCTGGATGAACACGACATTCTCCAGCCGACGCCCCCTCGCCTCGTCGCCCTCCGATATTCCCGTGAAGTGCGTAATGTAACCGGGGTCGGTCGCATACACCTTGCCGATCTGAAGCCGTTCGTGGGCGTGTGTCGAATAGCGGTTGATCGTCTGGATGAGGTACGCGCCCTCCATGTAGCCGATGTAGTTCTGGATGGTGCGGATGTTCTTCACCCCCATCCGGTTTGCGATGTTCTGGTACGAGATTTCCTGGGCGAAGCTCTTCATGAGAAGCCGGGCGACGTCCGAGAACGTCTTGATGCTCCGAATCTTGTAGCGGCGGAGTATGTCCCGGAAGAGAATCGCGTCGAAAAGCGTATGGGAATACCCTCGCACATCCGCCATCCCGAACGTCTCCGGCAAGCCGCCGTTGTTGAAGTAGCGGTCGTAGTCGCGGCGCAGTTGCGCGCGGTCATGCGTCGTCTTCACGTCCGGGCGTTTCAGGTACTGGCGGTATTCGAGGAACGAGAACGGAAACAGCTCGATCGGAATGTGCCGCCCGGCGAGGTGCGTGGCGAGTTCGGACGACAGGAGCTTGGAGTTGGAGCCGGTCAGGAGGAGATGCATCTGATTGCGCAGAAGCCGGTTCACGAACAGTTCCCAGGCCGGCACGTCCTGAATCTCGTCCATGAACAGCACCTGTATGTCCTCGCCATAGACCACATACACGGCCTCTTCAATGTCCCTGAGGTCTTCAGCCGTTATATTCCTGAGCTTTTCATCGTCGAAGTCGATGTAGCCGTACTTGATTTCAGGATGTGCCTGAAGCACCATGCGGCAGAGAACGGACTTGCCGCAGCGCCGCATCCCCACCACGACCTGCGCACAGGGGCTGAGCAAATGAATCCGCTCCATGGGGCGACGGGGAATCACCGGCTCCTTCATGAGTTCCAGAAGTTCCCTGCGCTGGTCTTCAATGATCTTGATGTAGTTGCCTTTAGACATGGCTTTTGCCTCCTTGCCCGCATATTGTAGCACTTCGGATTCCTAATTGCAACGACATATTATAAATTAGTAACCTTATAATGACACTATACGATAGCAAAAGCGGCAAATAGAAATCGCTATTGCCACAATCTTCATCAAATAGAACACTTGGATTGTGGCAACTTATATCAATTCGTGCCTCCGTACTGCACAAATTTCGGGAAATTATGTCAGTGTACTGCATAAAATTACGAGTAAATATATAACACCGTCTTACATATTTTGACAGGATTAGTGACTTTACGCTTACATTGTTGCCACTAAATCCTATCCGTGCGGCACGTAAGGATACGCGACCTCCCACTCTCGGTAGGGCTGTCGTCCCGCGACCGCCGCCAGCGCGGCAATCATCATCGTTCGCTTCATGCCCATGTTCTTTCCCACTCGGTTTCGTTTCAAAATCGTTTCCTTGGGAATCACGGAGAAGGGCAGGACGTCACCCGTCGGCCTCATGCGACGGAAACCGCCCCCCCCCTACCCGACTCGCCCAAACCTGCACTTTTCGGTGCGGTGGAATTCACGGTAGTAAAAAGACGGAGGGCGGCGCAAGCGAGTTCGGACAGAAAATTAAAAAAGTTGACGGGAAGCGGGGACGCTGCCCCTCCCGTCTTTGCGTATATGCCTGAAAAGGGCAACGTCTCCGTTGCCCGTTCTCTGTGTTTCTGCGTTAAAAATAAAACGTGACAAGTTCAAATGTCAACGTATCAAACCACTAGTATTCCCAGCCTTTGCGGATGTGCGGGCACAAGAGGGCGTCGGCCGCAGGATTGCCGAACGTCTGCGCCCTGCTGTTCCACGTCAACTTTCCGGGGACCTGCTGGGCGATACAGCCGACGAGCATCCCTTCGAGCATCGGCACGGAATGGTCGATGTCGGAATACGCCTTGACAATCCCCTTGCAGGCATCGACGAATTCGAGGTCCTGCCCGTTTTTGCAGCGGGGAAGCCTGACGGGGATGATCTCTTCGGTGCAGGCGGGGTGCTTACGGGTGGATTTGATCTTCTCCTCGTCTTTCAGCGCGATATAGGCCTCCTGCCCGTAATCGTTCGTGCTGCACAGGATTCCCTTCGAGCCGATGATCAGGCAGCCGGTGTTGGGCACCTGCCCGAGCGCGGCGGTCACCTGCGGCATGATTGCCGGATCGGGTTTCAAATTGCCGTCGTACCAGAAGAGGTCCACCGCCGGCATACCGAAGCGTTCCTTGTAGTGCATCTTGACGATGCTCTTGGAGGGATAGGTCTCGTTGTTCTTGCCTTCGACACGGATGCATTCCGCTCCATCGACCTCGCCGAGGCGGAGACCGCGGAACGGAAGGTTCATCGTATGGCAGGCCATATCGCCGAACGCGCCGGTGCCGAAATCGAAGAACCCGCGCCACTTGAACGTGTGGTAGACATTTGCCTTGTAGGGACGGAAGCGGGCCGGCCCGATCCAGGAGTCCCAATCGAGTGAAGAAGGAACGGGGTCTTGCCCGGCGGGGCGGCCGATTCCCTGCGGCCAGACGGGACGGTTCGTCCAGACGTGGACTTCGCGCACCTCGCCCAAAATACCGGACTGGAGGATTTCGACATTCCGGCGGAATCCTTCGCCGGAGCTTCCCTGGTTCCCCATCTGCGTGACGACACCCATCGTCTTCGCGACCTTTTCAAAGTAACGCGCCTCCCAGATCGTGCGGACGAGCGGCTTCTGGACGTAGACGCTGCACCCCATCTTCATGGCGGTGATCGCGGCGGGGGCGTGTACGTGATCTGGCGTGGCGACGACAACCGCATCCAGGTTCTTGCACACGTCGAACATCTTGCGATAATCGCTGAAACACTTTACCGAGGAGGGATTTCCTCCTTTACTTTGTATATGCTTCAACGCACGGTCAACCGGGCCGCGGTCCACATCGCACAGCGCGACGATGTTCTCTCCGTGTTCAAACATCGGCACCCAGTCCGACCATCCCTTGCCGCCGACACCAACGACGCCGATGTTCAGCTTCTCCCCCGGTTTCCGAAAACGCGGGACGACCCGTGTAATGGTCGGGTAGGTAAACCCTTTCGTTGTCGTGCATCCGTCCAGCGCGAACGCGGCCACCGTGAACGCGGCGCCTTTGAGAAACCCTCGACGATTCAAACGCATACTCCAAATTCCTCACTTATGGAATCAAAAACAGGTCTGCCTACAGACAACCATGCAACACCCGTCGCACAGCAAAACATCTCCTGTCTCCTTGCAAACGAGGAAAAGTCTAGCACAATACGATTCGGAACGCAAGGAGGGATTTCGTTGTAGATTCCCCAATTTTCTGACTCTTCCAGGTTTTTAAGGAGGAAGGCTGCGTACAATTTCAACGCAGCCCGCTCGCGTCTCGGCGCGAATGATTCGGTTCGGATAACTTGGCTCTTCGAAGTTTTAGTGGAACGGGAATCATCCTTGTCCACCCATACCAACGAAAGCAAGCAAACGGATCTGCTTACGGCATTCGCAAGGAGGAGGTGAGCCGCGTTAACGGCGACCAAATCCGTGTGCCAGAAGGAAATCAGAATTGCCGATTGCTGAATCATGAGGATTGAAGATCACGAACATTTCCACAGTTTTCTTTGAAGAACCGACAACTTGCTATCTGTCCCCGGTAAGCCGTGGGGCGAAGTTAGAGACGAGAGAACAGGGGGAAGCGGGAAATACCCGCGCCCTGCCTGTCACTTCAAGCGGTTGACGGATAACGGGGACATTGCCCCCCCTTCGGCTTGCCTATAAGTTCGATTGGCGACAACCGAAACAACTTGTAAAGACAACATCCTTCTTTCGCCGCGCAACAGCGCGGCATTTTCATAACCGCGCATGGTTGTGCGCGGAAGAAACAAACGTTGTTTTGAGTTGTTCATGTTGTTTTCTGAAACTTACCCTTATCTACATTCCCGTACGGAGCGCGGGCGGCGGACTTACCATTTATCCCCATGAATGCTCCCGTGCGCGGCGCGATCGGTCCGCTCTGCGTTAAACGAACAGTACCCACTCACGGGAGGCTTTCAACATGGGGAGAGGAGAAACGGGTGGTCTACCCGTGGTTTGACGGCTTGACATCCGCGACACGGATGGGAATGCGTGTGATTCTGAATTCATTCATGAAATACCTGGGCTTTGAAAACAAGGAAATCGGTCTCTGTCCGCCAACCGTCCGAGGGAAGCCCCGCCTTGAGGGCAAGGTTGTCGAGCGTCTCTTCAAGCGACCACCCCTGTTCCACCGCGACCTGCGGGAGAAAGACCGCACTGCGGCTCCGCTTCCGCAAAATAACCCCGTGGCAACCAAGGCGGATATCGCGCCAGGACGCAACCGGTTCCGGCGGCGAGAGAACCGAGACCTCGATTGCGACCGTCCCCAGTTCAAGTTCTTCAAGCGGCGGGAAGCGGGCATCCTGAAAGGCGGCGTTGAGCGCGTGTTCCGTGACGACCTTCCAGACCTCGCGACGGGGAATGACTTCGCCGATGCAGCCGCGCAGGACACCGTCTTTCCTCAAAGTGACGAACCCGCCGCGAATTCCTTTCATCCCTTCGGTCACACCGGGCGGGACAATTCCCCAGATCGGGCGGAAGCATTTCGTTTTGAAGGCGCGGCGCAACACCGCCCGCGCAAGCGAAACCAGGAAACGGCCATCCGCCTCGTCAATCGGTCCCCTTGCTGGTTGCGGTTTCGTTTCGCGGACAGGAGCCTTCCACGCGCCCTCCACCAAGGCACCGACGTAACTTACCGACTGGCCGGCAGCGCGGTTTTGAGAGGAGGGGTCAACACCGGTCCGGGTGACTTTCGAGTCGGACGGCATCATCGTGACGAGCAGCGCGAGCGGGTCGCGTCCGCATAGGGAGGTTCCCGTCTCATGGATATAGCGTAGAAACCCATCCACGTCTTTCGACGCGAAAAGCTCGAACGCGCTCGCCTCCACCGTGCCCGATGCCCCCTGTGATGGAGTCTGGCCGGGTTCATATCCGAATCGCGCGCCGAAGTGGGTAAAATCGGAACTTGCGACAACAAGCGTTTCGTCATCGAGAAGTTCCCTCAAGGCGTGCCCCGCCTCGACCACACGGTCGCGGGCGAACTGTCCGCAAACGAGGCAGACGACCGGGATTTTCGCCGAAACGAAAGACTGGATCAGCGGGAGCTGGATCTGGTCGCTGTGTTCTTCCGCGTGTGCGGCCGGTTCGTTGACGACGAACGACAGCTTGCGGGCACGGGCAACCCATTCCGTATCGACAGGGACAAGACCGAGAGGCGTCGAATAATGCGTGAAGTCTCCAATGCTGATCCGATCCGGCATCGGGAGATAATGGCTCGGCCCCATCACAAGGATACGTCTGTAGCGGCGAGGATCGATCCGCATGTAGACACCCGCCGCGACACGTCCCGAAAACCGATAGCCGGCATGAGGGACGACCGCCGCGCAGACCGTGCGTTTGCGGACGACGGACATATTTTCGATAAGCCGGCTCATGTCGTACCGCAGCATATTCGTGCTGTCCTGATACCATTTGCCCGCCACGGGCGACGGCTGAATCCGAGTCATCTACAGAGCTTCCTCCGCCTTTTCCTACCTGCCGACAACTTGCCGAAAGACAGGCAGCACGGCATCGCGCCAAATCGCATAGCCCGCCCGGCTTGGATGGAGGTAGTCGGGCATGAGGGACTTCTGCAGTCTGCCGTCCGCATCCAGAAACTTCGCGTTGAAATCACACCAGAGGACACGATCGCCGTCGGCATAGGGACGGATCAATTTGTTGACTTCGAGATTGCGGAGGTGGTTCACGTCCGTCGGCGTCTCCTTGCCTCGCGGGAAAATCGGCAACAGCAGGACCTTCGCCTCCGGCTGTTTCTGCCCGACCACCTCGATCACCCGTTTCACGCCGGCTGCGATGTCGGCGGGCGTTTCGCGGTTGTTCGTCCCGATCATCAGCATCACAAGTTTCGCCTTGTATCCGTCCAGCTCTCCGTTCAGGCCGCGCCAGACGAGGTGTTCCGTGTGGTCTCCGCCATAACCGATATTCAGGATGCGATACCGATTGCAAAGCTCCTTGTAAACATCTCCTCCGGAACGTTCCCAGAAATGTGTGATGGAATCTCCAAAAAAGACGACATCGAATACCCCTTCGGAAGACTGGATCTGGGCCCGTTTTTCGCGCAGACGCTTTTCCCACCATCCTTTCCCCCTGGACTTGCTTGTCTCCGTGATGCGCGTCGCGGGAATAACCGTCTTGGGAAGCGCAAGGCGCGCTGCCGCATCCGGCGGCGTGTAGACCTGCCGGGGCGGGGCGGGCGCCTTTTCCGGTTCAAGCGCCCAGTCGATGAACGGGATAACCGATTTCGCCCAGATCTCGTATCCCCTTCCCTTCGGATGGAGGAAGTCCGGCATCATCTCCTTTGAGATCGTTCCGTCCTCTTCCAGAAGTTTCGCGTTGAAATCGCACCAGACGATATTCTTGCCATCGACGAACCGGAAAATCTGTTCATTCACGACCTCGTTGCGTTTGCGGCGCGGGTCGTCCGGCGTGGCGCCGCGAGGGAAAATGGGATGGAGGATAATTTTCGCTTTCGGCTGTTTCGCACGGATTGCGTCCAGAACCGCTTTGATACCGACAATCGTGTCGGACGGCGGCTCCTTCGCAAAAGGTTTCTGGCCGGTGTTGTTCGTGCCGATCATCAGCACGACCGCCTTCGCCTCGTAACCGTCCAGCTCGCCGTGCGCAATCCGCCAGAGAACGTGTTCCGTCCGGTCTGCGCTATATCCGAGATTGAGTGCAAAATAAGGCGCATGGGCGAAATACTTCTCCCACTGGGCAACCCCCCGGGGCTTGTGTTCCCACCCGTTTGTGATGGAATCACCGATGAAAACAACCTTTGAACCGCCCTTCTTCACACATTCCATCTTCTCCGCATGGCGTTTCATCCACCAACTTCCGGGCTTTGCGTTTTGCGGTGTCGGCGTACAAGAAACCAGTTCGGCGCATACATGCGCATACGCGAACAGAATTGCGATAAAGAGAACCGATGCTCGTTTCATGCTTTCATCTCCTGTTGTTGTCGTGTCAGGGAAAAGATCTCCGCGATTTCCGTCATACCCGGATCTTCTGTCATCCATCGCCGGTGATTGTACTCCATCATCCCATGCCCTTCAAGTACGCATTTCTGCAAAGACTCGTTCCGTTTTTACTTGCCCTTCACCGATAAAGGCGGGTAGACTGTCCGGCGAGATGAAAATCTTGGTGATAGAAGACGACGAAAAGATCGCGCAGTTCATCTGCGTGGGACTCCAGCGGGAGGGTCACACGGTCGATATCGCGACGACGGGAACGGAGGGTGCCGACCTGCTTGCCGGGAACCGCTACGACGCCGCCGTTCTCGACATCATGCTTCCGGGCGTGAGCGGGCTGGACATCCTCCGCAACGCCAGGCGGCGCGGGGACGCCACACCGGTCCTGGTGCTGAGCGCGAAGGGCGAGCTAGACGACCGTGTACGCGGGCTGGAAGCCGGCGCGGACGACTATATGCCGAAGCCGTTCGCCTTCTCGGAACTCTACGCCCGCATCCACGCGATCACAAGGCGGGCATCCGGCGCCCAGACGGAAACCCGGCTAACCGCAGGGGACGTGACGCTGGATCTCTTGACACGGACGTGTACGCGGGATGGACGGAAAATCGAATTGCAGCCGCGTGAGTTCACCCTACTGGAGCTGCTTCTACGCAATGTCAACCACCCCCTCGACAAGACGACCATCCAGGAACGGATCTGGGGGCTGGGCATCGAGCCGCAAACGAACATCGTGGATGTCCTGGTCTGCAAACTGCGGAACAAAATCGATTCCGGTTTCGAGTCGAAACGGATCCAGACCATCCGGGGAGTCGGATATGTTTTCCGTTCGGAAGCCTAAATTCCTCCATTCGTTCGTCTTCTATCTCCTGCTCGGCTATCTTGCCGTCTATGCCATCGGCACGGTGACCGTGTTCCTCCTGACGCGGCACGTCATCGTCAAATCCGTGCGCGGCTACGACCGGCAAGACGTCATGGCGGAAAGTAAAGACCTCGTCTCCCTGCTGGAGCAGAACCTGAGCGGAAACCTGCTCGCCGAGGCCGTGACGATGAAACACTATCCCCCGTCCACGATCTTCATTGTCAGGATCCTCAACAAATCAGGACGCGAAGAATACACGATGAGCTGGCCCGTCCGATTCGCCCTTCCCGTCTGGCGGGGGACGGAGGAGGCACCGCTGCCGCCGGAAGGGTTCAGCGAATTCTTCATTAAGGCTTACGAACGGCACATCCAGATCCAGACGACGCACTTGAAGGACGGGCGCGCGCTTCAGGTCGGGAAAGGGTCCTTCCTGGAAGTAGACCAGAAGGGAATGATGCTTCGGACGCTCGAAATTTTCGCGGCACTCTCCACGCTTTTCTCCGTCCTCTCCGCGTTCGTCATGCTTTTCCTCACCGTCCGCCCGATCCGCAAGATGACGGGGGAAATGACGCGCATCATCGAGACCGGCGAGTTTGAACGCGGCGCACCGCCGGTCAAGAGCATGATCGGCGAGCTTGACACGCTGGGGCGCCTCTTCAACGTGATGACGGAGAAATACGCGAACCTGATCCGCGCCATGCGGCAGACGATGGAGAACGTCGCGCACGATTTCCGGACCCCGCTCACGCGCATACGCGGCGGGTGCGAACTTGCGCTCAACCGCCGGGATCTACCCGAAGGACTCGCCGACACGCTCGCCGACGTGATCGAGGATTGCGACCATGCCAAGATGCAGCTCCAGAATCTTCTTGACGCGAGAGAAATGGAAAGCGGTTTCGTGAAACTCAGCCGGGAGACGTTCAGCCTCTCCGCCGTCCTCCGCGACCTCGTGGATATGTATTCGCTCATCGCTGAGGACAAAGGCATCGAACTGCGCGGCGAATTCCCGGAGACGGACGCCGTCTACTGCGGAGACCGGCAGAGGCTGACCCGCGCGTTCGCAAACCTGATCGACAATTCGGTGAAGTACACGCCGAAAGGCGGATTCGTCCGCGTTTCACTCACCCGTGAGGAAGACGGCCTCCGCGTGGAGGTGAGCGATACGGGGATCGGTATTCCGGAAGATGAACAGGGGTTGATCTGGCAACGTCTCTTCCGGGGCAAGACGGCCCAGGCGACGGAGAAAGGGCTCGGGCTCGGCCTCAACATCGTTCATGTGATCGTCACCGCGCACGGCGGCAAGATCACCGTACGCAGCCGGAGCGGGGAAGGCACGACCTTCACCGTCCGCCTGTAGAACCGGGGGCAATCCCGCCGCCACAAAACTCTTTGAAGGGGCCGGATTTTCTGCTATAATTGACGCGAAAAAGAACGAGGGAAGCGAGATGAAATGCGAAATCTGCCATACCGCCGATGCGGAAACCGTGTTTATCCGGGAAGAATCGGGTAAGCAACGCGAGTTGTATGTCTGCCGGAAGTGTGCTGCGCACGCGCAGGCATCCACGTCCTCCCGCAGGCCGCGGAGCGGAAACGGGGCAAAAGACGCGGAAAACGCGGTTTCCGCACTCCGTCCCGTGTTGGACGAACTTTTCGGCGCGGCGTTCGAAATCTTGGATTACGCGGTGAAAGACCGGCACCGCCCCTCCGTGGATCCCTCCTGTCCCGCCTGCGGTCTGACCCGAAACGAGTGGCGCAAGAACACCACACTCGGTTGTCCTGCCTGCTATAAGGCGTTCGCCAGCGAACTGCTCCCGTTGATCCGCGACGAGCAAAACGCAGACCGCCACGTCGGAAAGGTGCCCCCGAAATACCGCGAGACGGCAAAACGGGACGAACTCCAGCGCGCGCTTCGTGCCGCCGTCGATGCGCAGGATTACGAACGCGCCGCCCTCCTGCGGGAGGAACTAGAAAAATTGGAGTTGAAGTCCAAAGGGAGGAATGCATGAGATTCCGGCGGAAAAAGGCGAACGCCGCCGTCCCCGGCGCACTCGGCGGCCTGTTGCGGCTGTCGCGCAACCTGGACGGCGAGAAGTTTCCGTTGTGGGCGTCCGAATCCGACCGGGAGCGGGTAAAGGAGAAAATCCTTCAGGCCGCTCTGGATGTCGATCCGACCGCTTCGTTCGTCACTTTCAACGGGATAGAGCAGTCCGGGCATTCGATTTTCGCGGAAGGACACGCCGGGGATCCCTACACCAGCGGATATATCCTTTTCGCCAGCAATCCAGACAAACGGATCGCGGTGAACAACGAGAACCACCTGGCGATTGAATACGCCTGCAACGGAATCGACTTGGCGGAAATCTGGCCGAAACTGGATGAACTCGACAATAGGCTCGCCGAACGGCTCGATTACGCCTGGTCGCCCCGGCTGGGGTATCTGACCGCCACTTCGGAGAACACCGGCACCGCCCTCCGGGCGGAGGCGCTTGTGCAATTGCCGGGATTCCATCTTTTGCAAGAGATGAATGCCGTGACGAACGCCCTGGAACGGATGGACTGCAGAGTCCACAACATCGATTCGCCCGAATGTCCGTTCCAGGCGGCCATTTACCGTATTTCAAACCGCATCACCATCGGCAAGGACGAAGCGACCCTCATCGAGGACGTCATGCGGGTGACGAAAAAACTGTTGAAGCGGGAACAGCAGGCGCGCCAGCGCGTAATCTTCAACCATTCCGCCCTCCTCGTGGCGGACTACGTGTCCCGCGCCCTTTCCTCGGCGAGATCCGCTTTCCTGGTTTCGCCTCAGGAAGCGATGCAGTTGCTGTTCATTCTCCGGTTCGGCGTGGAAATGAATTTCGTCAAAGGCATCACGATGCAGGAGTTGGACAAGCTTCTCGGGCTCGCGCAAAAGGAGGAAATCGTACTGGAGCGGTTCGGCAGAGAGTACGACGATCCCGAAATCGACATCGAACAGGCTTACGCCGATTTCCTGAATCTTTCGGTACAGGACCTCTATATCGAACCGGACGGGGTATGAGCAAAGGAAAGGAGGCAAGATGAAGACAAACATGGTTTTGCTGGTCGCGTTGACCGTCTGTCTCCTCGTCTCTTCTGCCTCCGCCCGCAAAGGCGGGAGCGGCGGCGTCTCCTTCTCCCCCCGTCCGTCAAGATCGCGGACGATGCCGCCGCCACGTCCCATGCCGCGCACAATGCCTGACAACACACGGCGCGCGCCTTCGGGGCCGTCTGAAATCGGGCGGCAAGTTCCGCCGCCGCGCCCCGTCCCGTCCCGTCCGCCCGCCACGCGCACGCCGCCCCCGAACGTAACGAAACCGCCGCCCGCCATACGCACGCCGCCCC
>JAGCVN010000027.1 GCA_017962315.1 Kiritimatiellia bacterium
TCACGAACGCAGTTGTCTTCGGCGCGAACGCCGTGACGCTTGACACGGCAGGGCACGATCTCGGCATCACCAACTGCGTGTTGAAGGCGACGCCGGGCGCGCGGGCGATCACGCTTACGGGCGGTGGCACGCTCGACTTCACCAACTCCACGCTCGATTTCACCGCGCCGCTGACGCGCGGATTCGTGCTCGCGCAGGTGGCGGAGAACGACGCGGCGACGTTCGCGAACGCCCCCGTGCTCGCGGCAGGTATCAGGGGTTACACGATCAAACTTTCCGACGATGCCAAGACCGTTAAGGTCGCCTGTAGGGGGCTCACGATTATCGTGAGATAGTCCGCCGCGTTTTTGTGAAACCGCAGAGGTAAGTGGCAACGTCCCCGTTGCCACTTATCTCTTTATTAACCCGCCGTCCGCGCTTCGCTCGGAAATGTAGATGAAGGTAAAGTTTCTGAAAACAACATGAACAACGTTTGGTTCTTCCGCGCCCAACCATGCGCGGCGAAAGAAAAATGTTGTCTTTACAAGTTGTTTCGGTTGTCGCCAATCGAACGTATAGGCAAGCCGGCCGGAAGGAACGTGTGTACAAAAATATTAACGCAGAGGTGCAGAGACGCAGAGAAATGGTAACGGCAGGAGGGGTGCCCCCCTTCCATTTTACACTTTCCACTTTACACTGTCGTTGGGGAAATTGTCCAACAAACGGATTTGTTCGCCGCTAACGCGGCTCTCATTCCCGGAATTGCGAAGGCCGTCAGACTTGAGCAAATCCGTTTGTTTTTCTTTCGCGACCGCTGCGCCTCTTCAAATTGTTGTCACGGTTGTATCCGGTATTCACAAATCACAAAGGCAAGTATCCCCGATATTTGTATTTGTGGCAATGGTGGCATTTGTGAACAATCAAGTTATAGGAAGAAGCAGAGACCAACGTTTCCGTTGTCCGTCAACCGCTTTTTGCAAGATGAAGTTAGAGGCAAACCTGCCGTCCGTGCCATGTGCGGGAATGTAGATGAGGATAAGTTGTCATAGCGATTTTTCAACCTTTCTCCTTATCAGGTGGACATCGCGTCTTTAATGCGCGGTGTTCATGCCGCCGTCTACGCAGAGCGTCTGTCCGGTGATATAGGCGGCGGCATCGGAGGCGAGAAAGGCGACGACGGAGGCAACTTCTTCCGCCTTCCCGAAGCGGTTCATCGGGACGCTCGCCAGTTGTTTCTTTCGGCGGGATTCCGGCATGTCCGCCGTCATGTCAGTTTCGATGATGCCGGGGGCGATGGCGTTCACAGTGATACCGGACGGCGCGAGTTCCCGGCTGGCAGTCCGACAAAGTCCTAACACCCCCGCCTTCGAGGCGCTGTACGCGCCACGGTGGAGGTCGCCCATCAACGCCGCGTCGGAAGAGAGATAGACGATGCGTCCCGTCCTGCGCCGGGCGAGCAATCGCGAAGCGGCTTTGGTCAACAGGAACGGGGCGTCAAGGTTTGCCGCCATCAGCGCGCGCCAGTCGTTTAGGTTTGTGAAAGTGAGCGGTTGGGTGAAAATCACCCCTGCGTTACAGACGAGGGTGTGGAGCGGTCCGTATTCTGTTTCGACTTGCTTGACAAGCGCTTCGGGCGCACCTTCGTCGGTAAGGTCGCAGGAAAAGAGTCGGGCTTCGCCGCCCGCCGCGACAATTGCGTCGTACGTCGCCTTTGCCGCTGTTTCGGAACGATGGTAATGCAACGCCACGTGGAATCCGTCACGGGCGAGTTTTTTTGCGATCGCGGCGCCGATCCCCTTTGCGGCACCGGTGACAAGTGCGGTTTTCATGTCTTGTCTTCTCCTTTTAATTTATCGGGCAAGTCCGTAGGTCATACGGAGGTGCATCAACCGGAGACCGTCCGCAAATTGCCGGAAGGAGCTTTCTTCCTTTGGGGAAAAGTCGAGCGTAACAGGCGAACCGGGGAGCAACAGCAGGCTGTTGTCGCTGAACTCGCCGCGAACCGGCGCGTCCAGCCAGACGAAAAACGCAGGCTTGTCCGTCGAGAGGGAGACGCGATAGCTTCCTTCCCCGGAAAGCGAGGGGGTCACGCGGACGTCGGCTTTTGCGAGCGGTACCGATTTATACGGCGCGAACATCCAGTGGTTGCTTGAACGGATCGTCTTGCCGTTCGCCTCCGCCGTGAACGAGAGCGACAGGAAACGGGAGTCCCGTTCTTCCGGGCTGCCGAAGCGCCCCAGGTTGAACGGCTCTACGCAGTACGATCCGCGAGCGGGGAGGGTGACGGCCCGCTTGATCGTTTCAACCGGCGCCGTTCCGTCCACGTTCCAGAGTTCGATTGCCGCCTCTCCTTCCAGCGGACGGTCGTAGTCGTTGACACACCAGATTTTGAGCGTGTCGCGGCTGGAAGAGGAGGGAACGGCGCTGATCGTGAGCGGCGCGTAGAACCGTTTGGCGTGGTAGTGGAGGTGTTTCCATTTCCCGCCGTATTCGATACTCGACCAGGAGGCGACCGGCCAGTTGTCGTTCAGCTGCCAGAAAAGCGTGCCCATGCAGCGGGGCTGGAGGCGTCGCCACCCCTCTACCGCCGTTTTGATCGCGACCGCCTGCTGGACTTGCGAAAGGTAAAGAATGGCGTCCGGGTTTTCCGGGAAACGGAAATACCGGGCCATCGTCGAAAGGATCCGCGTATTCCCACCGACGTTCTTCTGGTGGTATTCGAAGTCGGGTGCGGTCGGGTTCACGTCTTCCGGACTGCAGTAGGTCTCCGCCGTCTTGCGGGACGGGAAGGACTGGAAACCGAATTCGGAGCAGAAACGCGGTTTCACCTTGTAATAGTCGGCGAAATCCTTGTTCTCATGCCAGACGTTCCAGTTGTGCATGTCGCCTTTCCGGTCGTTGTGCCAGCCGTCGCTGAAATCGCCGGGGCCGCCGCAGGGTGAAGAGGGCCAGAACATGCGGGTGGGGTCGAGTTCTTTCGCCATGCGGGCGAGAAGCTGGTTGAGCCGGTCGTAGTTGACGAGATAGAGGTCGCGGTTCCGGCGGCTTTCTTCGTACCAGTTGATCGCGCCGAGACATTCGTTGTCGCCGCACCAGAGTACGATGGAGGCGTGGTCGCGCAGACGGGGAAGCTGGTGGTTGAGTTCGGCTTCGACCTCGCCCAGGAAGTCGGCATCGACGGGATAGAGCGAACAGGAGAACATGAAATCGTGCCAGATCATCAAGCCAAGTTCATCGCAGAGGTCGTAGAACGTATCGGACTCGAACTGGCCGCCGCCCCAGAGCCGGATCATGTTCATGTTCGCGTCGGCGGCGGCGTGCAGCAGGTCGCTGTAACGTTCGCGCGTCTGGCGGTTTGCAAAGGCGTCGCAGGGAATCCAGTTCGCCCCCTTGCAGAAAACGTCGCGCCCGTTGATTCGGAAGGTCATGCTCGTGCCGTGGTTGTCGCGCTGGTTGACCACTTCGACCGTCCGCAAGCCGATCCGTCGGCGGAAGGTGTCGTCGCCCACCGAGAAACGGATGGTGTAGAGGGCCTGTTTCCCGTAGCCGGCGGGCCACCAGAGTTCGGGATTGCGGAGAGTGATCGGCATCGCGACGCGGTTCTGACCCGGATCCAGCTCGACGGAACCGGAGAGCCGCTGCCCGGTTTCAAGGACTTCCAGCGTGACGTCCCGGACGCCGCCGACGGGCGCAAAGGTGTCGGCGGTGATCGTGAGTTCAACTTCATCCCGGCCGTGCTTCTGCTCGCAGAAGAGGTAGTCGATCCGGGCCTCGTTCACTCCGATCAGACGCGGTGCTTCGAGAAAGCCGGTCGTCATCAGGGCGATTCCCCAGTCCCATCCGCCGTCGCAGGCCGGCTTGCGGATCAGGTTGAGGTGCGGCACGATTCCATTGTCGGAGAACGGGATGGGGTAGGGGAGTTTCGCCGCCCGTTCTTCGGAAATCCGCTCTGAGGAAAGAAACCGGGCGGAAAAGGTGTTCCCTTCCTCTTTCAGCAATCCGGTCACGTCGAAGTCATACCGGCGGAACGCATTTCCCGTCAGTCCGAGCTTCTTGCCGTTGACCGTGACTTCGCAGAACGTGTCCGCCCGTTCCAGCCGCAGGATGACGGAAGTACGCGCAAGCAGGGTCTTCGGGACGTCGAACGTCCGCTCGACCAGCCAGTCCCTCTGCCCGACCCACTGTACCTCGCGTTCGTTGCGCCCCCGGAACGGATCCTTGATCTTTCCGGCGGTGTAGAGGGCGGACTGGACATCGCCCGGCACGCGCATCGGCACGGTGCCGGAGATGGTTTCATCGTCCGCAACCGGACGGAGCGTCCACGTGCCTTCCAACGACACAATCTGCGAGGCCAATGCAATCTGCGCGGCCAACGCGGCGGAACCAAACCAAACCATACGATTCATAAATCACGGGTCTCCCTGCTGTCTCGCTCACAAAATCCTCATTCTAACGCCCCTCCTGCGAAAAGGCGAGAACGTTTTTTGAGGCTGAATTTTCTTGCACGGCTGGAAAATAAGCAGTAGAGTACCTGAAGTGATCTTTGACATGGCGGAATTTCTTCTGCGGCGCGAACAGCGCGGGGAAGAAGATTCCGCCTATGGACCGGGACTTCGGGAGAGGCAACGGTCACGTTGCCTGAAACCGGGGCGGACGGTCAGAACCCTGGCACACTGGGTCGATGGGCGTTTAGCCCGTTCGCGAGCCATACCGGGGGGCTGGGGGATCCGAGAAGGACTCCAGCGTGTACGCAACAGCGTATTTTCGCTCTACTGTAAACTTCGCCAAAGTAAAGCCAAAGCGGGATACGAAGGTTGCGCGACGTGGGTGCATCCCACGTGGCGTGTCTTCTTTTCATGTTTTGGTAATGGCGTTTGGCGATGCCTTCAGTAGGACGTGAGAATGTGAGGCACGCCACTCTTTTTTTCTGCGCCGAGGGTGTCAACGTGCGGACAATGGGCGCAGAAGAAACGGTGGACAAAATGATGAATATGGCACGTCATTTGGTACTCGGTTCCTGTCTGGCCGGTCTGTTGTTTTGCGGTTGTTCGGCGGATGTCAAGGTGGACAACTCGCGGGAAGATCACAAGAAGCCGCAATCGGTTAAAACGGACGACAAGCGGCGGGAACCGACGCCGGAAGAGTTGCGGCAGGCAAAAATCGACCAAAAACGTGACGCGATCGAGGCGGAGTACTCGCCGACGAACGCAGCCGCCCTCTACGTGGAAAAGCCAATGGCCTGGTTTCAAGAGACCAACGACAAAATGGTTTTCACTCGCAAGAAACTCCTTGAAGCGCAAGCACGTATCAGCATGATCTACGGCAAGTACGACCGCCAGATCAAGGCGGGCGGAGACAAGTCGAAAGGATATCTTGATCTTCTCGACAAGGCGGAAAAGGCCCGGACCGAAGGCAATTCGAAGGGATGGCCCGTCGCATTCGACCAGTGGGTGATCGATGACGAAGAGGCGCTGAACGCGAAGATCGCGGAAATCAACACGGCCATGGACAAGAACCGCGTTTTGAACGTCGAAGATACGGCGATGTACAATGCCGCAAAGACGGCATTGGAAAATTCCCGTGAGATGCTAGTCCGATTCGATAATGACTATCAGGAGTTCGTTCGGGTGTGGGATATGGTCAAGCTCGGCCAGTTAAAAGGAATTCCGATCGAGTTGGAGAAAGAGATCAAATCAGCTCTTGACATTACGCAGGTTTACCTAAACGAATGGAATCGGGTGAAGTGACGTTATGAAGCTGTCCTTTGGAAACAGACGGGGCGGCTCTTGCCTTGTCGTCTTGATCATCCTCGCGCTTGTGTGCGCGTTGGCGATTGCCGTGTCGCGCCTGAACGAGGTCGAACGGGTGCGGGAGGACGAGAAACGCGCTGCGGAAATGAAACCGGTTGAAAAGACTCCTGAACAGCTCAAGCGAGAGCGCATCAACGAAGAACTGTCTGGAACCGCGCCCGATCTCGGCAGCGATCCATCGCCTCAGCTGGCGGACGGCAGTCTCGCAACGCTGAAATCTGTGCGTGACAAGACCGTCCACCAACAGGCGAAAGTCAAATTGCAACTCAAAACCGCAGAGGAATCTCTCGATCGTCTGCGCGGGGAACGGAAACAACTTGAGAAGAGGTTGGCAATCCTGAAGGATGAGTTCGAGCGGTTCCCCGATGACGCGAAGGTCGGCGACGACCTTGCGCAATGCGACGAGGACCTTGAGAATAAAAACAGGGAGATTCTTCATGCTCAGACGGATGTCCGGCTTCTGAAGGAGGCCGACTACCGTATGGAACGCGAAGTGGCGATGCTTGCCGCCGCGATCCGCCGTTGCGAGGCGGAAGGGCGGGCTATCGCCACAACGGTGGAATATGAGGCTCTGAAAAAGGAGTTGATTGCGGCGCAGGGTGCTGCCGCGGAAATCGGCGTGTTGCGTCGAAATCTGGGAACCAAGACAATGGATATGGCCACCGAGGCGGAGGGAGAGAAAATCCGCAAGCGTGAACGCCTCCAGAAATATCGCAAGCCGACATCAGAGACGGGAGATCCGAAATGAGAAACCTGCTGTCTTTCGTAGCATTGGCGACGTTCGTCTATCTCACGGGATGCGGTAATTCCGAACCTCGGCGCGCCCCTATGCCGCCGCAGACACCGCAGGCCATGCGGCAACAGGCGATACCGTCTGTACAGAGGCCGGTTGCGCCGTCACCGCCGCCGAAACGGCCACCGACTCCTGAAGAGGAGCTGGGAATCGAGATGCCCGGAAAGCTCGCCGCATCCGTTGCGGACTGGATCGGCGCGAATGCGTTCGGCGACTACTTCAAACAGTCCCGCGACCGCCTGGCGCGGCTTCATGCCCAGTTGATCGAGGACTACCATGTGCGTAAGGAATCGGAGCTTGCCGCGAACGATTTCACGAATGAACTTTTGCGAAAATACCAGGAGGCATATACGGCGGACTCGATTTTGCGGAAACATATTGTGGAATGTTATTCGCGGAAGGAGGTCCGTCCACTTCCCCAGTCGATTGCCCGTTGGTTCAAGACGGCAAGCGACGTCCGCGAAGAGATCCGGAGACTCATTCAGGGAGCTACCAACGAGATCGAACGGCTGACAGGGGAACTCGCCTCGCTCAAATCCGAAATGGAAACGATGGAGACGGCGACCTGGTCGCAGGAAAAAGACGCGAACGTCTGGCGCGACTTGCAACTCCGCCTGAACAACCTCTCCTCCCGTGCAGACAAGACCAGTGCGGACGCGGCGGGACTTTCCGCCGACATGGCGAGAGCCGCACGGATGCGTGAGGGCTCGGCAGAGGTGGATGCGTTGAACAGCAAGGCGGAACAAGTGAAATCCGACTGTTCGACCGTTGCAAACCTCCTCGCCCGGCAACTGGAAATCGTCAAAGGTCAGGTGTTATTGACGCAGTTCTCCGATACGTGTAAAGTGATGTCGGAAGGAATGACCGATATCCCTGCGGCATTTGCCCGGAAGAAGGCGCGTTTACGGGAAATCAAAGAACTGCATCAGCGGCTTCGGTCTTCCTATGTGCGCGGGTATTCGGATTTGAACGAGTTGGCGCAGCAGGTTGCGGCGATTAAGGAACGTTCACGCAATGCCGCCGGCGCGGAGACGGAATTGGGCAAGCGCGTTCAAAAAACCGCCGGAAACTATGAAAGGGTATTCGGAATCTCGGCGATCAACCTCCTCAAGTGGAAACTCCCTGATCCTGCCGCAAGGGCAAGAATCGACGCGAATCTGGCGGCGTTCAAACGTTCCGCCAACATACCCGTCGGTTCCGATCCAAGGGGGCCGATTGCCGCGATCGAATCCAAGGCATACCAGCTTGCCGACCGCATGGAAGAGGAAGCCATGCTTAAACGACTGGAGGAAACGCTTCTCGCTGTTCAACGTCTTGCCGCCGGGCGGCGGTGAGACACTTCACAAACAACCCCGGCGTAACGGCGGGTGCCGTTACCCGGAATCAACCAGAAGAAAGGAAAGACACGCAATGAAAAGAAGTCAATGTTTGGCAGTTCTGTGTGCTTTGGCATGCACCATCACATCGGTATCTGCCGATGAAAACGGTTTTGAATCGGCAGCGCCTTCTGTGGAAACATTTGAACTGATCAATCCTCAGCCTGGAGTAATTTTCTCTGCCTACCCTCTTGAAAAATGGATGGTGTTGAGCGAATCGGAAGAGACTCGACTTCGAATCAATGTTGGCCTAGGGGACGGGGAACTGGATCAAGGGCAGAAACAGAAAACTCAATTGTGGGAAACCCTGTCAACACTGCAAAAGAAAGCGCCATTAAAAAGCGGAATTGACAAAAACGACAAGTTCTCACTTCAATGTGCGACCGGAGTTGATGCGGCAATTGTGAAATGGGAGGGGTTCTTGAAATGCAAGCTGTCAAGAACTTACACGTTTATGATTCAGAAAGGTTATTATAATGGTGTTCTGAATACCCAGCGTTGGCTGTGCGGTTATGCGGTACGGATCAATGGAAAATTTGGTCTCGCGGGATATGGACAAACGACATTTGATGCTAAACTCAACGCTGGATTCAATAAAATTGAGATTGTCAGTTTAGTCCCTAGGCACAAAGATGTCCAAGACGCGCCCTTGTCTATTTCAGCGAAGATAAAGGGAGGACTGGCCGAGCCAACGGCGTTTTCGCCAGGTATGCTTTTTTATGATGACAAACCCGAACTGCACGAAATCGGATTTTGATCGCCCTGTAGTTTCATAATTCTAATGCCGACTATCTTGTGTACGATAAACCTGATGAATATGTTTGCACCAACGGGCAGACTATATCGGTTTGCCGAGCTCACGGCATCATGGATAATCCGCTCTGTTCAACGTCTTGCCTCCGGGCGGCGGTAAGACACTTACGACAACCCCGGCGGGACGGCTGGTGCCGTTCCCCGGAATCAACCAAAAAGGAAAGAAACCATGAAGACAATGCACGTGTTCGCCACCGCCATCTGCGCCGTGGCCTGTACCTTCACAGCGGCGATTGCCGAAGATGACAGCGGTCTGGAGTCGGCAACGCCGGCGGCACCGGTCATCACCGATCCCGTCAACCCGCAGCCGGGGATGATTTTCTCGGCATACGATGGTTACAAGTGGATGTATCCGGAGGACAGCGGCGATAAAGAGATAGAGAAGATGAGGGTTAATTTGAAAGAATCCGTTGATAAATTACCCGCGCTTCCTGCCGTCAAGACAGGTATTGACAAAAGCGACAAATTCTCAATCGCTTGCGCTTCAGGAGTTGCTGTGGCTGCTATACGTTGGGAGGGGTTCTTGAAGTGTAAGATTGCACGGACATATACTTTTTTGATTCAAAAAGAACGTGCAGACACTTACGATTCTAGGCTAGATCTACACTGGGCGACTGGATACGCAATTCGGATTAACGGTAAGACCGGTGTGGTGAGTTATGGGCAGACTTCATTTGACGTTAATTTGAAAGTGGGATTCAACAAAGTCGAGATTGTAAGTTTGCTGCCTGACGGGCGACAGTTGTATAAACAGGGGAGGATGGCTCCGTTACTTATTACTGTGAAGCCTAAAGGAAGCGTAATCGAACCCGTAAACTTATCTCCCAACAAGTTGTTTTATGATGCCCGCCCCGAATTGACAGAAACCGGGCTAGACTTGTGATTGATAACATTGCCTGTTACTTCACGGCGGCGGTTGCGCGGATGGTCGTACAACCGCCGTCGCTTGGGAGGTCAAACAGATTCCGTAATGAGTGGATGTTTGCATGAAAACGAATGTTGGCATCGGCATCTTGCTATTCTGCTGTGGTGCTGTTTTTGCCTTTTTGCTTATGCAAGGCGACAATAAAACTGGTGAGCCGAAAAGGGAAGTTGGCGATCAAACAATCGGCATTCCTCTGCTACCTCCCGTTTTCACCAAGGATAATGCTGGGGGCAAAGATGCTGTGATGCGGCCTGGACGCCTAGCCCAAAGTAACGCTTTGGAATCGTCTGAGAATGGTCGTGTTTTAGAAACACGGCGAAACACCAACATGACGCGCAACTCAAACACGGCTTCTAAAGGAACGATATTGAATAGCCATTCGTCTGTTCGAGGCAAACTTATGATCACGAGGAATCAACACGCCATTCATGCCGATCATATTCCCGTGACAAGAGAACACACTATTGAAACGACAGTCACATCCGACCATGTAATCGGCAGGTCGGTCGATTCTGTCAACCCACAACCCGGGATGTTGTTCTCAGCATATAATTGTCCGGAATGGATGGGGGCTGAGCAACTTAGGGAGAGTAATTCCACTTTGCCTGAGAGACCAGCTTTGAAGACAGGTATCGACAAGGGAGGTGGTTTCTCCGCCAACTGCGCAACTGGAGTCAAGGCAGTAGCCATAAGATGGGAAGGGTTTCTGAAATGCAAACGGGCGGCAACATACACTTTCACGATTGACAAGGGAGAGGACACGGGGTTCGAGAACGGATATTCCGTGCGTGTCAACAACGACTTGACCGTTACCGGATATGGCCGCAACGCATTCGATGCTGATTTGAAAGTCGGTTTCAATAAGGTTGAAATTGTCTGCCAATTTGGAGGTGACAATCCTTTCGACGTTTCCGCGAAACCCAAGGGAAGCGTTGCCGAGCCAACGAAATTGTCGCCGGGCATGTTGTTCTATGATGCCAGGCCGGAACTGATGGAATCGGGACTGTGATTTTACTCGCTGATATCTTCCAGTACTTCACGGCGGCGGTTGCGCGCACGGGCGCGCAACTGCTCGTCGTGTTTGGCGTCGTGTTCGCGCTGGCCGTTGTCCTTTGGTTTGTGAGCCAGGGAATACGCGGAATGGTATCGGCACGAATCGGCATGGTGTACTATTACCTTGTCGCGCCGGGGGTGGCTTGCCATGAGACGGGGCACGCGCTGGGGTGCCTCTTGACAGGTACGCGGATCGCCGAATTCGTACCGTTCCGCCCGTCATCCGACGGGACGCTCGGCTATGTGTCGCACGAATTGCCGGACGGAGGGAGTTTCCTGGGCAATGTGGCGCAGTTTGTGATTTCGACGGGACCGGTCTGGTTCGGTTCCGCCGTGATTTTAGGGTTGTCGTATCTCGTGGGCGGCGCAGGGTTTCTCCCCGATGTGCGGACTTGTTTCCCGGAAGGGACGCCGCCCGCAACGTATGAATATGTGTCGAACGTGTTTCTTGCGGCGTGGCAGATGCTGCGGAACGCCGTTTGCGTGTGGAACTGGCGTTCGCCGTGGATCGCGCTTTATCTCTATGCCGTTTTCTGCATCGCCTCGGAAATCACCTTGAGCGGCCCCGACCTGAAGGGGATGTGGAAGGGTTGTGCAGCGATTGTGGTTGTCCTGTTTTGCGTTAACCTGTTGCCGTATGTCGGCGATTGGCTCAACGCGGGCATCATCTGGGCAAAACCGTATCTGTTTCTCGTGCAGACGGTGCTGGCGTTCGTCCTGTTGCTGGATGGCGTGTTCTTTGCCGTGGTGTTTGGTCTGTCACGGTTGATTGGCAGGAGGAATTGAAGATGGCGAGTGATCGATACGGTAGCGCGCGCTGGGCGGAGTCAAAAGACCTGAGGGCGGAGGGTGTCATGTCCATCCCGGCCGCCAACGTGGCAAGGAGGGAAGGGGACGTAAGGGAGAACGAAGTCCCGCTTGAATCCCGATTAGAAGTGCGCTAGAATGATTTCACGCCAGAGGTGACTGGCGGGACTTCCGCCTGTCGCCCCGGTCTCGCCCGTCCCGCCAGTCATCCGATGACATTCATCATATGCGAAAGGCTTTGCGCATGATTCCAATCGTTGCAAAAAACGGCGGTTACCGTCGGACGCTCACGTTCGGCTATGTGTGCCTCATCTACCACGCGACAGAGGTCTTCTGCGGGCGTAATTTCTCCTACAGGAACGATCCTCTCGGGAAAACCGTCGGACAGATGATTGGCGCGGCACGTTCCGCAAGGCAGAATATCGTTGAGGGATCGTCCCGCGCCGGGACGTCCAAAGAGACGGAGCTTAGGCTCTACGATGTTGCCAAAGGCTCCCTCGAGGAACTTGCCGGCGACTTCGAGGCGTTTCTTGCGGGACGATCCGTTGTGCCGTGGGCGGCTTCCGATCCGTTGGCAATGCGACTCAAGGCGTTGAAGCTTGAACCTTACGGCGGAGACCTCGGTGAAAATGCCAGGCACGATTTCGTGCAATATCTCATGGAGATGCGCAAGCGATTCGGGGACTTCCTCGAAGCGGGTGATCCCGATGTCGCGGCCAATTCGATACTTGTTGCAATCGACCGGGCTTGTGCGTTGCTCTCGCGGCAGATAGCCGCTGTCGGCGAGGAGTTTCGCGACGCGGGAGGCTTCACCGAACGCCTGTCGGCAGCAAGGCTGGAGAAGCGCGATGAGCAAATCATTGCCGAAGGTGTGCCGAAGTGTCCTGAATGCGGTAAGCCAATGCGAAAGATGGTTGCAAAGAAAGGTCGTAACGCGGGCAACGCCTTTTGGAGTTGCACGGGCTATCCGAATTGCAAGGGAACCAGGAGTTTTTAGGTGATGACTGGCGCGACTTCCGCCTGTCGCCCCGGTCTCGCCCGTCCCGCCAGTCCCCCCAACATCCAGTAACATAGGGGGCACACAATCATTTTCGGTGTTGTGCCGAGGCGACCTGTGTGCTACACTCGTTTTCGCTTTGTTTACGCAGGATACGTCATGTTTGCGAAATCCTCCAAAAAACCGCTCGACCTGGCTTCTTTCTTCAGCGCGGACGACATTCTCGTCCTGCGCGGGACGTGTACACGCGATGAGGCGGTCCATAAAATCCTGACGCGCCTCGCCTACGGCCATGACGCGCCGGAGCTGCTTGCCTACCAGCGCGACATCTTGGAACGCGAGACCATCGCCGATACCGTTGTCTCGGGCGGAATCGCGCTGCCCCATGCGCGGATCGACCGTCTGCAACGCACCTACGTCGGTGTCTTGACATCGAAGGAGGGTATCTCATTCGATGCGGAAAAACCGCCCGTCCATGTGGTTTTTCTCGCCTTGATTCCGACGAGCCAGCCCGCGCTTTATCTTCAAATCCTGAAGACGCTCGCCACGTTGCTGGAACGCCCGGAGGCGGTCGAGACGGTTTCCGCGATGGCGACGCCGGACGAGGTGATGCGCTTTTTCGAGGGCGGCGGCCTGCTTCTGCCCGAACACTTGAACGCGGCCGACATCATGAACGAGTCGTTCGAGACCTTGAAAAGTACCCAGAGTCTGAAGAGCGCGATCGACCGTTTCATCAAGGCCAAGGCGAGCGAATTTCCCGTGGTCAACGATGCGGGCGACATGGTGGGGATCGTCACGGCGAAATCGCTGATGCGGGTACTGCTGCCCGATTACCTGCTGTGGGTGGACAACCTCGCAAAAGTGGCGAGCGTCGAGCCGCTTGCGGCCGCGCTCCGCAACGAAAACAAGTTCTGGATCTCCAACGTGCTGACGGAGGAGTTCGCCGCCGTGCAGATGTCCGCGCCGGCGATCAACGTCGCGGGGGCGATGTCCCGCGGGAACACGTCCATCTGCTACGTGTTGAACGGGACGAAGCTGGTCGGTACCATCGACCTGCCTTTCTTCTTGAACAAGCTCTTCCGGGAATAAATCGGTTATGAACGATACGAAACGGGCGTTTTTGCTGGAAACCCTTCCCCGTCTGGGCGGTCTCGCCCTGCTGGCCGCCTTGCTGACCGCCGCCGCGCGGGGGACGGGGATTGCCGCCTCGGCGGAAGGTTTGTTTATCGCCGGAGCGGTCTCGCTTTTCATGGCTTCCCTTGTTTTCTTCCGGTTGGCTGCGTTTCCGGCTGCAGCGGGGTGTGCGCTGCTTCTGCTGGTTCTGGATCCGTCCCCGCTGTTGCTGGCGGGCCCCGGTATCCTGCTTTTCCTTGCGGGGACGATGGTGGTGACGGCGGCCTTGAAGGATCTCGGGGTGATGACCTGCCTAGTCCAGTTCGTCATCAATCGGTGCGGCGTCAACGGGGTGGCGCTCTGTCTGTTGCTTGCCGGGGTGTCTGCGGTTTCCGCCGCGCTGTTCGGGGGCTGGTTTTCCGTGTTCGTGATGTGTGCGCTCGTCTTTCAGGTCTGCGATGCGTTGAAACTGAAACCGGCGCCCTTTGTGACGATCGCGGCCGTAGCGACGAACCTCGGCGCCTGTATGACGTTGTCCGGCTCCCCGCTTTCGCTCTTCCTCGGTGTGGCCGCGAACGAATCCTACGCGGCGTTCCTGCTCCGCGCCGCACCGCCCGCGCTTGCCTTGACCGCCGCCGCGACGTTTACCTTGATAGGCGTCTTCCACCGGGACATCCGTCTGCTTGGCCGCAGATTGCGGGAACAACGGGAGCGCAATCGCGGCCTCGGCCCCTGTATGCACCTTTCCTGCCGCCGGGGTGTTTCGCTCTTCCTCGCCTTTTTCGCCCTGCTTTTGTTCCACGCCCCGCTTGCCGCGCTGCTCGCCCGCTGCACGGGGACGGAGGTGAATCCCGCCGTGCTTTTGATGCTCCTGCCGGCTTTGTTCGCCGTGGGCATTCTCTTCGCCCGTCCGAAACGCATGGACGCCTACCTGCGCGAGGGTGTGGACTGGAAACTCATCCTGCTGGTCGCCTCCCTTTCCGTTATTTGGGCAACGCTCCGCGCCAAAGGGATCCGCCTCGTCTCCTTGTCCCCCAACAACGGGGCGGCGTCCTTCTTTGCCGGGCTTCTTGCGGCGCCGTTCATGGGAGACCTCGCGTCAGGGACGCTTCTTTCCGGCTTCCTTCCGGCGGCCGCGGCGCCCTGCTATCCCTTGCTTTTTGGATGCGCGGTCGGCGCGAACCTCTTTGCGACCGCTTCCCAGGTGAACCTTGCCGCCGTCCGCCTTTTGGAAGAACATACCCACCGGAAAACCGCCTGGCAGAGTTGGGTGAAGGCGGGGACTGCCGTGACGGTCGTCTGCACCCTTGTGTATCTGCTTCTCTTCGCATAGCGGCGCGTCCCATGCGGGGCTTCCGCGTTGCCCCGCCTGAATCTGCACAAGCCGCGTGGCCGCGCGCCGCGTGACCCTCTCCGAGGCCGCCTGCGGACACGCGGCTATCGGGAGGAGACGCAGAACTCCGTCACGGCGCGACGCCATCCGGCGGTGCCGTCGAGCCCGCACAGGGCGAGCATCCACATCGCACCTTCGGGACGGTAACGTTCGCCGGGGGCGAGCGTCAGTTTCCGTTCCGGTTTGAACACCGCGTCGGGGTGCTGGCTCCTCCCGTTGTCCATGATGTGGAACATCACGAGATCCGCTGCCGGGGCGAGGGTGAGCGCCCCGAAATACGCGCCGTCGTACTTCCGGAACCAGGCGTCGTGTTTCGGCGCCTTCCACAGAGACGGGATACGTCGGGTGGGGACGGCCGGTTTCTCAGCGAAGAAGGGGGCGTATTCCCGGAAGAGGAAGGAATCGACGTCGAGCGGTTTGTCGCCCGAATTCCGCGCTTCGACGAGCGAGCAGAGGAACCAGGGCGAACGCGGAAAAACGGTGACGGCATGGACGAGGGTGAAGCGTCCGCCGCCGCTTGTCCATCCCTCGGCGGTGATGAATACCCGACCTCCGTCTGAGGATTCCCGCCATTCGACGCCGGTGACCTTCACCGTGTCATGCCAGCTTTTACCGCCTCCTGGATTGTTTACGCAGATCATCCCATTGTAACTGCCGAGCCGGCTTTCGTCGAGCGTCACGTCGGTGAACATCGAACCGCCGCCGATCCGCCCCTCCAACACAAGTCCGGCCGAGTTTGTGATGGCGTAGGCGTCTCCCTTGCGGAGGAACGCCGGGCAAGGTCCGTTGCGCATTCCACGGGCGGCAAGGATGTCGAGGAACGCGGCTTCGTCAATCGGGGGTTCCGCAGGGACGATGCGCGGTTCGGGCGGCGCGGCTTTGCGCCAATGGACGACATCGGCGTGCAGACGGGTAAACATGGACGTGATTTCCGGGTATGCCTCGCCCCGTTCGTTGATGAGGCCGTAGTTGGAATCTTCGGGGAATGCGTCGCTGATTCCCTCCGGCGGTTCATCGACCCACATAAAGTAGTCGTAGCCGATTATAAAAGGCAGGGCGAGGACGGTTTTCGCGAAGAGTTCCGTCGCCCTTGTACGTTGCGCCTGGGTGGCGAACCGTTGTCCGGCGCCGCCGGTGCAGGGGAGGCCGGAGTCGAGTGCGGGGAAACTCCATTCCGTGACCAGCATCGGTTTCTTGACGTGCCCGTACTGTTTCGTGAACGCCTCGATGACGGTCTCCGAAGAGGGGGAGGCGTTCATCCGCACGACGTTACGGTCGAGGTCTGCCCACGGGTAACAGTTGAACGTCACGATGTCGCAGTAGCGGCCGGCGATTTCCCACACGGCGGGGTGGGCGCCGCCGAGTCCGGCGAAACGCGCGCCGAGGACGAGGTGGTTGGGGTCGTGACGCCGGATCGCCTCGCAGGAGATACGGAAGTAACGTTCCGCCGCCCGCTCCAAGAAGGCGAGCTTGTCCTCTTTGGAAGGTGTGCCCGTCACGCCGCGTTCTTTGAGGAACGCCGCCTGGGCGAGGCGCGCGCTGTGTTCCGGCGGCAGGTTGGAGACGGCGTCGAAAAGGCCTGTGTCGGATCTGCCGCGCCCCCACCAGGCGAGTTCGTTGTCGATGAAGTAGCCAAGAAGGGAGGTGTCGTCCCTGTTGGGGGCGCACTTCTTCCGGGCGACTTCATCGGCGTGCGCGGCGAAGCCGGGGTGGAACACGTTGGGGAAGGCGGAGCAGGGGCGGTGTTCGTTCGGGCAGATGTAGAGGTCGGGTTTCACGGAATTCTTCCAGCAGAGGCTGTCGCCGAGGGAAAGGAAGACCGTGTGGACAAGGCCGCGGTGCTTGAGGGCGGGATCGCAACCGGCGCCGAGCATGTTGAACCCCCATGCCTTGAGACGGGCGAGCGCGTTTTCCTCCCAGTCGGCTTTGTCCGGGAACAGGCGCTTGTTCGCGGCAAGATGGTGACGGCGTCCGGTCCGCTGGCTGGCGTGGCCGTGATAGGTGACGTGGTCGACGCCCAACAGGACGGTCTCCTTGCCGCCGGGGGCGAGGACCTGCCAGCGTCCGTCTTTTTCCACAACGCGGAAAAATCCATCGGGTGCGGACGTTTTCGAAACGCCGGGGTTCCCGGCGGATGCAAACGCGACGGCCGCCAGTGCGGCGATGACGGTGATTCGTTTCATGGCTTTTCCTCCCTGCGTATACTCCGTGAACGACACGGACGCCATCAGTATGCGGCATACGTCGCGAAAATGCAATGTGTTTTGTCTTGATGGGGGCTTGTTTTGGCGTATACTAATGAGGATTTCCAAACCCACATGAGGAGAGTCGAAAAATGGCAGCGAATAAACGTCCGGACGACATGGAACGAATCACAACGCCCGCGCTTGCGGAGGCGTTCATTGACGAACAGTTGAAAGCCCTGCGGGAGCAGATCGGAGCGAAGAAGGTTTTGCTCGCCCTTTCCGGCGGCGTCGATTCCTCCGTCGTCGCGGCCCTTCTGATCAAGGCCGTGGGTAGGCAGTTGGTCTGCGTGCATGTCAACCACGGGCTTCTGCGCAAAGGCGAACCCGAACAGGTGATCGAGGTTTTCGGCAAGCAGCTGGACGCGAACCTGGTCTACGTGGATGCGACCGACCGCTTCCTCGACAAACTCGTCGGCGTCTCCGATCCGGAAGAGAAACGCAAGGTGATCGGCGGCGAATTCATTCGCGTCTTTGAGGAAGAGGCCCGGAAGCTCGACGACATCCAGTTCCTCGCGAAGGGGACGATTTACCCGGACATTCTGGAGAGCGGACCGGTCAAGAGCCACCATAACGTGGGCGGGCTTCCGCCGGATCTGAAGTTCGAGCTGGTCGAGCCGTTGAAGTTCCTGTTCAAGGACGAGGTCCGCGTCGTCGGCAAGGCGTTGGGGCTTCCGGACAACATGGTTTTCCGGCAGCCGTTCCCCGGCCCCGGGCTGGGCGTCCGCTGCCCCGGCTCGATCACGCGCGACCGCCTCGCCGCCGTCCGCGAATCCGACGCGATCCTTCGCGAGGAGTTCGCCGCGGCGGGGCTCGCCGGCAAGGTCTGGCAGTATTTCACCGTCGTGCCGGACTTCAAGTCCACCGGCGTGAAGAACGGTCTCCGCGCCTTTGAGTGGCCGGTGATCATCCGCGCCGTCAACACGCGCGACGCTATGACCGCGACGATCGAGGAAATCCCTTACGAGTTGCTCGGCAAGATCACCCGGCGCATCGTCTCCGAAGTCCCCGGCGTCAACCGCGTGCTGTACGACATCACGCCGAAACCGACCGGCACGATCGAATACGAATAAGAGAGGCTTCGCGTCATGTCGCTTGCAGTTGGCATTGTCGGTCTCCCGAACGTCGGGAAGTCTACGCTCTTCAACGCCTTGACACGGGCGCAGAACGCCGAGGCGGCGAACTACCCGTTCTGCACCATCGAGCCGAACAAGGCGATGGTCCCCATCGGCGACGCCCGCCTCGGCGAGTTGGCGAAGATCGCCCACCCGCAACAGATCGTCAAGGCGACGGTTGACTTTATCGACATCGCCGGTCTTGTCCGGGGCGCGAGCAAAGGCGAGGGGCTTGGCAACAAGTTCCTCGCCAACATCCGCGAGGCCGATGCCATCCTGCACGTCGTGCGCTGTTTCAACGATGACGATGTCGTGCATGTCGAAGGGGGTATCGACCCCGTACGCGACATCGGCATCATCGAGACGGAGCTGGTCCTTGCCGATATCGAGACCCTGCAGCGCCAGATCGACGAAGTGGGGCGCAAGGCCCATGCCGATCCGAAGATGCGCCCGACTCTGGAGGCGCTGAACGCGCTAGCGCAGCACTTGAACGACGGCAACCCTGTCCACACCTTTCCCCGGACGGAGGATTCGCCGATCCTCCCCGTCTTGAAAAAAGTGCAGTTTTTGACCGACAAGCCGACCATCTACGTCGCAAATGTCGGCGAGGACGACCTCGGCGGCAGGGAGAGCGGGGCCGTGAAGGCGGTCAAGGAATTCGCCGCCGCGAAGAACTGCGACGTCGTAGTGATCTCCGCGAAGGTCGAAGCCGACCTGGTCGGTCTTTCCGACGAAGAGCGGACGGAATTCCTGCAATCCTACGGCCTCACGGAAAGCGGCCTCGACCAGACGGCGCGCATCGCCTACCACACGCTCGGGCTCGCCAGCTATTTCACGGCTGGGCCGAAAGAGGTGAAGGCGTGGACGTTCCACCGGGGCTGGACCGCGCCCAAGTGCGCAGGGGTGATCCACACTGATTTCGAACGCGGGTTCATCCGCGCGGAAGTGATTTCGTATGACGATTACATCCGGCTCGGAGGCGAGCAAGGGGCGAAAGAAAAGGGCCTTATGCGCGTCGAAGGGAAGGAGTACGTCGTCCAGGACGGCGATGTCATGCACTTCCTTTTCAATGTCTAACAAAACGAGAAACGCCATGTCCTTCATCGACCGCCTGATTGCCCATCCGGAAGAGTATTCGTTCGAGGTCCAGACGCTCGGCGAATGTAAAATCGACTCTCCGATCCGCCACCGTGATTTTCTCAGCGACAACGAAATGATCCTGGTCACGGAGAACGACCGTTACCTGAAGTTCTTCGAAGAAAAGCTGGGGCGCAAGCCCGCGTTTGAACGCGCCGGCCCGCACCGGAAGATCTTCCACGACCCTTCGTGGAGCCGTGTCGGCATTGTCACGGCGGGCGGTCTCTGCCCCGGGCTCAACCACGTCATCAAGGGACTGGTCGAGATTCTGACCTTCGACTACAACATCCGTACGATCTACGGGATCCGTTTCGGTTATGCAGGGTTGAACCCGGAGTTCGGTTACCCGCCCGTCCTCCTGGATCCCGACAGTGTCGATACGATCCACGAGAAGGGGGGCACCATCCTCGGCTCTTCACGGGGCCAGCAAGACACGGGGACGATTGTCGATACGCTCTCGCGCATGAACATCAACATCCTGTTCTGCATCGGCGGCGACGGCTCGCTCCGCTGCGCGCGCGACATTGCGGAAGAGTGTACGCGCCGCAAGCTTTCCATCAGCGTCGTTGGAATCCCGAAGACGATCGACAACGACCTCCAGTTCGTCGGGCGTTCGTTCGGCTTCGAGACGGCTGTCGGCGAGGCGACGAACGTCATCCGCGCCGCGCACATGGAGGCGAAAGGTACGTTCAACGGGATCGGCCTCGTCAAGGTGATGGGACGGGATTCCGGGTTTATCGCCGCCTACGCGACGCTCGCGAACCCCGTCGTCAATTTCTGCCTGATCCCCGAAATGGATTTCGAGCTGGACGGCCCGCGCGGGTTGCTTGCCGCGCTCGAACGCCGGTTCGAATCCGGCAAGGACCACTGCGTGATCGTTGTTGCGGAAGGCGCGGGGCAGAAGTTCATGGCCGGCACCGAAGTCCGGAAGGATGCCTCCGGTAACATTCTCAAGAACGACATCGGCGAATACCTCCGCAACCGGATCACCGACCACTTCAAGGCGAAGAAACGGATCGCCTCGGTGAAATACTTCGATCCGAGCTACCTGATCCGCAGCGTCCCCGCGAAAGGGACGGACGCGATCCGGTGCTATATGCTCGCGCGGAATGCCGTCCATGCGGCGATGGCGGGGCGTACGAACTGCGTCGTCGGGAATCAGGACGACTGGTACACGCTCGTGCCGATCAAGCTTGCGACGATGGAACGGCAGAAGGTCAATCTGGGAAGCGACCTCTGGCGCGCGCTTTTGGATGCAACAGGCCAGAATTTCTATTTCGGCGGGGCGGGCAAGGTTGCCGTCATGCCCTAATGCGGAGGAGATGCGATGGGAATGACGTTAATGAAATTCGCGACCTGGTTGCTCAGTCCGTTGGCGATCGGGCTTTTCTTGATTCTCGCCGGATGCATCCTCTTGTGGCGGGAACGCCGGCGGACCGCCGCTACGGCGTTTATCTTCGCGTTCGTCTGGCTCTGGCTCTGGTCGTCACCCTGGTTCTACATCCTCATCGGGACGCCGCTTGAGAACCTCTATCCGCCGCAGGATGTCAGCGCGCTCCCAAAAGCGGATGCGATCATCGTTCTGGGCGGAGGGTCCGGCGCGGCCGTTCCGCCGCATACGTTGCAGCCGGAACTCTTTTCCGCGGCAGACCGGGGCTGGCAGGCCGCGCGCTGCTACAAGGCGGGCAAGGCGCCTTACGTCCTTTTCTCCGGCGTTTCCGAAGCCCCGGGGATGAAATCGTTTCTGGAGGACTTGGGGGTGCCGTCAAAAGCGATCATCCTCGAGGGGGCGAGCCGCAACACGTATGAAAACGCGGCGTTCACGAAAAAAAAACTCGCGGAGCTAAAGGCGAAGCGGGTTATCCTCGTCACGTCCGCCTGGCACATGCGCCGTTCCGTCGCCGTGTTCAAACGGTTCGACGTGGAAGTGATCCCGTTCGGTGCGGACTATGAAGCCCGTTTCACAAAGGGCGTCCGTTTCCCCTCGAAGCTTTCCTATTGGCTGCCCGGTCCCGAAATCCTGATGGCCAACAGTTACATGTTGAAGGAGTACATCGGGGCGGTCGCCTACGCAATCTACGGGAAATGAGGTAAAACAAGGAGGAACGACGTATGTGTGCTTTTCTTTCCAAGATGAACGGGAATCTTAAGGTCGCGTTTTGTCTCGCGGCGATTTTGTCCGGCGCGGCGGATGTCGCCGGACGGAACGTTTCGCTTGATTTGCGTCCGCGAAACGCGCCCCGGCGGATGTCGGCTTCCGCACTTTCCGGACAAGACGGCGTCACCCGGTCATTCCGCCTTGACGCGGGGGCGGCGGATGTCGGCGAGGTGACGGTCGGCGATCAATTGACCTTTACGCTTTTCAACGATGTCACGCTCTCGCTGACGCTAAATGAAAAGGCTCAGTCGCCCTTTGAGGGGGACGTCTTCCTCGCGGAAGTGTCGGGGTACGAGGGAATGAAGACGGCGGTTGTTTTGCGCACTGCCGAGGGCCTCACCATCGATGTGCAGGATTTTTACAACGACAAGGTGTACCGGGTTGTTTCGGGACCGACGGGCGTGAACGTCTCGGAAATCGAACCATCCCGCGAAGGGAAATGCGGGTGCGATACGGTTGAACCACCCGCGCCGTCGGCGGCCCCCGCCGCCTCCTTCCCGAATGCGCCGCGCACGCTCTTTTCTGCGGCGGAACAGAGCGACACCTGCGTCGATGTCCTGGTCGCCTACGACAGGAATGCGGCCGCCTATGCGGACAAGGAGGGCGGTTTGACGAACTTTGCGTTGGTCGCCGTGCAGAAGATGAACACGGTTCTCGCAAACACCGGGCTGGACGAAAAGTTCCGCTTCCGCCTGGTCGGCGTCTGTTCGCTCGATGTGGCGGAGACCGATGTGCACGGGGCGTTTGACGCCTTGCAGTCCGACCTAGAGGGTTGGACAAAAGCGAAGGAGGCTCGCGATGCGGTCGGTGCCGACATCCTGACGATGCTTATCGATACCGGTTCGGCCTTCGGGAATACGGGAATCGGGATGTCGCTCACTTATACCGGTGACGATTGCCGCTGGTTCGCCCCGAATGCCTACAACGTCTGTGCGATCCGGAGCGTCATGCAGTCGCATACCATGACGCACGAATGCGGGCATAACCTCGGGGCGGGGCATTCGGACCGGCAGCGGACGCAGCCGGGACCGCAGTCCTATGACTATTCGTCCGGCTACTTCTTTACCGCAGGCGGTAAGGCGTATGCGACGGTCATGGCGTACGAGGGTGAAAACCCCAGCGGCGCGAACACGGCGAAAGTCCCGTATTTCTCCTCGCCGAATTACACTTACGAGGGTGTCGCGGTCGGCGATGCGATGCACGACAATACGCGGGTGCTGACCAGCATGTTCCCGTATGCCGCCGCGTGGAAGGAACAGCGGGTCCCGATGTCCTACGACATCGCGTTCGATCCGCCGTCCGGCGCGACGATCGACGGTTCCCTCGCCGTGACCCTCATCCCCGGAAAAGCGGGGGCGCAGATGCGGTACACGCTGGACGGCAGCGACCCGACTCCGGATTCGCCGCTTTACACCGGCCCGGTTACGCTCACCGGAAACACCCTGTTCAAGGCCGCGACGTTCGTGGACGGCCAGTGTTCCATCCCTTATGAAGCGGTTTATTATTCAAAGACGGACTTCGGTTACGCACTCGGCCTGCCCGAACTCGACTGGACGGCGAGCGGTGACTGGCGCGTGCAGACCACGAACACGTTTGACGGCGTGGCGGTCGAGACGCCGGACACGCCCGGCGCCGTCGCTTCCCTCTCGGCAAACATGGCAGGACCGTTGACGATTACCTTCAACTACCGGCAGCAAGGGATCTATCGCGCCGAAGTCCTGTGCGACGGCACCGCCGTGTGGACATCGACATTCCGGAACGACGGATGGCAAACCGCCGCCGCCGAAATTCCGGCGGGCGTTCACGCTGTGACCTTCCGCGTGACGACGACCTACGGATCCTCGCAATGCTTTTTCGGGCTGGACGCGATGCGCCTCCATGATGTCCGCGCCCCCGCTTTCTCGCCCGCGACTACGGCGACGGCCTCCACCGCCCGCATCTTCGAGGGCGAAATCCCCGTCGCGCTCTCCACCGACGAGGAGGATGCTTCCATCTACTACACGCTGGACGGCGGAGACCCGACTGGGGAAGGGGCGCTCCTGTATGAAGGTCCTTTCTTCATCACCGACTCCACGCGGGTGAAGGCCGTTGTTTCGGTTCCCGGAAAAGGAGAAAGCGCGGTTGTCGAGGGTGTGTATCTGGAACGCCATCGTCCCCGTGCGGGCGAATGGACGTTGTGGGGTGAAGCGGCCTACAGCGAGGTCGCGAATTCCGGCCGCCTGATTGCGGAACTCTACTGGGACTACCCCGGAGCCGACCGGAGCAGGGCGCTGGGGCCGGTGATAACGAGCGAGACCTTCACGACGTGGGCCGCTGCGAACGGCGTTTACCTTCTGGCCGGCGCCTGGGGAAATCAAGAAGGGGCTTCGGGCGGGAAATTCTGGTCGTTGTTCAACGGTACAGCCTTGGCGAGGGAAAACAATGGCGTCGCGTCTGAACCGACGTTCGTGTTTGCCTCTGCGGCGAATACGGGCGCAGGCATCGGAGCACTCTTCGCAATTGGCGGTTCTTCGGTCAACGGAAGAACGTATCAGGGTACGCCGGAATCTCTGATCGACTGCTTCGCGTCCTTCCTCGGCTCCGCGCCGCCTTCCGCGCCCGTCCCCTCCGTGACGGATGCGACCGGCCGGTCGTTCCCGTTCCCCATGACGCTCGACAACGTGAGCGGATCCGGCACGATCTACTACACGCTGGACGGTTCTGCGCCGACACGCGAAAACGGGACCCGCTACACGGGATCGCTTACGATTCCCGCTCCCGGCACCACGCTCAAAGCGGCCGTGTGGCCAGACGGCGGGACGGCGGTTTCTGGGATTCCGCTTGTGTTGACCTATGATTCGCTCGACGATGTGATTGGACTTCCAGGCATCACGTGGGAGAACGATGCCGCTCTGCCTTGGACGGTCTCCCCGTCCTCTGCGGGCGTCACGCTCTCCGGCGGCAAGGATTCCGCGCTGTCAGACGGTTCCACGAGTTCGACGTTGTCCGCCACCTTCAGCAAGCCGGGCACGTTCTCGTTCACGCCGGCGTTGACGACGTGCTCAGGGTCGGTTCTGGCGCTGAACGGAATCCTGTTGTTGCGGGAGTCAACCAATTGCTCCGTGACGGTGGAGGCGGGGACGAAATTGGTCTGGACATACGTCAGCAAGTACGGGGATGCCGGTTCGGGGTATGGTGCAAAATTAGACTCGCTGCGTTGGGAACCTTCGGGGGTGCCCGATCCGGTCTCCAGCCTGACCGCGTCACAGGGCGAATATGAATACGGCACGATCCTCCGCTGGACGGCGTCTCCCGACGCGACGTCCTATGCCGTCTATCGCAGCACGGAGAATGACCCCGCCCGTGCGACGTTGATCGGCACGACGGAGAAATGCCAGTACTGGGATCAGGAAGGCGAGGTCGGAATAGCCTACTGGTATTGGGTGACTGCCGTTAACGGAAACGGCGAGAACGAGTTTCAGGCGGCCGTCTCCGGATGGCGCCCCGTCGTCTACACCGTCATCTACGACGCAAACGGGGGAATCGGTCGCATGGATTCGCAGTTCTGCCGTGACAGGGGCACCCTGATCGTCGCGGAAAACGCCTTCCAGTTCGCGGGGCGTATCTTCGCTGGATGGGCGACTCGTGCCGGAGACGCGGTACAATATAAACCGGGTGACTCCGTCACGGTCACGTCCGATATGACGCTCTACGCCGTCTGGGACCTCCCGCCGTTCGACTTCGGCGGCGATGCCGAATGGACCTACCTCGGTGGCGGCGTGTGGCGAAGCGGTTCAATCGGCGATAACTGCCAGACATGGATTCAGAAAACCGTGTCCGGCGCGGGTAAGGTTTCCTTCGAATGGAGTTCGTCTTCGGAAGTGAACCGCGACGAACTGACATTCTTCCTCGACGGCAAGAGAAGGGCCTGGATCAGCGGCGAGTCGGCTTGGATGGCGAAATCGTTCGACATTACCGGTTCCGGCACCCATGTCCTGAAGTGGGTTTACGCAAAAGACGGTTCCGGCCGTGCCGGTTCGGATTGCGCATGGATCCGCAACTTCGTGTGTGAAACATCCGGTTCCGGAAGTTCCTCCCGTACCACCGGCGTGTCCGCTTTGACGTTTAACGGGTACGCGCTGGATGGCGACGGCGTGGTTTCCGGGACGTTTGTCCTGGCGGTGAAAAAGCCGAAGAAAGGAGCGAGTTCTTCCGCCGCGACGCTGACCTTCACTTCGCTCGCCACCGGCAAGAAGACCAAGATCACCGGAAACGTGAATCTCGCAACGGGCGAGGGAAGCGGCGCGCTCGCGGGGTTGAAGATCGCCTCGAAGATCGTCGGGGGTACGGTCGCGAAGGCCGGGACGCTGACGGGCGGACTGGACGCGGTGAAGGCGAAGGATTCCGCCGCGTTGTCGGTCTTGGCGAAGTTCAACGGGAAAGGGTACGTGGTCGCGCTCGGTCCTGACAATCCCGCCGCCTACGCGCAGGGCGGTTACTCGACGCTCTCCATCGCGATGGCGGCGAAGGGCAAGGCGAAAATTTCCGGTGTGCTGGCGGACGGCACGAAGGTGACAGCGACCGCTCAGATGACGGTGGATGACACCGGTTGCTTCGTTCCCGTCGTTTACGCGAAGAAGAGCAAGCTCGGATTCGTCGTACGCTTCGACAGGAACACCCGCGCCCTAGTGGAGGTGACGGCCTTGACGCCATGGAAGAACACGGTGAAGCCGGCGTTCACGATGGCGTGGGCGATCGCCGGACTCGGCGCGAAGAGTGCCTTCCCCAGCGGCTCGAAAACGCTCACGTTGGACGACTCGAAACTGTCCGGCTTCCTCCCTTCCGCGATCGCGCAGACACCGAAGGAAATCCCATTCACGGTGAAGGGAACGAAGTGGAACGCCGGCAAGGCGGCGAAGGTCGCGTATAAGGGCGGCACGCTGTCGGTGACCGGCGCGAACGTCGCCGGTCTGAAGCTGACCTTCACGGCAAAGACGGGATTGTTCAAGGGTTCATTCACGGTCTACTCCCTGAACGGCGGGAAACTCAAGAAGAACAAGTTCAGCGTCTTCGGCGCCGTCACGGACGGCACCGGCTACGGCACCGCCGTGCTGAAAGGGAAGGGGAGTCTCCCTCTCTCCATCAACTAACCCTTTGCCGATAAGTTCGAGTGGAGACAACACGGACAACTTGAGACAACATACTTCCCTCGCCGCGCAACCGCGCGGCGTTTTCATAACCGCGCACGGTTGTGCGCGGAAGAAGCAAACGTTGTTTTGAGTTGTTTATGTTGTTTTCAGGAACTTACCCTCATGTACATTCCCGTACGAAGCGCGGGCGAGGTGCTTGCCTATAAAATGCCATTTATCCCCATGAATGCTCCCGCGCGCGGCGCGGTCAGTCCGCTCTGTTTTTAAAACTACACACGCACTCCTGCCGTCCAGCCCGCCTCACCCCCCGAAGGGCAGCGGGGACGCCGTCTCTCCCGCCTTTGCGTTCGCAGCCTGGGAGGGGCAACGTCCCCGATGCTTTCGTTCCGGCGGGGCGGTCGTTTCCTCTCTGCGTCTCTCGTCTCTCACTTCACCCCACGGCTGACCGGGGACAGTATAGCAAGTTACCCGAATCGAATCACTCGCGCCGAGGTGCGAGCGGGTGCTGCGTTTGAAAGACTCGCGAGCTTCCCCTCCCGTTGCTTTCTCGGGGAAACCGTCGTTTCACACCTTGAGAATGCCCTTTGCCGGTTGAATCAGCCCCTCACTCATGCCCGAAACCTCATCTTTATTGTGTAAACGAAAGAGTACTCTCAGGAAACGAAGTTACGGGTGACTTCACGCCGAACTACAACATCTATCTCTATTGCGGAAAACACGGCGGGCGGAATAGGGGTGATATTCAAGTCGGGCATGATGTGTTACCTCCGCGTGTACAGTTCCGTCGGCGGCCTCATGCTGAACATGCTTCCCGCACGGTCGCCCGATGGAACCGTGGGTTTCTTCGACACCGTGCGCAAGGGCTTCCACACGCTTGCAAGCGGTACGCTGATCGCGGGCGACGTCATATCCCACAGGAGACTTTCCTATGTCAGGACGCAGTCCGACAACGCGAGCATGTACGTCAATACCAGCTACAAGCTAACCTGGATCAGCCGGACTGGGTGAAATCTGTCGGGAAAGTGAATGGCGATATTCTGAAAATTTGTATTTTTCATTTGTATCTACAGCGAGATTTTTGCTACACTTATTGCCGTAGGTAGTCTTCGATTCTGTCTTTGCGGTTATGCGGTTTTTTCAGGTCGAGTGGCTTGAACTGCAAACACCACGGAAGAGGGGGGAATTACCTCAATCTTGCAAGCGGAAAATCGTTTAACTTCAAAGCGAAAGGAATTAAGTCAAATGAAAACCTCATCTGTTTTTTCCGCGTTGGCGGTTGGTGCGGCAAGTTTGCTCGCCCCGATGGCGACGCTCGCAGATTTCACGGTTGGTTTTGCCGACATTTGCACGGCAAGCGGTGGTCCGTCGGTGCCGTCCGCCTACATCAACGCCTTTTCCGCGCAGGGGGCGACGACACGCGTCCTTGCCTGGACGGACGATGCGCCGGCGATCACGAACATGGTGAACGGAATCGACTTGCTCGTCCTCTGCGGCGGCGAGGACGTCGATCCCGCGCGCTACGGCGAAACGCGCAAGTCGTACTGCGGAGCCTCGAACCTGACGCGCGATGCGTTCGAGTGGGAGGTCCTCGGCGCGGCTGTCGCGCTCGGCAAGCCCGTGTTCGGAGTCTGACGCGGACAGCAGATGATCAACGTTTACTTCGGAGGCACGCTCTATCAGGATCTCGCGCAAGAACACGGCGCCGCGCATCCCTCCACGCACTTTGTGCAGGTGATGAACGACGGCTATCTCAAGCCCATCTTCCAGTCTCGTCGTACCAGAGCGTGAATTCGACGCACCACCAGGCCGTCAAGACGCTCGCGCCGGGTTTCACCGTGGCGGCGACCGCGTCGGACGGCGTAATCGAGGCCATTGAGAACAGGACGCTCAACATTCGCGCCGTGCAATTCCATCCGGAGAAACTTCAGGGGAGCGACCCGAAGTTCGCGGCGCTCTTCCGTTGGCTCGTGACGGGAGTGTTGCCCGATCCTGTCCCGCCAACCGGCGCAGGTACGCTCGTCGCGAAATGGGATTTCCAGAACTACGATCCTGCAACCCCGAAGAGCGCGGCGGTGCTGGCGTCCGCCTTGCCCGGCGGCGTCGCGGGCGAGCCGCGCTATTACGCGGGGAAGGGCACTGCACCGACCGCAGACGGATCGCTCGGCGAGATGTACGTGGTTGATTCGACATCCACGGAATGTCCCGGACTCAATCCCGGCGAGTACGCCCTTGCGATTCCGAAGTATTCGCATGTGAAGCTGACCTTGCCCGATTCGGTGAAGAACCACGCCTGGTCGATGCGGTTGAAGTACTACCGTCCCGCCGACGGCGCTTCGGCGAAAGCCTGCTTCTTCTCGAACAAACTCAAAAACAACGGAGACGGTTCACTCTTCATACAAGGCGTTAACTATCCGGCGATGGGCTGCTCCACCGGAATATTCAATCCAAAAGGTGGCAGAAGTGCGCTCGGCTACCGTTGGCACGAAATCGTGATAAACGCCGACGCATCCGGCAACACAGTCTATCTCGACGGCGATGTGGCCGTGACATCGTTCAAGGATTCTTCAACGTTTTTCAACGATGGCGGCATCCTGCTCTCCGGAGACGATAATGGCGAGGACAACCTCCTCTATATCTCCGAGGTGAGCATCTATGACGGCTTTACGACTCCGACGAAGAACCTGTCCGCGACGACGACGCTTGACGCGGACGCCGACTGGCGCGCCGACGGAGAGGTGCGCATACCTGCGGGAGGGACGCTTGATCTTGCGGGACATTCCCTTGCCGTATCTTCAATCAAGCCGGGCGCATTGGAGCCGGTTGCAAAGTGGGATTTCAACAACTACAATGCTTCCAATCCCAAGAGCGCGGCGGTGCTGGCGTCCGCACTGCCGGGCGGCGATGCAGCGATTCCGTGCAGTACTAATACCACCGGGAAGGGATCTGTAGAAATTAGCAATATTGGTAATATGAGCGTGAAAGAGACAACTCGACTTCCCGGGGAATACATGCTGCGTATCCCAGTGGGCAACCACTTAAAGTTGCCGATTCCTGATTCTGTAAAGAACCATGTTTGGGCGATGGTGATTAAGATGAAATACATTACCTCCACCAAATACAAAGGAGTTTCTGGTGACCATCGGGCGGCGATTCTTCAGCGAGACTTGACGAATAATGGTGATGCAAGTCTCTTCATAAGTAAAACCGCATTCATAGGAGCCAATTCCAATAAATACTTCAAGCCTTACGGCAGCCTTGTCGCCGTGAACACCGACTTGTTTCAGGAGATGCTGATAGTGGCGAATGCAGATGGCAACAAGGTGTATCTCAATGGCGAACTTGCTCATGAGAGCACTGTGAACACGACGGACTTCTTCAACAACGGCGCAGTCCTCTTATGCGCTGATGATGACAAGGAAGATCAAGAACTCGACATCGTGGAAGTGAGCATCTACGACACCGACCAGGTCGCCCCGACGCATTCGCAGGGCACTGCACTGGATACTGTCGGCATCGCCACAATCACCGACACGGTCGGCGGCGGCGAACTGCACATCGACCTCGACGCCGAGACCACGATTAGGAACCACGGCATCCGCTTCGCCGGCGGCGTCAAGGTGGTCAAGGACGGCGATGGCGTGTGGGCGGATTGCGTGCCGCACGCGCACACGGGCGGCACGGAGGTCGCCGGCGGCACGTACCGCATCGAGCGCAGCGTCACGCCATTTGGCGCGAACGGTTCCGCCGTAAAGGTCTGCGCCGGTGCGACTCTGGATGTCTGCGGACAGCATCCCCTGACCGACTACTCCTTTGAACTTGCGGGCGGCGCGTTTGTTAATGGTTATTCCGTGGGAGACGGCTACGCGCAGATTGCGGATATGAGGCTGTCTGCGGATTCTTCCGTTGTGCTCCAGGGCAGCTACGGACTCGTCGGCACCAGCTGGGGCGTGACGTCGCTTGACCTAGGCGGGCACACCCTGTATTCCCGAACAAGGACCGGAGGGAGGTTCTTCCTTGTGAACACTTCAATCAGCGAAGGCAAGGTGGTGCTTCTTGCGAGCGGCGTATTGCAGTTCGGCAAGGACGGTCAGGCCGGCACCGTGGATGCCTCCGATGTCGCTTTCGAGAACTACAACCACGGGGTGTCTGTGTTTTCCCCCGTCACGGTTGGCTCGTGGACTTCGTTCAACACGAACGGAACGTACACTGCGGGAACGGAGACGATTACCGTCATCGACCGCCTGCGCGTCAATGATTTCGCGAACGGCACGTCCAAGATCCAGACGGCGCAGCTTGTGGACGGCGCGACGCTTGACCTGTCGGCGCTCGATACGGCATGGACACCAAGGTCTGTGTTCAGTACCAACAGCACGAACTACGTCACCTTCGCGGCGAATGCGGGAGTATCCGTCGATCTCGGGGAACGCCCTGTGCGGAGCCTTGTGACTTCGGGCGATCCCTACGTCGTCAAGTGGAACGACGCCCCGCACCCGCCCGCGACCACGCGTTTCTCGCTGGTCTCCGCCGTGGAGGACGCCACTGTCTACAGGCTGAATGCAGACGCGACGGGCCTGAAGGTCTCCTTTATTCCCGGATTACATCTCATCATACGGTAACACATCGCAGTAAAACTGTTCAGACCTGTTTTATCAAATCACGGCCGCACTCTTGACGGTAAAAGGCGAAATTGTCTATAATAGGTGCCATTCAAGGGCATGGTGTCCTTGGCACGGACACGGTGGGGAACGCGACGACATGGCGAAGGCAATACATGACGGCAGGCGGAAAGCGACAAGAGACGACCTCTGCAAGGCGAGGAGGTAATTTTATGAAATTTGTGTTCGGCATGTTTGGTGCCGCAGTTGCGTGCGCGTCGTTCGCGTGGGCAGTCGTACCGTGCGACGTCGCGCCGGAGGGCGTGTTCAAAGATGGAAGCGTCGTCCTTTTCATTGGCGATTCCATCACGCACGGCGGACGGCGCGGGGACATGAACCACTACCTCGGCCACGGCTACCAGGCGGAGATCGCCGCACGGTATCTCGGCTACCGCCCCGAAAAGGAGTTGTGTTTCCTGAATCGCGGGATCAGCGGCGACACGACGGAGAAGCTGCTCAAGCGGTGGGACAAGGACGTGTTCAACCTGAAGTTCGAGGAGAACGGCTGGCGTTCGCCGTTCCCGAAGCGGACAGGGACGCAGAAGCCGGACATTGTCTCGCTCCTTGTGGGGATCAACGACTTCTACCATGCGAAGTCCGGAAAGGATCTGACGCTCGAAAAGTACGCGGTGAACCTCGAAATGCTCGTTTCATCGACGTTGAAAAAGTTTCCCGGCGTGGAGATGGTGCTCTGCGAACCGTTCAGCCTCTACGAGCCGGATGTAGGGAAATTGGTTCCGTGGCGTAAGGCCGCGCGTGAGGTCGCCGAACGCCACAACCTCTGCTTTGTCGATTTCCAGACGCTCTTCAGCGAGACGCTCATCAAGGAGAACCCGCGTCCGGGCTATTGGTTCTGGGACCGTGCGCATCCAACCTACGCCGCGCACATCCGCATGGCCGACTACTGGATTGCGAAGGTGTCTGAGTATCGTCTTGTCGGCGCGGCGAAGGAGCGCGTCACGTCGCTTGACGGCGAGTGGCTGTTCTCCAAAAACGGCGGCGCGTTCGAGAAGGTGGAGGTGCCGCATGACTGGGGGATTGCCGGGCCTTTCAAGGTTGACGGCGACGGCAACACCGGCAAGCTCCCGTGGAAGGCGCGCGGCGTGTATCGTCGCATGTTCACATGCCGTAGGCCGCCGGAGGGAGGCGCGGCCCGCTTGGAGTTTGACGGCGTGATGGCGCGCCCAGAGGTGTTCGTGAACGGTGTCAGGGTCGGTGGCTGGGATTACGGCTACGTCGGTTTTACGTGCGACATCTCCTCTGCCGTCAGGGACGGCGAAAACGAGCTTGAAGTCCGCGCCGATACGCGCGGGCATGGCTCCAGATGGTATCCCGGCGGCGGCATTTTCAGAAGCGTGCGTCTTGTGGAATGTGCCAAGGGCTACACGTTGCCGGGTTCGGTGTTCATCACGACGCCGGAGGTTTCGGGAAAATCCGCCACCGTGAAAGTGGAATGGGAGACGCTGGACGGCAAGCACGAAAAGACCTTTACGGTCGAGAACCCCGTCCTGTGGTCGCCTGAGACGCCGAAACTCTATACGGTCGATGTGAACGGGACGAAATACCGCTACGGCATACGCACGTGCGAATGGACGGCGAACGACGGCTTCCACCTCAACGGGAAGCGCGTGCAGATCAAGGGCGCGAACCTGCATTACGACTTTGGTCCGCTCGGTCTCGCGTTCCACAAGGGCGCGGCGCGGCGGCAGCTTGAAATCATGCGCGACATGGGCGTGAACGCCATCCGCACCGCGCACAACCCTCCAGCCTCGGAGTTTCTCGACCTCTGCGACGAGATGGGCTTCCTCGTGTGGGATGAATGTTTCGACAAGTGGAACAACACCGCGTCGCGCCGAAAGGACGAGAACCTCGAAGAATACGTCTCGCGCAATCTCTCGGCGTTCGTTCGGCGCGACCGCAACCACCCGTGCGTCATTTGCTGGTCGATCTCGAACGAAATCCGCGCCGCGTCCGATTCGTATCCCGACGGACAGACCAAGGAGCGCGTCGCCGCGTTTGCCAAGGTCGTGCGCGCGGTCGATCCCACGCGTCCTGTCGGCAGCGGCAACTGCAAGCCGATGGGCTTTCCGGACAAGTCGATTTTCGAGGCGCTGGACGTGACGGGCTGGAACTACGCGCGCGCCTACGCCGCGCAGCACGATTTCAATCCCAGGACGCAGGCCGTGGTGATGACGGAAAGCGCCTGCAACTGCTCGTCCCGCGACTGGTACGGCGCGATGCCGCCCGCCAACAAGCTCGATTTCGACTTTGCGGCAAACGAGGTGAGCGCATACGATTCGTGCGCCGCGCAGTTCGGCGACATCCCGGACGTCGAGTTCCACCGCATCGAGCACGACCGTTACTGCGCGGGCGAGTTCGTCTGGAGCGGATTCGACTACCTCGGCGAACCGTACCCGTTCGAGCCGGGAATGAACAAGGTTCCCGCCAGGGAGCAGTCGCGTTCCAGCTACTTTGGCTGCGTCGATTTGACGGGCGTCCCGAAGAACGAATACTACCTCTACCGTTCGCAGTGGAACGACAAGGCGCATGCCGTCCATATCGTCGCGTCGTCTTCCCCTGCGTCCCACGCGGCCTACGTCTATACGGACGGCGACGCGGCGGAACTTTTCGCGGACGGACGTTCGCTCGGCATGAAGCGCAAATTGAAGGACATCGACTACCCCCTCGATTTCAAGCGCGACTGGCCGAGGAAGGACACGTGCGAAGGGAATCCATACTATGCGGTCTGCGACAAGTATCGCCTCAGGTGGTTTGACGTTCCAACCGTGAAGGGGGAGCTTATGGCCGTCGCGTACAAGGATGGAATGGAAATCGGCCGTGAGGTGTTCCGTATGCCGGGCAAGCCGGCCCGACTGGAGATCGAGGAAGAGAAGGAGCGCGACGGGCTTCTCTTCTTCCATGTGAAAATGGTGGACGACAAGGGTACGCTCGTCACCGATGCCTCGAATCGCGTCGCGTTCTCGCTTTCGGGTTCGGGACACATCATCGCGGTCGGCAACGGCAACGCGAACGGCTACGACAGCTTTGCCGACGTCGCCTCGCATCCGCTCTACCGCGGACGCGCCCTCGCCATCGTCCGCCGCACGGGCAAGGGCGAAATCAGTCTGAACGCGGAAATGAAGACTCCATAATGCGAGGTGTTGAAATGAGGAGCCGCAAAGATATTCCGCGCATAGAATTCCGAAACCGCCATGCGCCGTTACATGTCCGCAAGCGAAAGTCCTTTGAACACGCTTTTGCGCTCGCGCATTCCCGGATTCTTGGCGAAGAACGCTTCGGACTTCGACTTGAGCGCCTTCATGTCGAGGCGTGCGCTGTCGCGTTTTACTTCGTAGAAGTCAAGCCGGTTCTTGATCGCGTCTTCGCAGACGAGATCGATTTCGTTTTCACCCTTTCTGTCCCACCAGCCGCCCATTCGCGTGTACGATGTCTCTTCCGTGAACTTCCAGAGGAAATACCGCTCAAGCGCGTAGCCGGAAAAAGCGTCGATGTCGCGGCGGGCCAGATTGCGGAGTTCGCGGAACCGACCAAGCTCGATCATGGACTGGTTCCGGTAGATGAAGCGGAACCAGAAACGGAAGAAGCAGTCGTCGATTCTGTAGTGGCAGTTCTTGTTGCGGGTCTTCTCGAAGATGGGTTGCGTCTGCGATACAATGGAATAGTCCCTTTCGAGTTTAGTGAGGTAGCCGCCGACGTCAAAGCCGAGGAGGTTTTTGAGATCCGAGAACGTTGTATTGCCGCCGGCGATGCCCGCGAGTATGGAGAAATACGTCCCGTAGTCGCGTCCGAATTCCTCGACAAGCAGGGTTTTCCCCTCGTCAACGAATGTCGTGACGGTTCCAAAAACGGTCTTGAGCATGTCGGCACGTGTGAATGCGCCCGTGTCCATGAAGAGCTCCACGTACCGTGCAACGCCGCCCGTCATGGTCCAGAGGTCGAGAAGGTCTGCATGCGTACTTTTGCCGGGCGCATGGGCGGTGAAGATTTCCTTGAGGGTCGAAACGGGGAAGGGTTTCAAGTCAAGGCGCCCGGTGTTGCGTCCGTAAAGCGGCTCTGCGTAGCTAAAGAACACTTTGTGCATGAGGCGGTTCACGCTGCCGCAGAATATGAGGTTGACGCAGGAGGTCGTGTGCAGCTCGTCCCAGACGCCGGCGACCTCGCCGTAGACTTCGGGTGCGGTGCGGTCGAATTCCTGGAATTCGTCCACGACGAGGGTAAGAGGTGTTGTTTCGGCCTTCTCCAGCACGGCCCTGAAGAGATCTGCGAACCGGTCGATTCGCCCTGGCAGCGGACGTCCGAATGCTCGGGCGATTTCCCGCTGGAGGTTTTCGCATACGGCGGACTGCGGGGCGCGCGTTATCAGGAAATAGACAAAGGGAGTCTCTCCGTCGTCGAGAGCCTGGCGGATAAGCTCGGTCTTCCCTATCCTGCGACGGCCTGTGACGACTGTCATGCGCGCAGTGCTTCTGGCAAGCTTGCGTATCTTGCGCAGCTCTTCGATTTCATGGGCTCTGCCGAAAAACCTCATTTCAAAACCTCGTTTCTGTTGTTGACAAATGGTCGGTTAGCAAACAGCTGTTTGTTAATCGGCGGACATGATACCATTTTTTGTAGAACAGTGCAAGGGGCATCTGATGTCACCTCAACGCGGTGCGGCGGCCTGGGGTCAAGCCATCCTGCCAAAACGGCGAGGTTCTGCAACTGGCTTCAATTTAAATCAACTGGCAAAGGAGAACAAACATGGTGCGCCAAGCAAAGCTCGGCAGAACTAACAGAGTGAAAGGAATCTGTACGGCAAAGAAAACGACATGCCGATAGGAAGGTTGGCTGCGCGGAGGGCGACCGACGCGCAGAAGCCCAATCGGACAAAGGAATGAGCCAAACGAAAGTGAAGTCCCGTATGTACGCCTCGAAATTTCCAACCGAAAGGTCTCCCGTGGCCAAGTGTGTCATGATAGCGGAAGCCAACACGGACGCGCCGAAGTGGTTTTGCGACGCGCCCGACGGGACGGGGTATAGGGACATGGCGCGTTCCGAAAGTTCTGCA
>JAGCVN010000028.1 GCA_017962315.1 Kiritimatiellia bacterium
GGCTTATAGCCCTCACCAGAAGGAGGTATTACCGATGACATCAGTTTCACACGGGAAGCCGTGTGCGGGAAATCCGCACGCACGGTTTGAAGAGGGGGCGTCCGCACCGGAATCACCGAGGCGGAACGCTCTACTCCACAAGACTGGGAAACGCTTTGCCGTGGCCGTGTCTGTGGGTTTCGCGGCGATTCTGTCCGCCGTGGCCGATACGGAGGGGACCGGTGGATTTGGTTTGCAACACGCCGAGTTCGCGAAGTATTACCGGCAGATTACGGGGAAGGACGCGCCGGATGGAACGGTGCGTTTCGCCATTGATTCGAAGGTGTCGAAGAGCGGCAAGGATGCGTACAGGATCGTTTCAACAGAAAGATGGCAACAGAAAGACGGCAACGCGCAAGCTGCGCGTTGTACTAGTAGAACGGGCTGCCACCCCGTTCAAGTCACAATCAGCGGCTCGAACGTGCGAAGCGTGTGGTACGGCCTTTACGACCTCCTTGAACGGCGCGGCGGCTGTCGTTGGTTCTGGGACGGAGACGTAGTGTCGAAACGCGATTCCATCGACCTTTCAAACCTCGATATCCGCGAGGAGGCGCACTTCGAGTACCGTGGTCTCCGCTACTTCGCGCACCGCGGCCTCACGCGCTTTCAGGCGGAACACTGGGGACCGGAGGACTGGCGGAAGGAGATCGACTGGCTTCTCAAGCGTCGCCTCAACGTATTCATGTTGCGCATCGGGCAGGACGACCTTTTCCAGCGGACGTTTCCCGATGCCTGTCCCTATCCCGATCCGTCCAAGCCCCAGCCGGGCATGGGGAAGGGCTACGACGACCGCACGATCTTCTGGAGTCTGCAGTATCGCGGCGAACTCCGCCGCAAGCTCCAGAAGTATGCCTTCGACCGGGGGCTGATGGTGCCGGAGGACTTCGGTACGATGTCGCACTGGTATTCGCCGACGCCGGACTCCTTCCTCGTCAACATGAAACCGTCGTATCTTCCCCAGTCGGGCGGCTACCACAACACGCCCCACCTCCGCGTGTGGGACGTGCGCGACGAGAAGTGGTCCGACGCATACTGGAAGATGACGAAGACCGCCGTGGAATCGTACGGACAGGACGCGCCCGCGCCGCGCCTCCTCCACACCATCGGCCTCGGCGAGCGCCGCTGCTACAAAGACCCGAAGGCCAACTTCGCCCTGAAGGCGGATACGCTCAACAAGTTCGTCTCCTTTGCGAACCGCGACTACCCTGACGCGAAGATCCTGCTCGCTGGATGGGACTTCCTCGCGTGGACGCCGAAGGAGATCAACGATTACTTCAGCACGGTCGATACGTCCAAAGTGATTCTCTGGGATTACGCGGGCGACAGGGAACTGGGCAAACGAAACTTCACCAACTGGGGTGTGGTGGGCAAGTTCCCCTACACCTACTCTGTATTCCTCGCCTACGAGAAGGCGCTCGACGCGCGCGCGAATTACCCGCTTATCGAGGAACGGCAGAAGATCGCCCAGAACGACCCCGCCTGCAAGGGTTTCATCTTTTGGCCGGAGTCGAGCCACACGGATACGCTTTTCCTCCGTTTCTTCACGGTGAACGCCTGGTCCGAGAAGCCGATCCCCCACGGCGAGGTGCTGGGCGAGTTCTGTACGAGCCGCTACGGCGGGAACGCCGCGTTGATGAAGGAAGCGTGGACGGCGGCGCTCCCTGCCTCGTGGCTGCGCGGCTGGGGGAACACCTGCGTCGAAAACATCCTTTCACCCGGCATTGACAAGCCCAACGCGAAAATGCTTGCGAAATGGGACGCGAAGACCGTCGCCGATGCACAGAAGGCGTTCGAGATCCTGCAGCGTATCCCGTGGCGCGACCCGTTCGTGCAGCGCGACGCGATCGACATCGCGCGCATGGTTCTCGACCGCACGATTACGCTCAAGTCGCTGGAACTCGCGCGCGAGATCGATGCCTGGCGTGCCGGTGGGGCGGGCAATCCCCTGACCACCGCCAACGTCCTGTCCGCGCTCTGCGACAGTTTCGCGGATCTCCTCGCACTCCACGCCGACTATTCCATCTGGGAATCGTATCGGCGCTTGGATGCAATCGAGAAAATCCAGAATCCGGACTTTGAGAAGACCCTCTTTGACAATGCCTCGTGCAGCTATTGCCGTAGCCACCAGTACGAGCTGGCGCGGCACTGGTACGCGCCGCACATGCGCGCGGTCGCGGCTCGCCTTGCGAAGGTGGTCGCCGACGGCGACCGCAAGGCATCGGTCAAAATTGACGCCAACAAGGAACGTGCCGCGCTTATGGCGCGCCCGCTCGAATCGCTCAAACCGACGCTCCCGCGCACGGAAGAAAATTTCCGCAATGTCCTTCGGGAGGTTGTGAGGACACTGGGCGTATCTGCGTGATAGGCGAATTTTTGGCTCCTCGAAGTTTTTAGTGGAACGGGAATCATCCTTGTCCACCCGTGCCAATGAAAGCAAACAAACAGATTTGCTCACGCCTAACGGCGTTCGCGAGGAGGAAGTGAGCCGCGTTAACGGCGAACAAATCCGTGTGCTAGAAGGAAATCGGAATTGCCGATTGCTGAATAATGAGGACTGAAGATCACGAACATTTCCGAGGCTTCGTGCATGAGTGTGGGTCGGCTCATGCCATGAAGTGATGCTTTAAACGGCCATACGCCACCTTCCTGCGGGTGTAGGTGCGTTGTGAACAGGCGGCCGTCATGCCGCCTGTTTGCAAC
>JAGCVN010000029.1 GCA_017962315.1 Kiritimatiellia bacterium
CGTAAGATGCTAACTAATCCGTTTGGTGGTCAATTCCTCTAACTCCAGTGTAACGTTGAAAGTTTAAAATGTAAGGGGGACGCCCCTCCTGGCATTGCCATTTCTCTGCGCCTCTGCACCTCTACGTTAATTTTTTGTACACACGTTCCTTCCGTCCGGCTCGCCGCGCACCGCAAGGGCGGTGGGGACGCCGTCTTTCCCTTCTCCGTGCCTCTGTGGCTCTGTGTGAGACGAAAAAGTTATCCCATCTACATTCCCGCGCTCAGCGCGGGCGGAGCGCATGCCTATAAGTTCGATGGGAGACAACCGAAACAACTTATAAAGACAACATCCTTCTTTCGCCGCGCAACAGCGCGGCGTTTTCATAACCGCTCATGGTTGTGCGCGGAAGAAGCAAACGTTTTTTTAGTTGTTCAGGTTGTTTTCAGAAACTTACCCTCACGTACATTCCCGCGCCCAGCGCGGGCGGTCCACTTTCGTCGATACCTTCACCCCGCGGCTTACCGGGAACAGTAGAGCAAGTTATCCGAATCGAATCACTCGCGCCGAGGCGCGAGCGGGGGGCTGCGTTAAAAATTTGTGCGCAACTCTTTTCCAGAAAACGTTGAAAAGCCAGATCTCTCATGCTAGCCGGATTGAGAATCTGGTGAAAGGGCTTTGGCAAGGCCCTTTGTTCCTTTGCATGCGAATGATTGGGAGGACGTCTCACGCGCTTGTTGGCGAATACTCCCTTGACAGTCTTTTTCGGAGGGGGGACGGATCGATACCGGAAAAGCGGGCGCAGTTGAAACATGCTCCGAGTACCTGCGGGCAGGCCGGTACGATGAGCCTTAACCCGGAGGTCAGTTCACGCGCAAGGAGTTCGCTGAAGCGGACATTCGTCGCGACGCCACCCGAAACCACCGCCTGGTCGCCGCAATCGTACGTTTTGGCCGCGTAGTTTAGTACATCGGCGAACGCACGGGCGTTCCGCAGAAGGATGTCGTGCGCGACCACATCCCCGGCCGCATCGGCTTCAAATGCCAAAGGGGCGAAGGAACCGACATACGCGGGAGGCCGCCGATAGACTTCCAGCACCAAACGCTCAAGCGGCATCCCCGCCTGTTTCTCCACAAGCGGGGCGAGCACCGTTTCTCTCGAAAACCCTTCCGCATCGCCAAGCGCGGCGCGGATCGCATCGCGCCCGATGTCGTATCCGCTTCCCCCCTCACCCAGCAGATAGCCCCAGCCGGAGAGACGGATTGTGCGGGCGGGTTCTTTCGCGTACACGATCATCCCCGTACCGCAAACGCCCGCCACGCAACGGTCAGCGTCTGTCGCTGCGGCGATCACGTTCATCACGTCGTTTTCACACTTCACCCGCTGAATGCCGCAGATACGTGAAATCCTCGCGGAAAAATCCGGGCCGTCGTCCGCCGTGAAAATTCCCGCCGTGCCCACGTAAAGCCCATCCACGCGTCCGTCCGTCCCGCAAAGCGTCTCGACACATTCTTTGACGAGGTACGCGCTTGCCTCCATGCCGGAAAGATTCGGATTGCACGGTCCCGTGCGGTACCACGAGAGGATATGCCCCGTTTCATCGAACAAAACCGCCTCGGTCTTTGTTCCCCCTCCGTCTATGCCGATCAGTTTCATTTCGTCTTGCGCGACTCCTAGAGGCGAATAAATTCGCCGGCGAGGCCCTTTCCCGCACGTCCGAACGATTCACGCGGCCTGACGACAAAACGGAACAAGGTGTCTTGCGGAAGTTGGTCGCACGAGATTGCGAAGGTCTGTCTCGCATGGCGTTTTGAAGACGGAAGATGGAAATCGCTGGACAACACATACCGCGTCAATACGACACTCCCGTCTTCCCGTTCCACACTGACCTCGTAATCGAACGGGCGCAACTTGGCATCCCCCGCCGCAGGGAAGGTCAATGTGACCGCCGCCACACGTTTGTTCGCACGGTTCTTAAGCTGACCGAGCTTCATCGCGAGCTTCGCGTCCTCCGCGAATTGCGGCGCAACCGCTTTCTGTTTGCGCAAGGCAAAGGCGAAGGGCTTCGCCTCGCTTGCGGGAAGCGGCATCACCCAATCCTCGCCCAACGATTCGCCAAAGACAAATTCACGGCGGACGATCCTCACACAATCTTCGTATACACTCAACAGCATACCCTGCCGTCCCGTGCCGGTGCCGAGGGAGGGCATAACCTTCCGATTCGTGATCAACCGGACTTCGTCTTTCGTGAGTTTTGTTCCCCTGAACGAAGTCGTCGTATTTTCAAATCCGAGACCGGGCAGTGAGGCCGTTGGCGCACCGGTGTAGCGGAGTGAACTGGTTCCAATGGACGTGAACGCCCCCTGCCAGATGGAACGCTCGTCACTTAACGAGTAGTGCGAATGGCCGGAAAAGGCGATGGCGTTCGGGAAGGGCGACAACGCGCGTGTCGCGCCGCCGTTGTCGTGCCCCCATGCCCAATGCCCGTAACATGTGTCCTTCGGATGCGGATGCTGAATGTAAAAGAATGGTCGTTCAGGATTGATCTTCGAGCGGTTCGCAGAGAAGAATTCTTCGACTCCGGGAACGCCCGTCTCTTCCCATCCCCGGCAGTAGTCGTTGCACCAGTTGGCTCCGACGACGGAAAAGCCGTTGACCGTCTTCAACCAGACCGGACTGTAGGGTTCATGGAAAATCCGTTCCCAATGCCCTTTGTAATCGTATCGGAGAATATGTTTGATACGCTCTTCGGGATCGGCATACAGGCGCTCCGCGAAATCACCGTAGCGGTATCCTTCCCAGTCGTGATTGCCGTAGACGAAAAGCTTTTCAACGTGGCGGCCATCCTTTCCCTTGTCCTCCGGAAATACCGCGTACCAGGCTTCGGCAACCGCCTCAAGCTGTTCGACCATGCCGTTGTCCGCCATGTCGCCGGCGACGATCACGCCGTCCACGCCCTGTGCGTCAAACCATTCGAGCGTTTTGCGGAAAGTGAGGTTGTTGCTGCCGGACAACGGACTCTCATCCGGCTTGCCGGCCGTCTTGATGTGGATGTCGCTGACAATGCCCAGACGCAATTTCGGCTTGGCGGCGGCGGATGCCTCCCCCTTCCCCGCCCGGATGAACCGGCATCCCGAAAACGCAGTCCCTGCGGTAGCGGCCATTCCCCCGATAAACCAGCGTCGTGAAATAAAATGATGACCCCTCATCCCGGCTTCTCCTTTCTTTTCAATCCTTCCACGGGACGAGCTTCCTCGCGGTGAAATCCTCTGCCCATCGATACCCCTTCACGCACACCTTCCCGTCCGGGTAAAGTTCGCCGAGCGCGTAACTGTTCGACTTCGCCGCAGCCCCGACGACCAATGCGCGGAGCGAGTAGTACGGAATCCCGTCGAGTTCACAAGTCCCACCGAAATGTTCATGCCCCGTAAACACGGCTTTGACCTTGCCGCTCTTCGCGAGAACGGCACGGACTTGTTTCGCGTTCCGCACCTCGTGACGGGGTTCCGCGTTTGGATCGAGCCGCTGATGCCCGAACACCAACACCGGACCAGCGGCCTCCTGCAACGTGGTTTCCAGCCAGCGCAACTCCGCCGGCGGAATGTACGCCTCTTCCCAGCGCCAGTTTCCCGGCCGGTACGGTTCATACTTCGCATTGTAGCAGGCATCCAGAACGACGCACGTCACGCCGTTTTTTTGAAACGCATAATGCGGCAAAGCCTGCGACTGCCCCGCATTGCGGATGTTCGCGAGAAATTCCTCCTTCGTCAAGCAATCCAAATCATGGTTTCCAAGGACATGGTAACGGTCGCCGGAAAACCCGGAGAAAACGGATTCAATCTCGCGTAGGCAGGCAAGTGTCGTCTCTTTGTCGGGCGAAAGATCTTTAAAATCGCCCAACTCCAGCATGAAATCGGGGCGTAGTTCGTTCAAAACACGAACAGCCTCGCGGAGTTTGACACAGGAATCCCTGTAATACCGGTCGCCGATTGGCGCATTTCCCTTTGCGACCGGGAGCGTGGCGTAATGAAGGTCGGTCACCATGCCGAAACGCAACAGCGGCTTCCCGTCGCCCGCCGAACCGAAAAGCAACTCCGGTTCAAGCAGACAGGCGGCACCGCAGGCCAGTCCGGTCCTTGTCAGAAACTCTCTTCGTTTCATGTTCAGTCCTCTTTAGAGTCGCGTGTCGCAAAAGTCGAGGAAGAGCTTTAGGTCGCGGACGCCGAGATCGTGCGGTCCCTTGTGGCAATGGTAGCCGACGTGCCCCCCCATTCCTTTAAGTCCCAATGCTTCCCAGGCTTTCGCGGCGCCTTCCGCCGCCGCTTTCTCGCCTTGCGGCCCCGCCCAATGGTCTTCCGAACCGCTTGCGACGTAGAGATAGCGCGACGGCGAGGCGATAAGCCCCATCCACTCGTCCTGATCATGCGCAATCTCGGCATCGCGGTTCTTCCAGACGTCGAACCGCTTGCAGAACCAATACGGGAAACGATCGACAATCTGCCGGATCTGCTCGCTTCTCGGTAGCGACATCCGATTCAGTTTCGCGCCGCCGCACCCGGAGGCGTTGGAGTAAACCACCTTGAACCGTTCATCCGTCACACCCGCGCAGAGCGCAGTCTTGCCGAGGCGCGAATGCCCCAGCACGGCGACACGCTTTGCGTCGAGTGTCGGTTGCGTCTCAATCCAGTCAAGCACGCGGCTGTGGCACCAGGCCCACGCCCGGATCGTGCCCCAGCTCGTTTCCGTTCGGTCGGTCTCGCCCCCGTAGACGTCGAAAAGTCCGAAGGGACACGGCGGCAACGGCTTGCCCTGTTTTTTAAGACGCTCCAACTCCTGTCGTCTCGGCTGGTCGGGCGCGGCCTCGTTGAGGTCATAGTGGATCAACGCATAACCGCGCGAAGTCGCATGGGCGTCCAGTTCATCCTGCTGGCGTTTCTGTCGCAGCGATTTCTCATCCCCGCGCATTCCATTGTTCCACGTGCGGAAATCCCCCATGACAAGGACGGGGCAAGGTTTCTCCTTGGAGGCGCCGGACGGGAGGGCGACTGTAAGTTCGACCTTAAGTTTCCCGTTGCCGAAGAGAATGTGATTCCCCTTGAACGACATATCGGACGGACGTCCGAGCGGCGCATGTCCGTATACGTTGTTCAAAAACCACGCACGCAGTTCCTCTCTCCCCGGCACCGCCGGCGACGCATTCGCACCGAACACGCCGCCGACGACCAAAAGCTCAACAAATTCACGTCTTTTCATATCTATAGGATAGCAAACGAAGCACGGGTTCGTCAATACTTGCTACGTTGTGATTTTGCTTTTCAAAGGACAGGGGGGCTGGTAGAATCATCTCTCGATTTGCGTTGAAAGGATGTTTACGATGTCAGACCATGTCAATCTGTGTGAAGGTGAACTTTCCGCCTGGTTGCAGGGAGCGTTCCAGAAAGCGTTCCCCGGTGAATTGGACAGTTTCGTTCCCCGTGTCTTGCCGGCGCAGGATGCCAAATTCGGCGATTTCCAGTGCAACGAAGCGATGGGGCTCGCGAAACAGCTTCACAAACCGCCACGTCAGATTGCGCAACTCGCGGTCGATGCGTTGCCGATGCCCGCGATGCTCACGAAAGTGGAGGTAGCCGGACCGGGGTTCATCAATTTGACGGTCAACGCGGAGTGGCTTGCCGGGCAATTGGAAAAACTGGCCGCCGCCGCCTCATTCGGGATTCCCCAGAGCGGTGCGGGCAAATCCGTCGTCATCGACTACTCCAGCCCGAATGCCGCCAAGCAGATGCACATCGGACACATCCGCTCTATCGTCATCGGGAATGCGATCGACCGCCTCCACCGCGCTCTCGGTTACCGTGTCCTCGCGGACAACCATCTCGGCGATTGGGGTACACAGTTCGGCATTCTGCTGAAGGGATATCGCGAGTGTCTGACGGACGAACAGCGCGCAAATCTCACCGTCGCCGATCTGGAGCAGGCATACGTTGCGAGCGCGGGACGCGCGAAGACCGATGAAGTCTGGAAAGACGCATGCCGTGCCGAACTGGTGAAACTCCAGCAGGGCGATGCAGACGACCGCGCCCTCTGGAAGAAATTCATCGACATCAGCATCGGCGAGTTCACGCGCATGTACGACCGGCTCGATGTCCACTTCGACCTCTGGCGCGGCGAGAGCTTCTACAACGACCGCCTCGCCGGCGTCGTCAAGCGGCTTCAAGATGCAGGGCTGGCCGTCGAAAGCCAAGGTGCGCAAATCGTCAAGTTCGAAGAAGAAGGGTTGCCGATCGCCATTATCCAGAAGAGCGACGGCGGCTTCAACTATGCAACGACCGATATCGCCACGGTCGAAAGCCGCGTGGAGGAATTCGCCCCCGACCGGATCATCTACGTCACCGACGAGCGCCAGCAGCTGCACTTCAAGCAATTCTTCCGAATCTGCGAAAAGCTCGGCTGCACGGCAAAGCTCGTCCATGTCTGGTTCGGTCTGATGAGTTACCAGGGGAGGGCGATTTCCACGCGCGAAGGCAACCTGATCAAACTCGACGAGCTGCTGGAAGAGGCGGTGAAGCGTTCTCTCGCCATCATCCAGTCGCAAAAGCCGGACGGGATGACCGATGAAGAACAGCGGAAACTGGCGGAAGACATCGGCGTAGGGGCCATCAAGTACACAGACCTCAGCCACGACCCGACCACGCCCATCGACTTCAACTGGGACAAGGCATTGGCGCTTGACGGAAATTCCGGTCCCTACCTCCAGTACGCCTATGCGCGGATCTGTTCCCTCCTCGACAAGTCCGGCGAAGAAGCGGACGGGAAACTGCTGCTGGACTCGCCGATTGAAAAGCAGCTCGCCCTCTCGCTGCTCCAGTTTCCCGGAACGGTACAGCGCGCGGCGGACAACTTCAAGCCGAGTATGCTGGCCGACTACCTGTTCGGGCTTTCGCAGCAGTACAGCAGTTTTTACCAGCGTTCCCCGGTCTTGAAAGCCGACCCCGCCGTGCGGGCCAGCCGCCTCCGCCTCTGCTCGCTGGTCGCCCGCGTCTTGGAGGAAGGGCTCCATCTGCTCGGCATCCGGACCCCGCGCCGCATCTAGGCGCGGTTTCCCTTCCGATGGACACGATGACAAAGGAACAGCGCCACCGTTGCATGGCGCACAACAAGAGCAAGGACACCGGTCCTGAAATGGCCGTCCGTCGGTTGCTCTTCGCGTTGGGTTTTCGGTATCGCCTCCATGCAAAAGAGCTGCCCGGCAAACCGGACATCGTATTCCGCAAACAAAGAAAGGTGATTTTTGTTCACGGCTGTTTCTGGCACGGCCACAACTGCACGACCGCCGGGCGCGTCCCGAAAGCGAACGGCGCGTTCTGGCGCAAGAAGTTCGCCAGGAATAAAGAACGGGACGCGAAAACCCTGCGCCTGCTCTGGGAAACCGGCTGGGAGGTATTGGTCGTGTGGGAGTGCGAAACGAAAGACACCGATCATCTGCGGAATCGGCTGCTCGACTTTTTGAAGCCGCCTTCTTTCTACGCGCGCACGGTTTACGAAGACCTCGAAACACTCTACGCCGCCGAAACGAACGATGCCTACGACGGCGAACAATAACCGTCGCAGGCTATCGAGGGCGGTCGCTTTTAAATTTTCACCTTCTGTTCAGAAACAGGATCGAGCACGTTCGGACATCCGTGCACACGAACCAGTTCGCACATGGCGTCAACCTTTTCCGGCTCGCCGTGGACGGCGAAAACATGCTTGGCGTTTCCCTTCACGCCGTCGAACCAGCGCATCAAGTCTCGCCTGTCCGCGTGCGCGGAGAGGGCGTTGATGGTGTGGACGCGCGCCCGGAGTTTAAACTCGTCGCCGAGGATTTTCACCTTCGGATTGCGCTCGACAATACAGCGTCCCAACGTACCTTCTGCCTGGAAACCGACAATGAGAATGATGTTCTCCGAGTTCTCCACCACATTTTGCAAATGATGGAGGACGCGTCCGCCTTCGCACATCCCGGAAGCGGCAATGATGACCATGGGGCCTTCCTTGCGGTCGAGTTCCATCGATTCGTCCGGGGTCTGCACGAATTTCAATCGTGGCACTTTCATCGGATCGATACCGGAACGGAGGATGTCGGACGCCTCATCGTCGTAACACTCGCGGTGTTTCTCGTAGACTTTGGTCGCCTTCAGCGAGAGCGGGCTGTCCACGTAGATCGGCACCGCCGGAAGCCTCCCCTGCTCTTCCAGCCGGTTCAGGTAGAAAAGGATCTGCTGGGTGCGGCCGACGCTGAACGCGGGGATGATCAGTTTCGAGCGAAGCTGAAGGATGTCGTCGATAAAGCCTTTCAACCGCCCCGTCACGTCATCGGCGGACGGATGTTCGCGGTCCGCATAGGTACTTTCAATCAAAATCGCATCGGCTCCGTCCGGCATGTCGAAGTCGCGCAGGATCGGCTGCGACGTCTGCCCTAGGTCGCCGGAGAAGAGCAACCGTTTTGTATGTCCGGTGGCGTCTTTCGCGTCGATCTGGATGGACGCCGACCCAAGGATATGTCCCGCGTTGTGCAACACGAACGAGACGCCGTTACCGAGATCGACCTGCCGTTTCAGCAGTTCCGGCTCGAAATGTGACAGAATCTCATCGACATCCCTTTCCGCGTAAAGCGGTTCAAAGAGGTTCTTACCCTGTTCGGCGCGCTTGCGGTTCACGATCTCCAGGTCACGCATCTGGAGGAAGGCCGAGTCGCGCAACATAATCTCGGCAAGGTCGCGCGTGGCCGGCGTGCAATAAACCTTACCGCGGAAACCTCGTCGCGCGAGCTGCGGGAGGTTTCCGCTGTGATCAACGTGCGCGTGCGAAAGAATCACCGCGTCGATCGTCTCCGCCTCGACCGGCATATTGCGGTTCCGTTCGAACGCCTCTTTCCGATGACCTTGGAAAAGTCCGCAATCAAGCAAAATACGTTTCCCGTTCGCTTCGACAAGGTGCATGGACCCGGTCGTGGTTTGCGCGGCGCCAAAGAAAGTCAGTTGCATCAGTTCCTCCTCGATACCTAGAAAACAGAAACAAGTGTACCAGCTAACCGAAGCGGCTTCAAGATAAAATCGTTTCCCGTGCACGTGGAGAAAATATGCAAGACTCGCATACCCGTTAAACGACCCGCGCAAAGTCTGGGTGAAGTACGCAGCTCGGACCGCTCCATGGTTCAGAATACGAAATTTCTTGATTTTCTCTCGTTTTTAAGGCAAAATGACCACCCATTTTTTGAGAGCGTTTTCCATGCCAGAAACCATCCATACAAAACCAGTAGACAAGCATGAGACCGAGACGCGGACCCAGCGGCGTCTTATCGGTGTTCTTTTGCTTCCGATCGCCTTTTTCCCCCTTCTCAGCCTGATTTCCTACGACTGGCGAGATATTTCGATGTTGAATTCGCCGCCGCTTTCCCCCGCAGCGAATTTGATCGGCCCGTTCGGGGCCTGGTTCGCCTTCATCGGCTACAGCGTATTCGGACTGGCGGTCTGGGTCGTGCCGGTGCTCGTCTTGACGGCAAGCGTTTTCCTGCTCGACGGCCGTATTACGAAAATCGGGCGCAGGACGGCGTGGATGGGGGTGTTCACTTGTGCGCTTTGCGGTCTTTTCCAGTTGTACAGTGCAACGGCGTTTGACGCCGTTCTCGGCAACCTGAACCTGCGTCCGAACGCGGGCGGAGCGATCGGTTACTGGCTGACGACCTGTTTCCTCGAACGCTGGTTCAGCCCCTTCGGCGGCGGCGTGCTGATGGTCTGTGTCATGTTGCTCTCGCTGTTAATGGCGGTCGGTTTCCGCGAACTCTTCAACGCCGTGGGCCGCTTCACCGGCTGGTGGCAGCGACGGCGCGAGGAACAGGCGGCCGCCGAGGCGGCGGAAGCCGCAGCCGCGCCAGACGGACTTTCGAACAGGGAGCGCGAACGCCAGCGCCTGGCCGCCGAGCGGGAGGCCGCTCGGCAGGCGAAGGAAGAGGCGCGCCGTCTCCGGGCCGAGGAGAAGGAACGTGCCCGCATCGCGAAAGAGGCGGAACGCGCCGAACGAGCCGCCAAGCGGGCCGAGGAGAAGGAAGCCGCGCGCCTCGCCCGAGAAAAAGCCGCCGAGGAGCGTGATTTCGAACGACAGCAACAGGAACGCTCGCGCCGTCTCCGCGAACTTCAGGCGGCGGCACGGGCGGAACGCCTGGCCCGCCTTGCGCAGGCTTCCCCCCAGGAGACTCCGCCCGCAACCCCGACAGTCCCACAGCAACCCCCTGTCGAAAAGCCGCTTGCCGCAGCCGTCCACGAACCGGTTCACGCCCAGCCCGCGCCGAAACCGGAGCCGGAGGAAGCCCCGCTTTCCGCGATTGACGAGTCGGTTGAACCCGGTGAACAGGAATACCCGTTGCCCCCGATCGACCTGCTGGACCCGATTCCGGGGGGGACGGCAGACCATGGCGACCTGCAGCTTACGGCGCAGGTTATCAAGGACACGCTCGCGAATTTCAACGTCGATGTCGAAGTGGTCGGGATGCGTCCAGGTCCCGTCGTCACCCAGTACGAACTTAAGCCCGGTTCGAGGATCAAAATTGAACGTATCGTCAGCCTGTCGGCGAACCTCCAGATGGCCCTTGCCGCAAAGAGTCTGCGCATCGAAGCACCGATTCCCGGAAAGCAGGCGGTCGGTATCGAGGTCCCGAACAAGCGGTCGATGCCCGTCACCTTCCACCAGATTCTGATGGGGAACGGATGGCAGACGGCTTGCGAAAAGATGGCCGTCCCGCTTGCGCTCGGTAAGGACGTCGCCGGCAACGACCTGATCTATGACCTCGCCAAGGCACCGCATCTGCTGGTCGCCGGCTCCACCGGTTCCGGCAAGAGCGTCTGCCTGAACTCGATCATCACCGGTCTCCTGATGTCGCGGAAGCCGGAACAGTTGCGCTTGATCCTGGTCGATCCGAAGCGTGTCGAGTTCCCGATGTACAACGACCTCCCGCATCTGCTGGTCCCGGTTATCAACGACGCGAAGAAAGTCCATTTCGGACTCCGCTGGGCGATTGTCGAGATGAACAACCGGTACAAAATCTTACAGAAGGTCCGGTGCCGGAACATCGAAGCGTACAATCACCGGAACGACAGCAAAGGCGACCAGCCCGAGGTTGACGCCTCCGGGCAGCAACTTCTTCCGGGACTTCAGACCTACCCCGAAAAACTCCCCTACATCGTCATCATCATCGACGAGGTTGCCGACATCATGGCCTCTGTCGGGAAAGAGATCGAACCCGCGATCGCCAAACTCTGCGCACTCTCCCGTGCCGTCGGCATCCACCTTATCCTCGCCACGCAACGGCCTTCCGTCGATGTCATCACCGGGACGATCAAGTCGAATATTCCGGGCCGTATCGCTTTCAAAGTCTCCCAGGCGAACGACAGTCGAACGATTCTCGACAACCCAGGCGCCGAGGAACTGATCGGCAAAGGCGATATGCTCTTCCTTAAAGAGGGATCCACGTTGATGCGCGCGCAGGGGGCGTATGTGGGCGACAACGAAATACACCGGATCGTGGAGTTCGTTAAGGAGCATTGCAAACCTTGTTACGACAAACGCCTCTCCAAAACGCTCGAAGGCATTCAGGAAGACGAAGACACGCTGGATGACGATTCCGAAAATCAGGAGACCGAGGAGAACGGTTCTCTCGATGGCGGACTCCCCGCAGCCGCCGGTGCGGTGGACAGCGAAGAGGAGAAGAACATCCAGGCTGCCATCGAGGTGATCCGGATGACGAACCGGGCATCGACCAGTATGCTTCAGCGGCGCCTCGGATTCGGTTACAACAAGGCCGCTCGCATTATGGACGCGCTGGAAGAACGAGGTATCGTAGGTCCGTCAAAGGGGGCTGGACCGCGCGAAATTCTGAAGGATTTGAGCAAGGAAATCCCCGACAACGAAGCCATTCCAGGTATCGAGGAAGAGGAACCGTCCGGTTTGCCGGAGGGCGACGGGATCCCGGAAGCAACTTCATTCGAGGAAGATGACGCCGAGGTCCGGAGCGAGGACAATGTGTAGCAGAGGAGGAGAACAATGGTAGGCGAAATTTTGAAACAGGCACGTGAGGCCAAGTGCCTCACCCAGCGTGACATCGCGCAGAATACCAATCTGCTTTTGCAGGTCGTCGTGGATCTCGAACATGACGATTTCCGCCGGATTCCCGCTGCAATCTACGGTCGTGGTTTCATCAAGCTCTACGCGGAATACGTCGGGTTGCCGCCCGATCAGGTGGATAAACTCCTCCAAACGTTCAAACAGCAGTACGACGGCGCCCATGCTCCGCCCGTCCGGACAAAGCCGGTGCCCCAGCAGCAACCGAACGTAATCCGTCGCCCTTCCGTCGTAACACAAAATCCGGCGGAGGCCCATGTTCCACAGACCACCTCTGTTCCCGCCCCTACCCCGGTCATTCCACAACGTCTCGAACCGCCGCAGCCACAGAAGCCGTCGTCCCAGCCCTCCCCTGCCCCCGTGGCATCTGCCGTCTCCGCGCCGGTCGAAACGCCCCCCGTCCCGAACGATCTAGAGCAAACAACCACACCCGTTCCCGTGACCGCTGTCTCTTCGACGCCCGAACCTCCCCCCCGGAAGCCGATCTCTTCGGAATCCGCAGCCGTTCCCGCCGTCTCCAGTCCGGTGGAACCGCAACCGGAGGAACCGTCGCCGACCGCATCGGCAGAAGCCGCGTCCGAACGGCAAATCCCCGAAAAAATCAAACCGCAGAAAAAGCCGGACATGGATGATGATGGACTGCTTCCGTTGTTCGCGGCTCTGCACACTACCCGAAACGACGAAATTCCGGAAAATGTCGAAAAAACAGCTGAAATCCCTGTCGAAGAACCGGTGACAATCCCCGTCAAACCGGCCGTTTCCATCGCCCCTGTCCAAGTGAAAGAAGACTTCTTGGGGCCGGTCGTGCCCCCCGAAAACCAGGTGATGGCAGAAGACGGGGACGACTTGTTCTCGATGGCGAAACGCTTGACGCAACTTCGTAACGGAAACTCCGCGACACCCGATTCGACCGTTCCTGAAGAACCTGCGGAGCCGGTCGTCGCCAGACCGAAACCGGTCGTCTCCCTGCAACCGGCAAAAATCGTCCTTCCCGGAAAACACGAGGAGGGCCCGGAAATTCCCGCCGGATCGGAGGAACCGCAGGCGCCGAAGCCTGCGGCAAAACCGCCTTTCGTGTTGACCATGAAACGGGCGGTGCGGATTTCGTTAGACCGCATTACGCAGGCGGCCCATCGTTCGCTGGATGCCTCGTCCCGCGCTATCCAGCCCGCCAGGTCGTTTTTCGCCGGAAGGGGCAAGATGGTATTTTTGTGCGGCGCCGGCGCGGCCGTGTTGCTGATCCTCCTTTTCGGGATCCACTACCTGTTCCAAGTCACGGAACAGCGCATTGTCGAGCAGGAGACGGCGACCTCGCTCCCGCCTCCCGAATTGTATCTGGATTAAGGAAAGTGTAAAACGATGAGTGCAACCCTCTTGGACGGAAAAAAACTCGCGGCGGAAATGCGTGCGGAAATCGCGGCAGAGGTCGCACGGCTGAGGACGGGGACGGGGGTCCAGCCCGGTCTCGGCGTCATTCTAGCGGGGGAAAACCCCGCTTCCCTGTCCTACGTGACCGCGAAAGAAAAAGCCTGCGCGGAGGCGGGAATGTTTTCCCGGGAAGTCCGTCTCCCCGGCACGGCGACACAACAGGACGTTGTCGCCGCCGTTGAAGAGATGAATCGCGATTCCCGTCTGCACGGCATCCTTGTGCAGTTGCCACTTCCCAAGGGAATCGACGAACGGGCCGTGATCGACGCCATTTCACCTGAGAAAGACGTCGACGGGTTCACCCCTGTCAATGCCGGGCGCATGTTGATCGGTGAACCTTGTTTCCTCCCCTGCACCCCGCACGGTATCATCCAGATGCTGTTGCGCGCGGGTGTGGAAACGAAGGGCCGTCACGCGGTCGTCATCGGACGTAGCAACATCGTGGGCAAGCCTGTCGCCCAGTTGCTCGCCCGGAAAGCACCCGGCGGAGACGCCACGGTGACCATCTGCCATACGGGGACCAAAGACCTAGCCGCGTTCACGAAGGCGGCGGATATCCTCATTGTGGCGGCCGGCCATGCAAACACCGTCAACGGTTCGATGGTGAAGCCCGGCGCGGTCGTCATCGATGTCGGCGTCAACCGTGTTCCGGATGCCTCTAAGCCGCGCGGGTACCGGCTCTGTGGCGATGTCGAGTTCGATTCCGTCAACGAGGTTGCCTCCCTGTTGACACCCGTTCCGGGCGGCGTCGGCCCGATGACCATCACCATGTTGTTGTTCAATACGCTGGCGTCGGCAAAACGTACCGCCGCGCCCGCAAGCTGATACCCGTTCCCATTCACATCCTTCTTTCCGTTATGAAGACCCTGCTCTTCACGAACCCCTCCACACTCTGGAGCCGTCCTTTAGCCGACGGCGGCGAAAATCCCTATTTCGAAGTAGCGGGCGGCACAGTCCGTGAAACACTTCAAGACGGAACGTCCGCCTGTCTCGTCGATCAGGAATACGTGGTTCCAGAGGCACGTCCCCTGCCCTTGCGGACGTTTCACGGAAAGGTCTCGCCTACGATTTGGCGTCTGCTCGGCGAAGCCAGCGAACTCTTGTACTGGCGGAGGGAAACGCGTGTCTGCGCTCGCTGCGGTGCCGCTCTTTTCCGCGACGAAACGGAACGCGCCATGCGGTGTCCCTCCTGCGGCGGACTGTTCTACCCCCGCCTCAACCCTGCGGTCATCACACTGGTCACACGGGGCGAGGACGTACTCTTGGAATGGAAGGTGCACGGTTCCTGCTGGGGCCTGATGGCCGGATTTGTCGAGGCCGGTGAATCGTTGGAAGAAGCCGCCATCCGTGAAATCCGGGAAGAGGCCGGCATAGAAGTGAGGAATATCGTATACCGGTGTAGCCAGCCGTGGCCGTATCCCAACAGCTTGATGGCCGGATTCCGGGCGGAATACGCAAGCGGCGAAGCACGTCCAGACGGGGTGGAGATCGAGAAGGTGCAGTGGTTCAACCGTACAAATCTTCCCGAGGAACTCCCCCGTCCCTGGAGCATTGCCTACCGCCTATTGAACGAGTGGCGGTAAGCCCGTTGCCCGCGCTGCGCGCGGGAATGTAGATGGGGGTAACTTGGATAGTGTTCGCAAATCGCAAATGTCACAATTGTTCACAAATCACAAATTGCAAGTTTCCCCGATATCTGTATTTGTGGTAATGATGGCATTTGTGAACAATTGTCCTTTGTGAACAATCAAGTTATAGGCAAGGCGCATGAGGGCGTACCCCCGCTTTGGACGGATCAAACGGGCGGAATCCCGCCTTGATCACGGGTGAATTTTCCCTCAGTCGGAAATCGCGCTTTTGGACATCTATGAACAGCGGATCGGCGACCAGCCCGTTTCGGTCATTGCCTTTTTCCTGCCACTGCGCGAACGTCTTACTGTTGAATGACGGTGTTCCCGCCTGCATCCACCAGAAATTGTCCTTCCAGGTAATCCTGCCCGTTTCCTTAAGCGTCGCTTGATATTTCGTGAACACCGGCCCGTTCGCCCAGTAGATGATGTTTCGTTCCGCCGTGAAGGAAAGGTGCGGCTCTGCACGGGAAAGCGCAATCTGACCCTCGCGGCTGAATGCGAGAATGTTGTTACGCAGAATGTTATCCTTCCCGTAATGCTGATGGAAGGAGGAATCCTTCGTATCGTAAACCAGGTTGTTCTCGAATACAATTCCTTCACTACCTTCGTCGGGATAAAGTCCCCAGCCGCCGTAGGAACGGGAATCGACGTTGTAGATGACGTTGTTGGTCACGCACGTTCCATAGGAAGTGCCAAGCGTATAGACCCCGCCCATGTCGCTCAACGCGCATTGCCCGATGTCATGAATACGGCAGAACGCAAGCGTGTTACCCTGCGCAAGGCTTCCCGCGTAACCCCATACCCAGCCAATCGAAACACCCGTGTAATAAAAATCGGCGATTTCGCAGTGCGTGACGGAGTTGAACGGCGAGTGCCCGATCCAGACACCAACACCCTCGGCAAAGATACGCCCGCCGTGCGCAATCACGCAGTCGTCGATCACATTCCACCCGGTGCCGCGTCCGTTATCAAGCCCTATCACGCGCACTCCCTTGCCGATACCCTGCGGTGCGGCGGTCGTCCCGATGCGAATCCCTCCCGCGCCGGGATGGACGATGGAACAACGCTCGATACGGTTCGAAACGCATCCTTCGCGAAACCAGACGCCGTATTCACCCGCGTACACGATGGAACATCCGCGCAGTTCAATCCGGTGCGCCCCGTCCGCCAGAACCGCCGCGCTTGTGTGCGCAGCCGCCTGTCCGCCTGGCCACTCGCTCGGGCCGAAGGACGTGTCGTCGCCAATCTCTCCGTCGGAAAGCCCCTTGCGGCCTTTGAAACAAAGACGGCGCGGGGAGTCGGAAAACGCGAAGACGATGTTCTCAAACACGAGGTCATGCACAAACACTTCCTTCGCGGGATCGCCCGCGATGCGCAGCAGGTTGACGAGACCCGGTTCGGGAAACTGGAAGCGCGTGTTCTCAAGCGTCTCGCCCGGACGCGGAATGTAGAGTACCTTCTTCGCGACACCGTCGTACATCCACTCGCCCGGTTCGTCGAGCGCGAACGGCGCATTTTCGATGTAATAGGTCGAGTTCGCGTCCCACGTGTTCCACTTTGTGACAGATCTCCCTTCGGTGAACACAACGCCCCTCTCGGCGTCGTACCCCCGGATTGGACGCCGCGTGGCAGACCACTTGTGGTGTACGACCAGATGTGCGAGGCGCAGATGGGCAAAACTGCTACACGTCGCGAGCGGCGCAAGTTCGTCCCTGTTAACGAACAGTTCCATCAACTCGGTATCGCCCGCAAGGAGCGTTGGTTTCGCGCCCTTCGCGTGCAGGAAACCTTCATTTGGATAGCGGGCGCGTTTGGCCCGACATCCGTTCACATACAGTTGCTCGAACCAGACCGCGACCTGAAAGCGGTGTTTCTGTTCGATCGGCACATCCGCCTCCCAACGACCATCTGGACGCACGCGCCACCCCTTCAGCTCGCGCGCACCGACGAATTTCGCAGAACCGTCCACAGGACCGCGCCACAAGATGGGGGCGCCTGGAGTTCCTGAATCCTCCGGAACGAGTGTGAATGGTTTCGTAAGCGGATATTCACCTTCCGCGAGCGACACAACCCAAGGGACGCGCTCCCCGGAGGCAAGGCGTGTACGAAGCGACGCTTGCGCTTCCTGTGGAGTCGCAAACGGATGTTCGGAGGAACCATCACGGATTGTGCCGGCAGAAGGTGAAACATACAGAACATGCTCGACGGCCGCCGTTACACGAAACAAGCAAAACACCGCCACGCTACCCGAAAGAAGGAAGTGGTTTTTCATGCCCGCCAGTATAGCACATTTGACCGGATGAACAAGACTTAACCGCCCCTCTTCTATCGGCTTTGGAACTTAGATCTGCGCATCAACTACCGGATCTAGGCGAAATGGCTTTAGCGGAGCATAATGATGAGGCCTCTCTTATCGACGTAAATTCCGTCCTCTTTCACGACGATGCGGCATTTCGCGCGGTTGCGGCTCTCCTCGTCCAGCACAAAGGTCACGTCCTCCGGCTGCTCCTCCCACGCGACAAGACACTCCTTGTTGCGGACCTCACGCTCGCCGAGGTGGATCGTGATGGTGGAGTTCGTCTCGTACGTGGTCGAGTCGCAGCCGGACACGTACCGGTTGCGGGCCTGCAGCTCGCCGTTGCACTGCGAAAGGTCGAGCACCGCGCCGCCGTGGATATGGCAGCCGTAGAACCCGTCGCCGCCCGGCTGGCACCGCTCAAGCACGTCAACCGGGAAGAGTCCCACGCTTTGGTTCGTCGTCTCGGCCATCGCGAAG
>JAGCVN010000030.1 GCA_017962315.1 Kiritimatiellia bacterium
CGCGAACGGAATGTTCTCGAGTTCTCCCAGTATTTCGGCCCTGCGGCGCTTTTGTTCTTTCATGTTCTATAGAATACCAAAGAATATGGCGTTTGTCAATGGGGTTTTGAAAGTTTTTGCAGAAAAATCTCGTTGCACCCCTTGTAGTGATGCGTGAAATTTGCTTCTTGCGTAGGAGGGCTATAAGCCGTAAACTAGTCGCATGAAAGCAAGCACCGAAATGACCATTGACGAATTCGCCGCGGCCTTCATGCGGATCCGGAACGAGATGACCACATCCGCCGGAAAAAACATGAGCGAGGCGTTGAAACAGATCGTACCGCCAGCGGACGTCGTTCAGGAGACGTATTACCGTGCGGCGGCGAACCTGGCGGAATTTCCCACCGGCAAGTCGATTCGTGAACGTTTCCTTTCCATGATGTTGGACGACATTCTCGCCCTTGAGAAGAAACACCACACCGACCAGCAGTCCGCTGCATCGGGAAAATCGGTCGAAATCGATATGTCCGGCATGAAGGATGACAGCCGCATCCGCATGGTGCGTTCCGACCCCTACGCAGCCATCCACAAAATCATCGACGAGCTTTCCGAGCAAGACCGCCAGATTCTGGATCTCCGCCTCTTCAAGGGCATGAACAACATCGCCTGCGCGAAGCAGCTGAAGATCACTCCCCGCGAAGCCGAGACCAGGTACTTACGGGCTCTAGCGAACGTGAAATCCCGTTATTCAGGCGGGCTGCGCTTCTGATTTTCATGACGGATTACGCCCAACTGCTGAACCCGGAACAGTGTGCGGCGGCCACGGCGGGCGACGGTCCCTTGCTCGTCCTCGCCGCCGCAGGTACGGGGAAGACGCGTACCCTCGTCTACCGCGTCGCCTACCTGACGGAAAGCGGGGTGGATCCGGAGAACATCCTTCTCCTGACGTTCACGAACCGTGCGGCGCGGGAGATGATCGAACGCGCGCGGGGACAGGTCGGCGAGGCGGTCGGCACGCTCTGGAACGGAACGTTCCACCACATTTGCAACCGTTTCCTGCGGCATTTCGCCAAACGCCTCGGATACGCGAATGATTTCACCATCCTCGACCAGGACGACTCCCGTTCCCTGATCGACCAGTGTATCCGCGCCGTCGTCACGCGCAAGCGGGACTTTCCGAAACGTGAGGTCATCGCCTCGCTCATCAGTTCCGCCGCGAACCGGGCAATCCCGCTCGGCGATGTCCTCGCAGAAAGTTCCGAGGAGATTTTGTTCCACGGAGACCAGATCCATGACATCGCGCACCGGTATGAAGAGAAGAAGCGTGAACTTGACGCGATGGACTTCGACGACCTCCTTGTCAACGGGCTGCGCCTTCTGCGCGAACATCCCGACGTCTGCGAATTCTATCAGCGGAAATTCCGGCACATCCTCGTCGATGAATACCAGGACACGAACCTGATCCAGGCGCAGATGGTCGATCTCCTCGCCGAAAAGAACCGGAACCTGATGGTCGTCGGCGACGATTTCCAGTGTATCTACTCCTGGCGAGGCGCGAATTTCCGTAACATCATGGATTTCCCCAAACGTTGGCATGATGCGAAGGTCATCAAGCTGGAGCGGAACTACCGCAGCACGCCCGACATCCTGAACGTCGCAAACGCCTGTATCTGCGGAAACCCGGAACAGTTCCAGAAGACGCTCCGCCCCACGCGCGCCGGACGCCGCAAACCACAAGTCTATTTTCTCCATGACGGAGAGGAACAGGCTTATGCCGTCACCTCCCTGGTCCGCCGTTACCTGGACGAGGGGTACTCGCTCGGCGACATCGCCGTCCTTTACCGCGCCCATTTCCATTCCATTGAACTCCAGATGGTGCTTGGACGGACGCGGCTCCCCTTCCGCATTACCTCCGGGGTCGGTGTTTTCGAGCAAGCCCACGCAAAAGACGTGATCGCGTTCCTGCGGCTCTGCGAAAATCCCCGTGACTATCTGGCGTTCCTGCGTTTCCTCTGCCTCTTTCCGAAAATCGGGGAGAAGAGCGTCGAAAAATACTGGTCAAAACTCGGTTCCCGGTTCGACGCCTCCAGCGCGGAGGCGCGCGAAACCTTGCTCGCCGCCGCGCCAGCCGCCGCCCGCGACTTCCTCAAGCCCGTCCTCTCCCTTTTCGCCGACTATCACACGGCGTGTGACGCAGACGGGAGGATGGGCGCCGATGTCCTCAGAATATTGTGCGACGTATTCTACAGCGGATACCTACAGCGTGTCTACGACAATGCCGAAGACCGCGAGGAAGACGTGCGCGAACTGGCCCGGCAAATCGAGAAGCATCCACGTGGCGTCCCCGGTTTTCTGGAGGAAGTCGCGCTGCTGACCAACGTCGATGCCGAATACGCGCAGATGCAAGAGGACGAAACACCGCGGCTTCACCTTAGTACGGTACATCAGGCGAAAGGGCTTGAATGGCCGGTCGTCTTCGTCATCTGGACAAGCGAAAGCATGTTTCCTTCCTCGAAAGCCGTGGAGTCTTCGTCCGACGATTCCGAGGAACGACGCCTGTTCTACGTAGCGGTTACACGTGCAAAGGACGAGCTTGTCATCGCCTCGCCCTCCATGCGCGTTATGCGGGACGGTAGCACGTTCTTCTGCAAACCCTCGCGTTTCGTCAAGGAAATTCCCCGTTCGCTTCTTCAAGAACACTACGGTTTCTCTCGTTATTAACTTTCCGACGACGCCCTTGTATCACTTCTGCTCGCCACGCCCGAAAACGGGCTGCCATGGCTATCCGGCAACTGTTCCAGATAAAACAAAAAGCGTTTCGCCCTTGATCCTATCGGGGAAACGCATCTTCAAGATGGTGGGCAATACTGGACTCGAACCAGTGACCCCCGCCGTGTGAAAGCGATGCTCTAACCAACTGAGCTAATTGCCCGGACACCGTGTCGTAAAAACGGGAATTACTTTACCATGCTTGGAGGGATACGTCAAGGCCGAATTTCAAAAAGCTTTCAACCCTTCATGAACAGTTGTGTCGCTCCTCCGGAGGCGTTCGTGGTCGTGACACGGCGCCCCCCAATATGAATGCCGATCAAGCGTAGGCAAGTGAGGTGCATCCCCCGGACGCCCTTCCACCCGGAGAAGGCGGCCTCCAGAAAAGGCTTGCTGAAAGCGGGGGTTTTGCGTATGCTTGACGCCATGAAAATCTTGGTTGTCGGAGGAGGCGGACGCGAGCACGCCATCGCTTGGAGACTCGCAAAAGATTCATGCAAACCGGAGTTGTTCTGTGCCCCCGGAAACGCGGGGACGGAGGCTATTGCCACAAACATCCCGATTTCGGCGGAGGATGTTCCCTCGCTCTTGAACTGGGCGCGGGAGAACCGTCCCGATTTGACCGTCGTCGGGCCAGAGGCACCGCTCTGCGCAGGACTGGTCGATGCCTTTTCCTCGGAGGGCTTGCGCGTGTTCGGTCCCTGCAAGGCCGCCGCGCAAATGGAGGGAAGTAAAGAGTTCGCGAAAGAGGTGATGAATGCGGCGGGGGTTCCGACGGCAAAGGCTCTCGTGTTCAGCGATGCGGATGCTGCCGTCGCCGCGCTCCCCTCCTTCTCCCTGCCTGTCGTGATCAAGGCGGACGGGCTGGCCGCCGGCAAAGGGGTCGTCATCGCGCAGACACGCGAGGAAGCGGAGTCGGCGATTCGCGATATGCTCGTCGATGCCAAGTTCGGGAAAGCCGGCAGCCGCGTACTGCTGGAAACCTTCCTCGACGGCGAAGAAGCTTCCATCCTCGCACTTGTTGACGGTGAACACGCCGTACTACTCCCCTCCTCGCAAGACCACAAGCGCGTTTACGACGGCGACCGCGGCCCGAACACGGGCGGGATGGGTGCCTATTCTCCTGCCCCGGTCGTGACGGATGCAATGCTTCCGGAAATCAGGGAGAAGGTTATCCTGCCGGTCGTCCGAGAGCTGTGCCGTCGCGGGATCGTCTACAAAGGTGTCCTCTATGCGGGATTGATGATCGGGAAAGACGGGTCGATCAACGTTCTGGAATTCAACTGCCGTTTTGGTGACCCCGAAACGGAAGCGGTGCTGCCGCGACTGGACGGGGCATTCATCCCAGCGTTGGAGGCGTGTATCGACGGTACGCTTGAAGATTCGCTGGTGGCTGTCCGTCCGGAAGCCGCCGCGACGGTTGTCATTGCCGCAGGCGGGTATCCGGGGGCTTACGCGAAAGGCACGCCAATCGGCGGGTTGGCCGATGCGGAACGGCTCGCCGATGCCGTCTTCCACGCGGGAACGAAGCGCAAGGATGGCGTCGTCGTCACCTCAGGCGGGCGGATTCTCACGGTGACGGGACTTGGAACAGATCTGCGCGCAGCCGTCGCGAAAGCCTACACAGGCGTCGCAAAGATTCAGATTGAAGGGGCGCACTACCGTCGCGACATCGCGCATCGGGCGTTTGAACGGGAACAGACCGCCGGATGACCGGCGGACGCATGGAGAGAAAAATGATCAAGGTCGGTATCGTGATGGGAAGTGACTCGGATTGGGGTGTCGTGCAGAAAGCGGTGACGACACTCCGCCAGTTCGGCGTTGAAAGTGAAGTACGCGTGATTTCCGCACACCGCACGCCGGACATCGCATGTGAATACGCGACGACGGCCGAAGAACGAGGTTTGAAAGTGATCCTCGCGGCCGCGGGAGGGGCGGCCCATCTGGCCGGTATCCTGGCAGCGAACACGGTGCTCCCTGTAATCGGCATCCCTGTGGCGGGAGGAGCCTTGAACGGGCTGGACGCGCTCTACGCAACCGTCCAAATGCCGTCCGGCGTTCCTGTCGCAACGGTCGCTGTCGGCAACGCCGGTCCGACGAATGCGGCACTACTCGCCGTCCAGATCCTCGGCACGGAGGACGCCGCCCTCCGCGACAAATTCCGCGCACACAAGCAGACGCTACGCGAAAAAGTCGTGAAGGCGGATGCGAAAATCCGAGAGGCGGTCGAGCAGTTGAACTGACGCCGGCGCTTTCGGAGAAGGTATGAAACCATTCAAGGGTACGTTGTACAAACGTGCCAAGGGTCGTTATTTGTCTGCTTCATCCAAACAGGATGGCAGGTTTTATTATCAGTTTCCGCTTCACGGTGTACCGCGAAACCAAATGCGCGTCTGTCTCCAGACTGAGGATGCCGCCGTCGCCGAAGGGAGGGCAATGGTTCTGACCGGTTTAGAACCGTCCCCCGTTACGATGAACCTTGCGGAGGCAATCGCCCTGCTCTTGCGGGTCGTCCAAACGCGCTACGGTCAGAACGGGAACGCACCCCAACAACAGATACAACCGCCCGCCTCCCCGGCACCAACGGTCCCCGAACCGCGACACACGGCAGAGGACCTTCAGGAGAAACTGGACACCCTTCCCCCGTGCCCCCGCATTCCCCTCGGCGACCTTTGGTTCCATTTTACCCAACGATACGAAATCGCCAAAACGAGTTTCGCACGTTACCGGCAAATCCTCAGGAACTTTCAAAACTGGACAGACGCGGAATTTGCAGATCAAGTGACCCGCTGCGTCGCCGAAGAGTACATTCGCCATATTTTCAGCCGAAAAGTCTCAGCACGTCAGGAACTCAACACGCTGAAACGAATCTGGCACACCATCTGGCCAGAAAGTGTGAATCCGTGGGACAACGGGCTGCGTCTCTTGCCGAAGCAAAGGACGGGGGTGACACGCTACCGCCGCCTCACGTTGGAGGAAGCCCGCGCGTTCCACCGTCAGCTAGCGCGAGAACGCGACATACGAAAACTGGAAGACCGAAACGGGGATTCCCGCCGCACACCAGATGATGCCGACAGACGGCGTACCATCGACGCCGAACTTTATGACGACCTCTACGATGCCTTGTTCTTCGCATGGAACTACGGGATGCGCATCGGTTCGCTCGCAAGCCTCCGTTGGGAAGATTTCAAGCTTGAAGAAAACCGCGAATATTTCCTTCATGTCCCGCCGAAAACGAAGGGAATGAAACCCTGGCCGCTTGAACTTCCTTTCTTGCCGGAAATTTCCGCAATCCTTTTGGCACGGATGAAACGCTACACACAACGTCCGGAAGGTTGGCTGTTCCCTACCCTGCATGAAACCTATACGTACCGGATGACGCGCATCACCGCCGTCGTCAAGCGCACCATGAAGGCGGCCGGCGTCGCCGATGACCACCGAGGCCGCGCCACGATGCACTCCTTTCGAGCCAGTTTCATCACGCGCATGGACGAGGCGGGGTGCCCCTCCGGCGTGACGGACAGCGTCACCGGTCACGCACCGCAGACCATGCACGATATCTACAGCCACTCGAGCATTCTGGCGAAACGCCGCTGGATCATCCGGGCCATTCCGCCGCTCATTGCTCCGGAGGCAAACCAAATGGCTAGTTGCACTTGATGCGATAGAACGAGTTGGTGGACTGGGCGGGAAGAAGGTAAATCGTACAGGAAACGGGCGGTTCGTTGTCGGCCGGACGCACGAGGTAGTTCACGGGTTCCGCCCCTTTCGAAAGCATAAACGCCTTCGGTTTCCAATCTCGCGCCTTGAGGTCGGTAGCCTCTTCCACGGAATAAGCGCGTCCGTCGACAGCCGTGAAGGAAAGCGAGAACACCTCCGTTCCCCTGGTCGGCGCAGAACGGGAAAACGCCGTGATTTTCAAAACGGCGTCGGGATTAAAGGGGTCCGTTCCGGAAAGGGCTTCGGCAATCGTGGAGACTCCGTCCCCATCGTAGTCTTTTTCGGGATCGAACGTCTCGTCCGGCGACCACCAGTCACTCTCCTCCCAGTCGCTTTCAAGCCAGTCGTAAAGTTCATCGTCGATGCCATCTCCGTTAGAGTCCTGACCAAGGACGATATCGACTTCACGGACAGCCGCCGGCGCACCGGCGGTCGCACCGACGACCACACCGCGCCAGACCTTTCCGATGTCGTCCGTCACGATAATCGTAAGCGCGTCATCCTGTACGGCGTAACCCTCTACGGGAGAGGATGCCAGCGGCACGGCGAGCGAATAGTTACGACGCGTCTCTTCGCGGAAGAAGGCCACCGTATCGGACAGGAGTTTGCCATCTGCGGTGTACGCTGCGACCGTCGCGGAACGGTCAGCATCGAACGCCTTGTGGGTGGCGTCCATTACCCGCCCGAGGAAGGTGCATGGCGTGACGGCGGAGGGAGGATTTGCCGCAAACACAAAAAATGACGCGGCACAGAACAACACGATGGATAGAATATGCTTCATGGTTGTCTCCTTAGTTTCCGCTGGTGGAGTAGGTCTTGAGGCCGATCTTGATATCGACGACGCCCGCGAAGTCGAGCTTGCCGTCGCGGTTGGAATCGACGCCGTTGACGAACGCGGAGAGGGCGGCCTCGCGGTCCGCGCCGAGCGAGCCGGCGGGGATGATCAGGAGCCACTTCGTGTTCCATGCGGAGCGGCCCACGAGTCGCGTGCAGTCGAGCGAGTCATCGACCGGGTCTTTGCCCGCATCATCGTAGTAGGCGCGGAAGGACGGATGCTTGCGGATACGCGCGCCAAGGTCGTTACCGCCCGTGTTGCCATCGTAGAGCGGCGTCCAGTCGGGGTCGTCCAACTGCGTGGAACCGATCGCGTAGGGTGCGGGAATGGTCTGATCCACGATCTTCCAGGAGAGGACGACGTTCCTGTCGCCCACGGCCCGCATGCGGTCCTCGCCCACGGGGACAAGGTACGCGGTCGGTGTCTTTGCGAGCGAACTGTCGTCGTATCCCTCGAAGTGAACGCCCGCCGTGGAGATGTGGGTCGCGTAGTACGTGGGATCGAGCGCGGAGTCGCCGCCGGCGAGCTTCTGCCCGAAGAAGTTGTAACCGTGGGCAATCAACGACGGGAACGGGATCACGAGTCCCGGCTCCTTCTGCGCCGTCGAACCAGCGAGCGGCTGGCAGTAGTGGCGGAACTCGGGCAGCTCGTTGAGGTCCTTGACGACGTACTTGCGCAGTTCCGTCTTCCACGCCTTGTCGCCTTCCTCCTCGTCGTAGATGCGGAAGAGGTCGTGGCGGAGAGAGAACCAGGTCGCGTAGGGCTGCGGGTTGTTGATGCCGAGGCGGGGCTTGAGGACGAGCCAGTTGGCGTCCATCTCCGCGAGGATGGCGGCAAGCCCGCCGTCGCCCTTCGCGGCGTCGGAGGCGGCGATCGGGTCACCGTCGTCATCGAACTCGCCGGGCGTACGCGCGCCCACGATGCGGGCCATGAAACGCTCGCCGCTCCGACGGTCGGAGGAGAGCAGGCCCGTCTCGTAGTCGTAGGCCTGCGCGGCAAGGTATGCGTACTTCTGCGCAAGCTCGAACTGCGCGGAGTAGCGCGAGAGCGCATTGTTGCGCACGAGGCGGAAGAACATTTCGTTGTAGCGCGTCTTGGTAAGCGAGTCGACGGCCTGCTGGCGGACGAGCGTGCGCTCGTCGATGAGGCGCTCCGCCTCGGCGATCACGGTCTCGACGGCGCACTGCGCGGTCTGGAGCTCGACGAACGCCGAGCGCACCTCGCCCGCCGCGTCGTTCACCTTCTCGGCGGCCGCGAGCATCCGCTGATAGTACTCGTCGTACTTGTCGACGTACTCGCTCGCCGTCTCCAGCTGGTCCAGCAGCACCTGCAGGAATGTGTCCCACCCGTTATTCTCGTCCAAGGCGTTCTTGGCGGCGATGAGGGCCGTCGCCTGGGCGGTCGTGGCCGCAAGACGAGGCACGTTCTGGACGGCGGCGGCGGCGGCCTGCGGATCGACGTTCACGGTCATTCCCGCGCCCACCACCTTCGGGACGGCGTGGAGGACGGCGTCCGACGCCTTACCCGTGAGGCGCATGGTAACCTCCAGCGTGTTCGCCGTGATCTTGCTCGCGGCGTCCGTCCAGGCCGAGACCGCGTCCTTCGCGTACTTGACCTCCTTCATAACCAGAATGGCGTGGTCGCGGCCGAACTTCGACCAGATCGTCGTGTTCTCGTAGTCGAACTGGTGGATGGCGACGTCCCACGCCGCGACGGCCGCCTTGAAGTTCGCGTAGGCGGCGATCAGGTTGCCGAGTTCGTCCTGGATGCGTCCCTGCGCCCGGCGCTTGCCCGTGACGGTGGACGGCTTCAGGACGATGCCGGCGGCGGACTTGTCGAACTCGAACGTCATCTGCCCGGTCTGGTCGTAGAAGTTGTACATCTCCACCACGCCGCCCGCGCCGCCGCCCGTGTACTTCGTCACGTCGAACTTGTAAATCGCCTTCGTGACGGACTTGACGTCCTCGCCCGCCGAAAGCCCGCACGTCTCCGGCTCCATCCAGGCGTAGTGGAAGAGGTCCGGACCGTCGTATCCCTGCGCGTACGTCCCGCCTGGCCCGATGTCGCCCTCGTACGGATAGCCGAAGTACTCAATCAGCGCGTTCTTCTTCTCCAGCTCCATCGTCTCAAGCTGGTTCTCGCGCGAGAACTGCGACTCCTGCAGCATCCGAATGCGCGATCCGTAGAACTGCGCCTTGTCGAGGAGTTTGCGCGCGTTGGCGAGCGCCGTGCCGGCGCGTTCGCGGATCTGCTCGAAGTGCGTCTTGCCGTCCTCGTCCCTGTCGATCGGCGTAAGGTCGAACGGAATTGCGGCCGATGCAAGGCCGAGCGGGTTCAGCCCCGCGTCCATCTGGTCGACCTTCTTCTGGATGGCGGGGATGAGCGAGGCGAGCGAGGCGAGCTCCGGCACGGTGGAACGGTCGATGCGCTTCAGGCCCTCGTCCTCGAAGTCGATGTTCATCCCGCTCTCGGCGGAGGCGAGCCACGCGCCGCCTTCGACATGCCAGATGGCGGACGGATCCGTGTCGTCGACAAGGGAAACGTCGCCCGACGGCAGGGTGTCCACGATCGACCGCAGGTAGAGCGCAAGTCCCTCGGCGACGGGAGAGGCGAACTCGCGCTTCGCAAGAAGGTCGGCGTCCGACCTGTTCGCTCCATCCCAGAACCGGACCTCTCCGATCTCCCCGGCGTACCCGGCACCGAGCAGCACGTAGCACAGCTCGGTACCCAGCGGGCCGCCGACAGGCTTCTCAACGATCTTCGCGCCGGAATTGTCGAACAACGACACGGTCGGCGCACCGCCGCGAGACCGGAGCGCCACGAGCGTGTTCTCTGCGGACGCGACCGTGCCGATCTCGACGCTGTCGTAAGCGATGTCGGAAGGTTCCGTGGTCTCGACCGTGGTCTCGTACACGTAGGGCAGGAACTCGCCCGTGTCCGGATCACGCCACTTCGCGCAGGCCCAGCCATCCCAGACGGGCGCGTCCGGAGCGTCGTCCAAGTCATGGCCGAGCTGCTGCTCGACGACGTACCCCTCGGGCAGGGCAACCGGCACGCTGTTCGTGCCGTAGAACACGCACTCGAGGATCCGGGTGCCGTTCGTCACGGCGAACGTGGCGGACAATTCGGAGTCGGCGGTGGCCGTCGTGTTGGTGTAGGCGTAATGGTAGACCGTGTTCGTGACGGTCTCGGAGATTACGTGGAGGCGTTCGAACATCAGCTTGTTTCCGTCTGCCAGGCTGAACCCGAACGCCGTGTCGTCGCCCATCACGGTCAGGAGATTCGCGTCGTTGGAAGGCTGCGTGGACGCCGGCACGATCTGGAACTCGACCGTCCACTGCTCGTCCGGGTCGAAGTCCCCGTATGGATCCTCGTCCTCTTCGACCCCAAGCGCGATGAAATCGGACTCGCTCTGGAAGAGATAACGCCAGTAGTTGCCACTCTTGGGCTCGACGGGCAGGAGTGCGTTGCCGACCGCCCAGTTGCAGAGCGCGCCGAAGCCACCGCGCGAGGCCCACTCGCCGTAGCCGAAGTTCCGAGTCTTGTCGTCATCGAGGTAGCCCGCGCCGGACGCGCCGCCGTTGTCGCGGTATGCCTTGCGGGCCGTACGGTCGACCGTCTCGGCGGCGACCTTGGCGACGTTGTACGCCGCCTTCGCGAACTGCGCCTCGTCGTAGTAGTCCACATTCACCACAGCGTCGGCCACCGTCATCTCGCCCATCGCGGGCACACCCCACGTGAAGTACGGGTTGCGGAGGAGGCGGTAGTAGCCGGAGAGCGCGCTGAGGTAGTGTCCGTAGGCGTCGCCGTGTCCCTGCGGGTACATGTCGGCCGCGTCGTTCTCGTCGATGATGCCCTTGTTGTTGCCGCTGATGTCGTAGTTGACGGCGTACGCCACCTCGCCCGCCGTGATGCCCTTGGTGAAGTTCCACACGAGGCGGTTGTAGTACGGCGAGATGCGCGTCGAGGGCGCGTTGTCGCCGCTCCGGCCGCGTAGGAGCGCAAGCTCTTCGTCGAGGAGCGTCGGCACCTGGTTGTCGAACGCGAAAAGCGCGGTGGAGAGCGCGCCGTAGTCGAGCTCGAAGCCGGTCATCTCGACGTTGTTGAAGTTCGCGCCGAAGCCGATCGTCGGGTTCAGGGCGTCAATGTACGCCTCGTCGCCGAGCGTGTTGTAGAGGTCGGCGAGGCGGGCGACGGCGAGCTGGAGCTGCTTGTTCGCGTCGAGGTCGTCGATGCCCATCTGGAGCGACATCGACTCCGCCTTCGAGAGAATCGTCTCGTAGAGCTGGATGAGGCCCACGTCCTTGAGCGCGTCGTTGTTGAGCGCCACGTCGCCCTCGTAGGGCCGGCCGGCCTGGACGATCATCGAGACGGGCGTCTCCGCCTCGTTCTCCACGAGGTCGCGCATCCGCTGCGCGAACGGCGTCACGTTGTTGAGGACGCGCTGCACCCACCCTTCCGCGAGCGCGGGCGGATCGGTCCAGTCGCTCCAGGCGAGGCCCATCGCCGCGTAGGACGGTGAATTCGCGTCCTTGGCCCGGTAGCGGACGGCGTAGTACGTGTTCACCATGTTCTCGAGCGTGTCGCCCTGGTGTCCGATCGTGAAGCGCGTGAGTCCGGCCGTGGGCTCGAACTTCGCCGTGTACTCGTCGTCGAAGTCCGTCGGCACGGAGCCGTCGGCGTGCGGACGGCACTTCTTCCACTCGAACACGTACTGCCCCGGCTCGCCGGCGAACGCCTCGCCGTAGATGATCGACAGCTGCTGCGAGAGGAGGTTGAGCGGGTCCTCGCGCGTGACGACGCGGCCCGTGTAGTAGCGCGGCACCACTTTCACGAGGTGCATCGAGATCGGATCGCCCGGATCGACGTTCATGAGCACGTTCGTCGAGTCGTTCTCGATGAACGTCACGTAGTTCGTGGAGCCCATCGTGAAGAGCGCGTAGTGGTCGCGGGGACGGTAGTCGATGCGATCTTCGGCGGCGGAGACCGACACGTGCGGACTCGGCTTCACGCACCCCGTCGCGAGCGTGGCGATGGCGGCGCGCCACGCCTTCTGGCCGGCGGTAGAGGCGGTCGAGTCGAGAAGCGACGAGAGGACCGCGCGCTCCGACGCGCTCAGCACGTTCACGTGCAGGAGCGAGACGCCGGCCTTGTTGTCCTCCATCTCGCCCTCGAGCTTCAGGCAGCGCGTGACATCCGCCGTCGTATCGAGGTAGAACCGCTTGGAGATGGACGGTGGCAGCCCGTCGAACGTCCAGCGCCCCTTGCGGAGCGTCCCGTTTCCGCCCGCGCCCTGCTTGATGCCGAGGTCGGCGATTGCGTCGGCCACGGTCGCGTAGGTCGTCTTCGGGAAGCCGCTCGTCTGCGCCACGGTGGGGTCGAACAACACCGCCGTCGCGTCGCGCGCGGCGTCCGTCGCGGGCCACACCACGCCCACGGACTTGCAGTTCCACACCTCCGGGAGACCCGACGCCGCCACGGTGAGCGTGCGGCCGATCTCGATTTCCGGGACGTTTTCCGGCCACTTCACGCGCCACTTCCACGGATGCGGCATGGCGGACAGGACCGACGGGGAGCTCGGCAGGCCGCCGAGGAGCGAGAGCCACGGAATCGCCGTCCCCACCTTGGGCCAGTTCGCCGAGTCGAGGGACGGAAACGCGAAGCCCTCCTGCATGCGGTAGTACATGCGCATCGTCGCCGTGCCGGCGGCGCGCGCCCAGAGCTGCTCCTTGCGGTCGCGGAACGCGGGCGCCGTCGCCACGGGTTCGTCCCACGAATCCTCGGGACACCACGGATCGTCGAAGAAGTCGATCGGGTGAGGCCCGGGGAACGCCTTGCCCGCCACGCAGTCGGCGGCGAGCTCGGGATAGACGCTGTTCGTGACCGCCACATCGAACCACTGCATCGCCTTGCGTCCACCCTTCACGTACTCCACGAGCACGCCCGGCGCGGAGCTGCCCTCCATGTTGAGGTCGGCGCGGAGCGCCCACGCCACGTAGCCGCCCGAGCCCGCGCGCACGATGGCGTGCTCCTCGTTCGGGTTGTAACCCGTCTTGCCCCTCTCGTTCTGCACATAAATCTTCGGCGTGCTGTCGCCGTCCGCGTCGATCACGCCGGTTCCGGTGGCCGGCGGCCCGTTCTCATCGGCCAGACACCCGTGTGCCACGCAGACGGTTCCGAGGACCTTGTCGGTGAACGTGCGCCTGTCGGTCCCGGTCACGGCGAGGTCCTTGCCGTCGATGAACGAATAGCATCCGGTGAGGTGGTTCTCGCGCCCCGTGTGCGTCTTCAGCCGCTCCTCGACGATCTCCTCTGCGGTAAGAGACCTGTTCCAGAAAAGGACTTCGCCCACCGTGACGCCCTTCCCCGTGAACTGCGGCGCAATCACGCCGGCTTCGTCGCTGCCGAACGTGGCGGACCAGTGGCGCCATTCCGTGCCAGGCATGGAATACCCGCCCGCGATGTCGCCGGCCGTCACCGACACGTCGGCGAACGTCAGCACCACGGTTGCCGGATTGACGTCATCGGCGATTTTCGCCCAGAACATCACCGTGCCGCCGTCGTTCTCGTCGAAGTACTTGCGCTCGGACAGCACGGCGGTGGAATTCGTCTCGGAGAGATACAGTCCCATGTTGTGCGAGAAGACCGATTCCGACGCGCTGCCGAGCTGCGAGGCGAGCACGATCTGCGGCGTCTCGCTCGGCTCCGGCCATCGCACGGAATAGACCTGCGGCAACGTGGGAATCGCGAGCGGCTTTGCCATGCCCTCTTCCCGGATCGTGGTGTTCCACCAGACTTCGATGCGGGGAACGGAGACGGAGGAACCGGGAACGGGGTTGGCGGAGACGGCATAGATGACGGATTCGTATTTGTTGGTGTCGGAGGACACCTCGGTCATGTTAGTCGAAGCGCCGCCTGCGGAGTCCGGTTCCGGCGCGACGTAGAGGTCCGGATTCCAAATTGGCGCGGACACGGTCTCGTAGATGAAACCGGGGCTGGACGGGTTGCATCTCGGACTGAACCCAGGTGCCGTGCCGGCAACGCTCCCGCCGCGTAGCCTCAGTTCGACGCCGACGCGGATATCCTCCGCGGCGAGCGTGTAGTAGTTGGTGTTCGTGCGCATGATCGAATGGATCGGCACGAACCACACGTTGTCGTCCGCCGCGAGCTTGAGGAGAGAATACCCTTCGCCGAGCGTCGTGAACGTGCCATCACCGGCGACCGCGCGGGCGTGTCCCTCGGGCTCCTGGTAGTCCATGAGCGTGGCGTTGTATCCCGACGGTACGTAGATGGGGCGTCCAGGGGCGGCGGCGTTTTCGCCGCGTACGAACACGGTCGTGTCCTCTGGCCAGTCGCATGCGTATTGGTCCAGCTCGAACGGCCAGTCGACCTCCATCTCGTCCGTTTCCATCCAGTAGACCTCCATGTTCGACGGATAGTCCTTCGTGGGACGGAGCGGATACACGTTGCCGTTCTTGGGGCTGTAGGAATGTTGTCCCTTGTGCTGGTAGTAGTAGTCGCCCCGGTTGTCGGACGGCTGCACGTAGGTGGGCTGGGGACGGAGTCCGACCACGTCGTAACCGCGTCCGTCGGGCTTGAGGGGACGCCCGATCTCACCCGTGAGGCGGTTCACCTGCGGACGGCACACCTCGACCACCTGCACGTGGAGCAGCCGTTCGAACGTGCCCGAGTCGTAGTAGGCCATCACGACCTGCCCCTGGAGCTGTCCGTAGGCGAAGAGCGTCTTGGTCGAGGGGTCCAGGCTGAGTCCGCTCACGATCTTGTTGGTGATGACCTGCTGGATGCCGGCGGCGACGTTCGTGACACTGCCGTAGCGGGGGGTCAGAATCTCCTCGCTCCCGAAGAACTTCACGAACTTGCCGCTTAGGTCGATGCCTGGGCTGTTGTACGGGTAGTCCGTCCAGTAGATGCGGCGCGGACGCCCGGAGCACGACATCGACACGTTGTACGTCATCTGACGGACCGAGCCGCCCACGAGATGCCACGTGAACGTCTGGACGCCGCCCCGCGCCGCGAACAGGCGGTGGTCGTCCTCGTCAAAGATGAACTTGTCGCGCGCGTCGGCCGGCAGCGCGAGATAGGCGTCATACGTAGCCGCCCAGTCCACGCCGTCCGGTGGCTCGATCTCGTCGGCAAGGTAGTAGTCGGGCTTGGCGCGCTCCAGCGGGAACCCCGCCTCGGCGGACGCCAGCGCCATGCGCGGCGCGCCGAGGAACTCGACGCGCGACACGCCACCCGTCGTCGCGACGATTGACATCGCGGGGTAGGCGCCGTTCGCGGCCAGCCACGGATTGTCGCCGGCATCCGCCGAAATGTAGATCGTCGGCGCGCTGGGAACGCCCAACACGTACGTCGGCGAATCAGCAAACGCACTGACTGCCACGAGGAAAATGACGAATGATAAATTACGAATTACGAATGACGAGTGACGAATGAATGAAAAATTGCTCATTGGTTCACCAGCCCTTTCTCAATTGTTCTACATGATGCAGAAAGCAGGAGCCGCATTTCACGACAATCATTTAGCATAGAGATCATCTGAGATTCCTCTGCGATACCACTTTTGAAAAGAAGTTCGAGCCAAAACATCGTCTCGGAACATTCCTTGAGCGAGATCTTGCACTTATTTAAGAAGTCCTTTCTTGAAGCAGCGTATCTCGCTTCCGACAGGTTGGCGCCAATACTGGTACCGCTCCTCACTATCTGATCTGCAATCGAGAACTCTTTTTTCTCGTTTCGCAGCCATCGAGAAAGCTTGACGATCCGCACGGCGAAGTCCATGCTTTTGACCTTCAGTGGATCGTCTTTCGCCGCACGGCCTCCATCTGTCCTTCCAGTCTTCATTCACCACTCTTCATTCTTCATTTGTCATTCGTCATTCTTCATTCTTCATTTGACTCTCATGATAAAGCACAGCGTGTAGTACGGCGGGCGGTTCTCATGTGCATCGCCGTTGCCAACGTAGCTCGTGCCGTAGACGCCGCTGCTCCAGGAGCCGCCCATCTTTGAGTCTGCGTCATAGCGGGAGGTTGTCGCGCGCAGTTTCGTGGAGCATCCAGACTCGATGTTCTCCAGCTGGTCGTCGCCGACGTACTCGTGGCGGTGCCGCGGCATTTGGGATTCCGTCAGAGTCACCGTATTCGCGCCGCCGGTCTTTCCGACCGAGTTGTAGCTGGTATCGCGGGAATCGTATCCGACGATGAACCGTCCCCGGAGGTCTGGCGTACCGTTCGATCCGTTGCAAAGCTTCCAGCCGTCCGGGATGTTGGACGCCGAACCGCTCCACATGATGATGCCGCCGACGGGCGTGATGCCGTAGCCGGAGAAGGCGCCGGACGCCCCGGCGGAGATGTTGCCGGTCACCGAAAGGCTCGTCGCCGAGAGCGCGCCCGCGTTCATGGTACCCTGCACGGCGAGCCCTCCCTTGAGGGTCGTCTGCCCTTCCACGGTAAAGTCGCCGCTCGCCGCCGCCGCGTCGGACGCATGGATGGCGTAGGGCACCGCGAGAAGCGCCTGGCGCGGCGAGATTTCACCGGACGAGTTGTCCACCGTGAGGCCGATGTAGAGCGTCGTCCCGGAATTCCGTGCGAGGATGGACGCAAGCCCGGTTGACGTCACGCCGTCGATCTCGCTACCGGCCGCGTCGGTAATCGCCGTGTTGAAGAGCCCGTTCGCGTCGAGGAGCACGTTGTACGCGCGGCCCCAGAGCGGCGTGTCCGTCGCCGGCCCGTCGTAGATGCGGAACTGGACCGTCCTGTTCTTGTTGGCGGGCACGGCGCCGCCCACCTCCTTGATGACGCCCTGGTACGTGAACGCGGCGCCCGCCGCGACGCAGGGAAGAGTCGCGACAGACGCGACAATGACAATGATTCCGAAGATGAACTTCCTCATGGTCGTTTCCTTTTTGATAATCGCAGATTGCACTCGATCGCCGGGAATGGCCATCGACGACATTCGTTTATACGTGTCTACTTACTTTCCGATGCCTCTGGTTTGAGGATTATGCACTGTGTGCGTACCTCGTGCCGGTTGATCAACAGAAGACTCCACATCGAACTGTCATCCTCGGTGATCCTCAGTTGGGAAATCCGGTGGGAACCGGCGACATCCAGCGCGTGGTTAAGCGTGGCAAGGTTGTTGTCTATCGTCGCCTCATCCGCGAACAGCCGGACGTTGAACCGGTCCACGACCTCCTCGTTGCCCTTCGTCCACGGACGCCCCGTACACAACGGAATGAACCCCAGAAGCTGGTAGGAGAAATTCTGCGTCACGAACGACGCGATCGGTACTTCACCGTCGTTAATCGCGGTATTCGATTTCCAACGGGCGATCTCCGTGTAGGAACTACACCCCGTGAACGCGAGAACCGAGGCGGCAAACGAAACAGCAACAAACGCTTTTATCTTTATGTTCATCTTTTCCCCCTTACTTTGCGGTTGTTTTACGCGGCATCAGAATCGCGGAAACGCTCATCGCCGATGAACCAAAACACGAACCGATCGCACCGCTGTAGCTCGCCCCTGCGTAGGAAGCGTCAGAATCGTTGAAATAGACCTCGGCAAGATCGCAATTACGGCTTTCGGCGATCTTGAGAAGCGCGTTCTGAAGCTCGGCGTAACTAACCTGGTCTTGGAAGAGCGAAGTTCCCCCCTCGATGGTCTTTGCCCGCTCATTCCAGCGAAGGTCGCCTGAAACGATCGGGATCGCCCAAAACATATAGAAACCGCTTGTCGTAATCGTCACAAGCTGACCGTCTTCTGCACCTTTCGCCCCCTTCACTGAAACATTCTTCAACATTCCCGGAGACGAATACTTCACCGTAGCACATCCCGTCACCATTGAGGCAAGGACTGCCGCCACACCTAGCTTCACCAGCTGACTCATTTTGCTCTTCCTTCCCATTAGCGCCTCGTCTATCCCTCGGATGCGACGCAAACAGTATCGCAATTGAGAACGGTTGGTCGGGCACGTCCCGACCAACATGAAAAAGAAACAGCGTTCTCAACGACAACGAGTACAAGTATACACACTCCCTTGCCGGATTGCAACCTTGATTCCTTGTATTTTCAAGTATGCTACCCCAACCACCCCTCAACCCCGAAGCAACCTCCCAACTCTCTCAATATGGGATCCTCGTAAGGTATCGGTTCAAGCTTGCAGAAACTTCTCCGTATCAACCTCTTCTATGGGCCTTGGGGTAGCTGACTTCCATGCCCCCCGCGTAAAGTCCGGAACCTTGACCGCTTGTCCAGCCGCTCGTGCGGATTTATCAGTCAATTCCATGAGCGAAGCCCATGTCGCAAAATCGTACACGTCAATTCCCATTGGCAGTCCGTTTCGAAGACAATATATGCGGCACATATCCCCTATTAGAGCAGCCCCACCATGTCCACCGAGTTTTTGCGCAACATTCCTAACCGAGTTACATAGCGGATGCCTTAATTCTCCACGCATTCCTTCCGTGATCTTATCATCGAAGAACCTTCTCGTGCGTCCGCCTCCAGGAACCTTGTCGCACGTCATCTTCATACCATCCGCGCCACCCCAAATCAAGACGCCTTTCGTGCCACAAACTTCGGCAGGGGCATACCATGGACAAGACAACGTCAGGGCTTGTCGCAATGTGACAAGCCGCCCTTTCGCCGTTCGGATTAACGTCGCGCACATGTCACAACTGTCGTTTGTCAACCGGTCCGACAGAGAAACTTCCTTGTTGCTCTCCGCAAACGCCCGCAAGCTTGCATTCCCTGACGACATTGCCACAAGCGTTTCCAGTCGGTCACCCCGATTTATGTCGAGACAGCGGGACAGCGGAGCAAATACATTCCACGGAATGGAAACACCCTGCGATGCCATGCGCATTTCCCAACAATCCACCTGTCGAGCTGGCATCTTCCGATACAACGAACTACGCCAATCCATGAAGTATGTTCCGCCACATGCCACAACATCACCCAGAAGACCACGCCGGACGATATTCAGCGCAAAAAGCGCATACTCGCCATAGACATAACCAAAACTGCCAGACGTGCAGTGTACCTTGTTCTTTTCGGACGTCTCCACGAGTTTCCAGCAGTCATCGATGGTACACCGAACCGGCGGAGCGGAAACAACATGCATTTTGCCGTTCATGGCGTACACATTGAGTTCCGTATTGTTCAGACAATACATGCTGTTGTAAAAAACATCCGCGACACCATCGTCCACCATTTTTTTGCATGCGTCGGTCCCGATATATTCCTTCGGCGGAGGCAATTTGGCTCGTTCGATGAACCCTTTTGCAGATTTCAAGTCATCGGCCGTTTCAGCGCAGAGGGCAGTGATTTCTACGCCTGGGAAACGACAAATACGACCAACCGGATTGTCAACACCTGGCGCAACCGCCACGCGCACCTTAGAAATCGGAGGTGCAGCAAAACCAAGCATGGAATCGCCCCCCTTCCGTTCTTCGGACGCAATGCCTTTCCCCAACATCGAGACTGCACCCAAGCAAGATGCAGCCGTCAGGAATTCTCTTCTGTTCTGCCTCATCTTCGTTTCTCCTTTTAATCGTTCCTCAAATCAGAATCCGTCCTCCAGACACCACTTCGGCTGACGGCGGTCGCGGGGCGACGGCCCTACCGATACCAGCACCCCACGGCGCGTGGCCGCCGGCGCATAACGAGAACGCCAAACTCTTCGGCATGACAATACTCATGGCAAGACCTCCCAGTAACCGTTCTTGCGAGCCCCACGGCGAATGATGTATCGTTCCTTTATCAGAATGACTATAGCTTTCGTTATTGCAGCCCGCGAGAGATTGAGCTTACGCATCAATACCTGTTGTGTAAACGATCCGTCTTCTGATAACGCCTTGAGTACTTGCCTACACGAAGCTGGTAATTCGCTAAGCAATTTCCTTTCTGATTGTTCTTTACCATCATCAGGTTGAATGTTACCCTCTGCATTATTGTCTACTTTAATGTCATCTTCTGGGGCACTTTCAACTTCATCATCGGTAGTGACAACGATTACAGTCCGATCTGGGTCATAGGATTCGGTGATTTTGGGTTCGGCGCAGCCGTATTTCTTCCACAGGCCGTGGAGGTTCGCAAGGCCCATGCCGGAACGCTCGCCGATATCGACCAACGCAAAGATGTTGAAGATCGCGGTGTTGCGTGCGTCACTCGTTCCACCCGCTACGGAAACGGACTTGCTGATGCGCATCGTGCCGGGGTTTGAAAAGGTGATCGTTCCGCCGTCCGTGTTGCAGAAGGCGCTGTACGTCTCCCAGAGGTTGTCGGGCAATTCAGAGGTTGCGCGTTTGAATTCAACGCGCTCATTTACCCTAAGAAGCTGGGTAATCTGTCCACCCGTCAGCTTCATTCGTCATTCATTCATTCGTCATTCGTCATTTGTCATCCGTCATTCCAACACGATCTCCGTCTGGGAACTGACGCGGGTGAACGACATATCGCCGACGAGCGTGACCGGTCCCTGCCGCATGAGGTTCGTGAGCTTCCATGTGATCCGTCCGCTCTTCACCTGCTCCGGGTTCCACGCCGCCTCGCCACCGTTCAGGTCGAGCGAAAGCGAAATCTCGTTCCCGACCGAGAACGTCTCCGGCTTCACGTCGCCCTTGTAATTCGAGAGTACATCGCCACTCGGCGCGGGTGTCTTAAAGTCCCACTGTAGTCCGTCGTGCTGCGGGTGGAGCGGATGCCGCAAAAGGCTCGTCGCACCGCCGCCCGCCACCGTGAACGCGAACGTCACGCCGTCCGGCTGGCTCAGCGAGTCCGCACCGCCGGACGCCTCGATGACGGGAGTCTCCGTGGGCAGGCACACCGCGCTGATGCGCATCGCGATATGGGCCGTCGTCGGGACTGTCGCCTTTCCCGCAAAAAGATGGTAGGCATACGTGCCGTCCGCAGCCATCTCGCCCGCCGCCACGACGCGCTGCAGAAGGCGGACCGTGCCGTGCGCGTCGATGTGGATCGGAAGCCTCAGCTTCGCCGTGCCGCCCGTCTCCGTCTCCACGGACTTGTCTGGCGTGACAATACGGTTGAAGGCAACGTCCGCCACCCACAGTCCGCCCGGCCACGCCCTGTTTGCGGTAGAAATTCCGGACGTCTCGCCGACAAGCGGCACGTCCACGCGCATCTTCGACTTGCCATCCACGTCCGTGATACGCAGGAGCGCACCGAAGGTTCTGCCCTGCACTTCCGCGTCGAACACCCTTCTATCTAAGCCGAATTCGATCTTCCACGTCTCACCGGCGGAAAGGCGTTTCGTCGCGATCGGCGCGGAAGACTGCGCACCGCCCAGTGGCGTCCATACCGCGTTCGTCAGCGCCACCGCCGCATCGCGGATGTGTACGGCCGTCTTGGGCAACATCACGTCGCCGTAAGCAGCGTCAATCTCCATCGCGACCGCCACCGTACGCGCAGCCTCGCCGTCGTTGCGGATGGACAGCGTCTCCTTCGACGAATCGCTTCCGAAGTCGAGCCCGCCCATCGGCGAGACGTTCAGCACACCCGACCAGTCGCTCTGCGTGTCGGACGACACGAGCAGCACGTCTCCGTCCGAGACCGTCGCCGTAGAATAAACCGGCTTGATCACGGGGGATTGATTCTCGGAGTTTCCGGAAAACTTGAAAAAGCCGCTCTTCAGGAATTCACCGTCGAATCCTTCCAGATACTCGCCCGGATAGATTGACGCGCCCTGTTGGAGCGAAAAACCGATAAAGTTGTAAACCTCATTCGTATCCGTGATATGCCAAGTCATACGCGGCGCGGCGGGCACCCCGGTGATTGACACCACCGTCTTCGTCAAATTGGTGTTGAACGCCAGACATACCGTACCGGCGGGGATCGATTGAACTTTCGTCGCCTCTGGAAACATACGGTTCCAAGTGGCGACAGGCGACATCGTCCCTCCTTTTGAATTCCATGTCTGGGAGAACTGGCGCGTCGCCAGGAAAGACGCCGGATCGTAAAAACCGACAGCGTTCACCGGCCATGCCGCGAATACCTCATCAAGCGGCGCAACCGGGGAAACCTCCACATAAACCGCGTTCCAGCCCCTGTTCAGGGTAATCTCCTGCCGTACCATGACGTCCGCAGAACCAGACAACACGGCAAAGAGTACCGTCAAAAACGGTAACCACAAAGAGGCACCAAAGACCTCGTCCGACAAAATGCGTTGTTTGTTCATAGCACGAATAAAGAAATGGCATTTTATCACCTCGAACTGTCTACTGCAAGTGAATAAATGTGGGACCGGGGCTGTCGCTATGCAGATGTATCCGAAAAGCCATTGCAGAACGGGCGGAGTCTGCTATACTTCTCCCGTCCGCCGGGTATCATCCCGGTTTCGACCGTGTGACAGGTGTTGCGCGGACTGGCAAAACCGGCGGAGGAATCAAGGAGAGGCGTTACCGATGCAAGAGACAGACAACAAGCAAACAAGACGGATTGCCGCGTTCGTGTTGACGGCGGGACTCGTATTCGGAGCGGCGACCGCAGGCGCGCGCCCCGTCCCGAATCCGGTGTTGTTGGAACGTATGAAGAACGGCCCGGAAATCCTCGGAATCATCCATTTCGGGTTGAACACCTTCACCGACCGTGAATGGGGGTACGGCGACGCGGATCCAAAGAGGTTCAATCCCGTGAAATTCGACGCCGACCGGATTGTCGGCGCGGCAAAGGCAGGCGGGATCGGCGGGCTTGTGGTTGTCGCCAAGCACCACGACGGATTCTGCCTCTGGCCGACCAAGACGACGGATTACAACATCAGCCGTTCCCCCTTCCGGGACGGGAAAGGGGATTACGTGCGTGAAATCGCCGATGCCTGCCGTCGCGCGGGGATCAAGTTCGGCGTGTACATCTCCCCTTGGGACCGGCACGACGAGGGATACGCGACGGCAAGGTACGTCGAACGTTACCACGCGCAGATCAAGGAACTTCTCGGCGGCGGGTACGGGCCCGTATTTGAAATGTGGTTCGACGGCGCGAACGGAGGCGACGGCTGGTACGGCGGCACGAAGGAAAAACGACAGATCGGTTCCGCCGATGAATACTACCGTTTCAACGACGTTTTCCGCTTCGTACGGGAGCTCCAGCCTGCTGTCACGATTTTCGCCGGCGAAAACGATGGTTCCGACTTCCGCTGGCCGGGGAACGAACAGGGCATTCTCAGTCCCTCTTCCCGCGCCACAATCGAGACGGTCGGAGGGTTCGCGAACCGCCGCTACGGCAATCCGAACTATCCGAAACAGATTAACACGGGATCGCCAAACGGCACATGCTTCCGTGTCTGCGAGGCGGACTTCCCCCTGCGCAAAGGATGGTTCTGGCACGAGCGGGACCGCAGCACGACGAAGAACGCGGCGTATCTCGCGCAACTCTATTGCCGCAGCGTGGGTAACGGCGGAACTATGAATATCGGACTGTCGCCGAACAAGGACGGCCTTCTTGACGAGGAGGATGTGCGCGCACTCTCCGGATTCGACGTCATGCGCAAAGCACTCTTCGTCCACGAGGTGCGCGAAAACGGCAAACCGTTCAACGTCATCGTGATGCGGGAGGACATTTCAAAAGGTGAAAATATCGACGCGTGGCGGCTCGTCGCCGACGGGAGAGAGATCCTTTCCGGCACCGCCATCGGCGCGAAGCGGATCAGGCTTCTTCCGGAAGCCGTTGCACCGAAACTCTGCCAAGTCGAGGTCACGAAAGGGCGCGGACCGGTCGAACTCCGCCGTTATCTTGCGGATCCCGCGCTTGTCAAAACGATTCTCGAGGCGAAATCGAACGGCGGGGAGACGGATACCGCGAAATGGATGACCGCCGGACGGTATTAACCGTTTCGCACGACGCGCTACGGATACGCAGGGGACGATATGAAAACGATGACACGAGAAATCGACAAACTGGCCTGGGGGACGGACGCGGGCTTCTACCGCCTTCTGCCGGAAAAGGTCTGGATGCCCTCCAACGAGACGGACGTACGGGAAATTCTTGCCCAGGCAAAAGGCAGCGGTAAATCCGTGACGTTCAGGGCCGCCGGAACCTCGCTTTCCGGACAGGCGGTCAGCGACGCCTGGCTCGTCGTCTGCGGCAAGCAGTGGGAACGGCACGAAGTCCTCGACGACGGACTCCGGATCCGCCTCCAGCCGGGTGTCGTCGGCGGGCGTGTCAACGAAATCCTCCGTCCCTACGGGAGGCGATTCACGCCCGACCCTGCCTCGCTGAACAGCGCAATGGTCGGGGGAATCGTAATGAACAACGCCTCCGGGATGAGCTGCGGCGTCCACGCCAACAGTTACCGGATGCTGGAATCCGTCAGGATCGTCCTGACGGACGGTACCGTACTCGACACGGGCGACGCCGAGTCGCGTGCGGCCTTTGCCGTCTCGCACGAGGCGTTTGTCAAACGACTACTCGCCCTGCGCGATCGCGTCCGCGCCGATGCGGAACTGTCAGCCCGCATCCGCCGCAAGTACGCGATCAAAAACGTGACCGGGTTGACGATTCTGCCGTTCGTGGAGTTCGAGGATCCGTTCGAGATCATCGCGCACTTGATTCCGGGAAGCGAAGGCACCCTCGCATTTCTCTCGGAGATCACCTTCCGAACGGGTGAAATCGCGGTACATTCCGAATCCGCGCTGTTGCTCTTCCCGACAGCGCACGCGGCTTGTGAAGCGGTTCCCGCGTTGAAGGCGACCGACGCGCCTTGCGCGACGGAATTCTTCGATCGCCGCGCCATGCGCGCCGTGGAGAGCGAGTTCCCCGAACTCGCCGGACTGCCCGAAACCGCCGGTGCGCTGCTCGTCAAAATCGAAGCGCGGGACGAGGCGGGACTCAGCCGGAAACGCGAGGCCGTCATGCACGCGCTCGAACGGTTCACACTCGCCGCTCCAGCCGCCTTCACCGCCGATCCCGCCTTGACCGCCCGCTATTGGGCGATGCGCAGCGGCATCTTCCCGGCGGTCGGCGGGACACGCGAAATCGGCACGACCTGCCTGATCGAAGACATCGCCGTTCCCGTGGCGCGGCTGGCGGAAGCCACGGATGACCTCCAGCGCCTTTTCGCCGCACACGGTTATCCCGACGCGGTCATCTACGGACACGCCCTCGACGGAAACTGGCATTTCATCCTGAACCAACGGTTCGATTCGCCTGAGGCCGTCGCTCAATACGACCGCATGATGCGCGACGTTGTCGCACTTGTGACGGAGAAATACGACGGCTCCCTGAAGGCGGAACACGGGACGGGACGCAACATGGCGCCGTTCGTGCGCCGCGAATGGGGCGACAAGGCGTATGCGTTGATGAAAGACGTAAAGGAGCTTTTCGATCCGGACGGGATCCTGAACCCCGGTGTAATTTTCAACGAGGACGAAGGTTCATACGTCCGCAACCTTAAACCCCTTCCCCGACTCGACCCATTGGTTGACAAATGCATCGAATGTGGTTTCTGCGAAGTGCGGTGCGTCTCGCACGGCTACGCGATGTCTTCCCGGCAGCGGATTGTCGTACAACGGGAGATCGCCCGCCTCATGCAGTTACCGGAACCGGAGGCGCGCCGTCGCGCAAACCGTTTGATCAAGGAATTCCGGCGTATCGGGAAAGACCTTTGCGCGGGCGACGGGCTTTGCGCGACAGCCTGTCCCGTCGGGATTAACACAGGGGAGCTTGTCCACGTGATCCGCGAACGGGAGCTATCCTTCCTTTCACGTCGAGGCGGGGAATTCTCAGCCCGGCACTTCGCGTTCACGGCGGGATGCGCGAAAGGCGCACTTGGACTGGCCTCGTTCGCGCGACGTGTGCTCGGTGCGCGTGCGATGGCTTCGTTCTGCCGGTTCCTGCACCGGGCTTCCGCTGGAAGAATCCCGCTCTGGACACCGTCCACGCCGGGTATCGTGGACATCGCCGCCGTTTGCCGTCACGCCCAAGACACGACGTCGCAGTATTCGAAACACGCAGGGAAAGTCGTTTACTTCCCTTCCTGCATCAACCAGCGCATGGGATGCCCTCCCGGCGAGAAACATCTCGTGGAAGAGACGGTGGAACTCCTCGCCAAGGCGGGATTCGAGACTGTTTTCCCGGAACGCATGGGGGACCTCTGTTGCGGTACGATTTGGGAATCAAAGGGGATGCCCGACCTCGCGGACAGGAAGACCGCCGAACTCGAATCCTCCCTGCGGAACGCTTCGGAGGAAGGGAAATGGCCGGTGCTGTGCGACCAAAGCCCCTGCCTACGGCGGTTGCGCGAGAAAATTCGCTGGCTAGACCTTTATGAACCGGCGGAATTCATCGAAAAATTCGTGCTAGACCGGATCACGGTCACGCCCATCCAAGAATGTGTGGCGGTACACGTCACCTGTTCCATGCGCAAGATGGGGCTGTCGGATTCCATCATCCGCGTCGCGAAGAAATGCGCCGCGAAGGTGGTCGTTCCGGACGAAATCGGCTGTTGCGCGTTCGCGGGCGACAAAGGGTTCACCCATCCCGGGCTCAACGCATGGGCGTTGCGAAAATTGCGCGGCGCGATCGAACAAAGCGGGGCGGTCAGCGGATACAGCAATTCGCGCACCTGCGAGATCGGCCTTGCAACCCATTCCGGCATCCCTTACAAAGGGATTGCCGCCCTGGTGAACCGTGCCGCCGCCCCGAAAGCGGGTTGTTGACGGTCTCCGCTTCCCCGGAGTTAACCGTGTCCATGTTTTTGGTTTGATGCGCCCGCTTCAAAAAATCACGGTTTGCGCTTGATTCCGGGCTTGTTCCGGGGTATCATAATTGCATTCGTTTTTGGACGGAACCCTGTCGGTTCAGGTTGCCTCCGTTCGGACGTTTTACTGGAGTTAGGGAAATGATTGTCACGACCAAAGAGCTTTTCAAGCACGCCTACGGCAAGTATGCCATCGGTGCGTATAACATCAACAACCTCGAACAGACGATGGGGCTTTTCGAAGGTAACGTCCGCAGCAAGGCCCCCTTCATCGTGCAGCTTTCCAAGGGGGCGCGCAAATACACCCACAAGCTGATGCTCGAAGCGATGATGAAGACCGCCAGCGAGATTTTCCCCGATGCCATTTTCGCCGTCCACCTGGACCACGGCGATGAAGAGACCTGCATGGATTGCATCGCCTCCGGAGTCTATTCCTCCGTCATGATCGACGCCTCGGCCTTCCCCTACGAGAAGAACGTCGAAATCACCAAGCGCGTCGTGGACGCCGCCCACGCCAAGGGCATCGTCGTCGAGGCCGAACTCGGCCAGCTCAAGGGCGTCGAAGAGGACGTCAAGGCGGCCGAACACGTCTACACGAAGCCCGAAGAGGTCGAAGATTTCGTCTCCAAGACCGGGTGCGACTCCCTCGCCTGCGCGATCGGCACCTCCCACGGCGCATTCAAGTTCTCCGGCGACCAGAAGCTGCGCTACGACATTCTCGAAGAGGTGCAGCGCCGCCTCCCCGGATTCCCGCTGGTGATGCACGGTTCCTCGTCCGTCCCTCCGGGCGAAGTCGCCCGCATCAACGCGGCCGGCGGTGCGATCAACGGTGCCAAGGGCGTTGACGCCACACAGTTCCTCGGTGCCGCGAAGCGCGGTGTCACAAAGATCAACATCGACACAGACGGCCGCCTCGTCTGGACCCGCGTTCACCGCGAGTTCTTCCGCGACCAGCCCGCGAAGTTCGACCTGCGCGATCCCGGCAAGATCTTCATGAAGGAATACGCGGACTTCATTTACGAAAAGAACTGCCTGCTCGGTTCCGTCTACCAGGCGGACGCCGTACGCGAGGCGATTCTCGCCGCGAAGAAGTAGCCCTTCCCGGGTTTTAGGCGGGGGCGGTTTTCCAGCCGCCCCCGTTTTCGTAGGGAGGTTTCATGGCGCTGAAATTCACGATACAGGGGGCTTTGATCTACGCCACACTGGCTTTTTTCATCGCGACTTTCATCGCGGCTTTGTTGTCGCGGAAAGCGTCCGTGTTCTCCCGCGTTTTCTGGTTTGGCGGATTCCTCGCCGCACTCGCCTCCCTCGTCTGGCGGGCCATCGCCTCCGGACACGCCCCCATGCAGAACCTTTTCGAGTTCTTTCTCTGCATGGCGGCAGTCCTCTGGCCGCTCTCCTTTTTCGCGAAACGCCGCAGCGGAATCGATACGACCGTTACCGATGCCATTCTCGGAGTCCTCATCCTTTTCCCGGCGGGATTCGTATTCGACGAGGGTATCCGCTTGCTTCCACCCGCGTTGCAGAGTCCCCTTTTCGTTCCGCATGTGGGAAGTTACATCGCGGCTTACGTTCTCCTGGCGCGCGCGACCTTCCTCGCGTTACCGCTTTGGTCGGCCGAGCTTCCGGAGAACGAGCGCGTGCGCCGCGACGCCGCCGTCCGTGAAATGGTCGCCGTCGGTTTCTGTTTCCTTACGGCGGGGCTTCTTCTCGGTTCGGTCTGGGGGCAGTACTGCTGGGGACACTTCTGGGCGTGGGATCCGAAGGAGATGGCCTCGCTGGCAACGTGGTTCGTGTATGCGGCCTATTTCCATGTCCGGCTTCGGAACGGTTTGTCACATCCCCGTCTTTCTGTTTTGCTTCTCGTCACCGGAATCGTTTTCATCCTGTTTACGCTGACGTGGATCAACATCTCACGACTTTTTAGCGGAATGCACACCTACGCATAATTGCCATGCGCGTTTCCTTCTTCCATCTCATCCCGTTCCTTCTCCCGCTTCAGCTTGCCTTCGCCCAGGGCATGGATGTCGGGGGCAATGCGCCTTTCCGACTGCCCAGGCACGTCCAAGCCGCCGTCGGCTGCACCAACTACCTCTGGACGGGAAGCCAGCTATCGTTTACCCATTCGACGAATTCGCTTGTTTTCTATCCGGGGCGCAAGCGGTGCGAGGTTAACGGCGTGACGGTCTGGCTGAACACGGAACCGACCGGAAACGTGAATGACGCAACCTGGCAGATGGCGGGAATCGATCTCGACCTCGTGAACATCGGCATCCTGAAACCTGTCCCCGCCGCAAAACGCCGCCGTTTGACCGTCTTAATCGATCCGGGACACGGTGGAACGGACAGCGGCGCGCTTTCCTGCGACGGCACGATGTACGAGAAAGACCTGACCCTCGCCGTCGCCCGCCGCGTCGGAAATCTTCTTTCGACAAACGGATTCAACGTCTGTTACACGCGGACAAACGATGTCGAAGTCACCCTGCAAGACCGCGTCCAGCGGGCCACGCGCGTCAAGGCGGATTTCTACGTCAGTCTGCACGCCAATCACGCGAACAATCCGCAGGCCGCAGGTGTCGAGACCTACGTGCTTCCCTCAAGCGGGTTCGGCGGTACGCCGGACGGCAGCCGCATCCGCGGCTGGCAGGTGGGCAACAGGAACGATTACGCGAACCTTTTGCTTGGGTACTGGATTCAGCGCAACCTCTGTTCCTCGCAACGCATCGACCGGGGCGTGAAGCGCCAATCCTACTACGTCCTTCGGGGAACGGCGTGCCCCGCCGTGCTGATCGAAATCGGGTTCTTGTCGAACCCCACCGAATCGGGTGCCATGCGTACCGCCGTCTGGCGCAACACGTGCGCCCGTTCCATCGCGGCGGGCATCTGCGACTACGCGGTACGCGCCGATTCCCTCTCCGGGCTTGTCGCCGTAAAACGGAAAGCGGATCAGGAGGCGAACGAACGCTGGCGGAAAAAACTGGCGGAAATGGCGAAGAGCAAACTTCCCGCGGACACCGCCACAAACACCCCGCCCGCCGCCGTCAAGGACGGAACCGCGGTAGACGACCCCGAAGAAGAACCTCCTACGCATTAGACAAACCATGAAAACCAATTCCCTCCTTTTGTCGGTCATTTCCCTGTTTCTGTTCTCCGCCTCTCACGCGGCGGACGGGCTGTGGTTGATGCAGGAACGGTTTCCGCGCCACCAGATGTTGCGCGCACGTTTCGTGCAGGCGGTGCGCAGCGGCGAGACGGAAGAAATGGAACGCCTTTGCCGTGAAGGTGTCGAACTTCTCCCGGAGGATCCTACATGGCGGTACAATCTGGCCTGTTCCCTCGCCTACCTCGCCGACAAAACCGAATCGCTGAACGAGCTGGAAAAGGCGATTGAGCTCGGATTCGACGACCGCAAAAAAATCGAGGCGGATTCTGATCTGAAAGCCCTGGCGCAACACCCGCGTTTCGCCCGGCTTCTTGAGAAAGCGGATCAACACCGTGCGTCCAGGCAGAGACCTTTGACCGTCGTGGCGGGACATCCGCTCACCCTCACGCCTTCCAACACGGTCTGGAATTTCGAAACCGCCTGTTATCAAGCCGTCTTCCGGATTCTTCCGTACATTGCCGGAACGAACGCCCCCGCCTACAACGGGCCGTGTGCAGAATCCGTCCGCGCCTGGCTCGATACCAAAGCCGCCGCCGGAAACAGCGGCGACCTCTACGTCAACCGCGACGCTGGACACTCCCTGCTCGATGTTTCGAAGTTTCCCGGTCTCACCCCCGTCCTCTACGAAAAGGCGGCGCATAAAGCGTTCGTGGATGTCGGTCCGGCGAACACCCTCTTCCCCTACCCTGTAATCGGCAATTCTTCGACCTCGCTCACCGAAGGCCCGTTCTGGCGGAGCCTTACCCGGTCTCTCGTCGCAACCCCCTTCCGGGCACGTCTGGCCGCGCAGTTTTTCCTCAACAACCAATGCTGGATCTACCCGGCCCACAAGGATTTCACGCCGGATGCAGGCGACATTTTCTCGGCGAACCTTCCCTGCCTCGTAACCACGAAAGGTTCTTCCTTCATGGACAAACCTTTTCTTGAAGCCTTCGCCGCCGTCTCTGCCGCCTTCCGCCCGGAGGTGAAAAAAGCCCTGCTCGCCCGGAAATTGTACGCGGTCGCCCTCCAAGTGATTCTCCGCTCGACGCTCAAGACCGTGAAATCCGGCGGGGCGTACTACACAAGCGCAGCCCACCCCGTCGTCTTCGACGGACACGACCTCGACCCCGAAGCGATGGTACGCATGGCGCATGAGATGACGTTGCAGGATTTGCCTTCCTTCGCCATGATCCGGATGCTCCGGGAATCTCCGGCGAAGCCGGGCGTCGCGTACTTCGACCTCGGCGGCGAAGCCCTGGCCGATACCGGGCTGTGCGTGGCGCGTGTGGCACGGAATGTTTTCCAGAACGAACGCAAGTCCGTACTCGCTGCGTCCGTCCCGGGCAAGCCAGACGCGAAATTCCGCTGGGTCGTGCTGCAGGGGGATCCGGCGAAAATCGTGATCAAACCGCTGGACGCCCGGGCCAGCCAAGTCGAAATCCTCGTTCAACACCACGGCCGCTTCCGCCCGAAGGGAGAGGACGGCCTTCCCGCGGGCTACATTACGAGTCGCGTTGACATCGGATGTTTCCTCGACACGGCATCGAAAGTCCCTTCCCTGCCAGCGATGTACTGTGTCTATGCGCTTCCAAACGAGACGCGCTGTTACCGGCCCGACGGGAAAATCCTCTCCGTCGATTATACGAATCCACACCATTTCTATGCCGACCCTACGCTCACACTTGCAAAGGGATGGAAAGACATCTACTCCTACACGGAGTCGGGTGAATGCATCGGCTGGATCCGTGTGCAAGGGGAACACAAGCAGCACTTCACGGCAGACGGATACCGCGTACTCGACACCGACCGTCAGGGACGCGCGTGCAAGGCGGTCGAAGTCCGTTACCAGGCGCAAAGGAACGGGCCCGGCAACCTCCCCCCCGTCCTCGCTTGCGAAGACGGCACGCGGCATTTCCTCTACACGTACAAAGATGAACACGACAAACGCGGTTCTGTTTCGCCTGCCCCTTGACCCTCACCTGAACAGGAAGCCTCTCTTATGAACGAACTGAACGAAACCCAGGATTTCCGCGAGATACGGAAAGCGGCTTGTCTGACCATCGCAGGAAGCGACAGTGGCGGAAACGCCGGTGTCCAGGCGGATCTCCGGGCCTTCCACTGTTTCGGCGTACACGGATGCACCGTTTTCACCGCGCTTACAGCCCAGAACCCGTTCGGGGTGGATGCCGCGATCGCCGTATCGCCCGAATTCGTCCAACAGCAGCTTCAAGCCGTCCTTGAACCGTACACGATCAACGCGCTCAAGACGGGGATGCTGGCCACGGCAGAGGTGGCAGAAGCCGTTGCGGAAACACTCGCCCTCCATCCCCGTATCACCAAGGTGGTCGATCCCGTGATGGTTGCGACAAGCGGCGCCCCCCTCTTGGAAGACGACGCGATTGCACTTGTCCGCGAGAAACTCCTTCCCGCCGCCTCGCTGATGACGCCGAACATCCCGGAGGCCGAGATCCTCGCGGATGGTAGTAAAATCGATTCATGGGACGGGATGGCGGGAACCGCGAAACGGCTTGCGGATCGGTACGGATGCGCCGTCCTGCTGAAGGGCGGGCACGGTACGCTACCCGCACAAGACGCGCTCTTCGACGGGAAAACCCTGTACCGTATTTCCACGCCTATCGTGGAAGATCCCATCTCCACGCACGGTACGGGATGTTCGCTCAGCGCCGCAATCGCGGCGTCCGCCGCCTGTGGAGACTCGTTGTTGGATGCCGTGATCGCCGGAAAGGCATACGTCTACGAAGCCATCCGGACTGGAATCCTTGTCGGGGAAGCCGCCTCCGTGATGGGCACGCCGAAGCGGATCCCGGTTGAGGATGTACGGGTCGAAACCTTCTAACCCTGAAGAGGAGATGCCATGAACCTTGCTGTAAACCTTGGCGGAATCAAGATGAAAAACCCCGTGACCGTTGCCTCGGGAACGTTCGGATACGGGCAGGAATACGCTGACCTTGTGGATGTCCGCCGGCTTGGTGCGATCACGGTGAAGGGAATACGCCTCTGCCCCTGGCCGGGGAATCCCCTGCCCCGCCATGTCGAGGTGCCCGGCGGCATGATCAACGCGATCGGGCTGCAAGGACCGGGCGTGGACGGTTTCATAACCGAAGACATGCCTTTCCTGCGCAAATTACGCATCCCGGTGATCGTAAACATCTGGGGTACGAGCGTAGACGAATACGTGGAAGTCGCGAAACGACTGGACGGCGTGAAGGGGGTTTCCGGATTGGAGTTGAACGTCTCCTGCCCGAACGTCAAGCGAGGAGGGCACACCTTCGGGCAGAATCCCCGGACGCTTGCGCGGCTTGTCGCGGCCGTCCGCGCGGCGACACGGCTTCCGCTTCTCCCCAAACTCGCGCCGAACGTGCCGGACATCAAAGTTTTCGTCCGGGCCGCCCAGGAAGCCGGTGCGGATGCGATTTCTCTGATCAACACGATTCCCGCGATGGCGATCGACATTGACCGCCGTCGTCCCGTGCTGGCCAATAAATCCGGCGGACTCTCCGGGTTAGGCATCCACCCCGTCGCGGTGAAACTCGTTTGGGACGCGGCAGAGGCGGCGACCGTGCCGTTGCTGGCGATGGGCGGGGTGTTCGGACCGGAACAAGCCGTCGAACTGCTCGCCGCCGGCGCGACCGCCATCGCAGTGGGTACGGCGAACTTCATCGATCCGTCCACCTCGCTCCGCGTAATCGATGGAATCGCCGCTTACATGGAGAAACACGGCATGAAGCGCGTCCGCGACATTCCGCTTGCGCGTTGACCCGTCACCAGGCCGAAGTGGGTTGTGCCACGTCGGCTTTCAGTCGGAAGAAACGCATCCTCTTGCCGTTTTCTTCAATGACGGTCGTGCCGTCAGGTGAGAGCGGATAGCTTTCCGTGTTCTCCGTTCCGGCTATGTCGTCCGAAGCAAGGATCGTGAATGTGAACCCTTCCGTATTCACGAGTTCAGGCGTTGTTATGACCGCCTTGCCCGCTTTAAACGAGATGTCGAACAAAGGTTTCGGAAAATCGCCGCTGGGCACATTGAACGCATAGCGGAATACGTTGTAGATGCCATTTGCGTCTTTTGCGTCCCATGTGCCGGTCAAAGAATTCGCCTCAGACCAAACCTTGTAACCGTTGATAAAATACAGGTCAAAGGCAAGGAACATCCGAAGAGAGGCGCTACGCATTGACTGGGAGAAGGTTTTGAACTTTCCCGAGGAAAAATCATAAAACCATACCGAATTATCTTGTGTGTCAGAGGTGAAATACCGACTTGCAACGATGGGGGACTCACTTATATCGATGCCGCCTGCCGTTATCAAAGACGAGCGGAAATCACCATAGTCGTATCCTTCGTCCGCAAGTACCGGAGTAGCATATTCGGCTCCGCCGAAATTGGCGAAAACCCGCTTCCAATCCGCAATCGACGGAATTCTCCATTCGCCGAACTGTATCGGATTCCAGGTACTCCACTCACTTGCCCAGTCTTCTACATTGTTGCTGGTACGGAACGCATCCATAAGCGCGATGGCGAGCCCCGTGCCGGATGAGAGATCTACGTGGACGATCATAGCTTCACCCAAAGTGCCGGCAGCCTCGGCATTGATTGTCGAGGCATAAACCCTCCCATCGGCACCGACCACCTTGCCGATGTCAGCCTCTGTAGCCGGAACGCTATGGAGAGCCTCGGGGGGTTCGTAACCCGGAATCGTGATGGTTACATAGTAAGAACCGCTCGCCGTGCTGACGATAGGAACCCAAGTATCGGTCTCCACGTCATATTCGTAATTCATGCTCTCGCCTTGATATGATCCATTCACTTCGACCATCCCTTCGAACGGACTCGACAGGGTGAGGGTATAGGTAGTCGTACTCGAATCATAAGGGGAAACCGAAACGACACCGGGGACTACATTGGCGTCACTTACATAAGGCTCGCCATCTGTATGTCCATAACAAGGGTTATCGTACTGGAGCAACTCGTAAAGGATCGAATCAAACGAACCGCTTCCCCATTCGTCGATTGTAAGTTCGAGCGGGAACGACTGGTTGAATAACGTGTATGTGTAACCGTTCAGCTCAAACTGAACGTCGTCTCAATCTTCCTTACAACAATAAATGAAATTAAAACGGCCGAGCGGGGCGACATCGCCGCTCACGTAAAAATCCATCACGTCGCCTTCAAGTTTGAGGTTGTCGCCCCACTTGAATTCAAAATCGAGCGGACCGTCGCCGAAAAGCGAACGGGGTAGCGCAAGGACAAGTGCGTCCCCCTGCGCGGCCATCTCGACCTCGGCCGTCTTTCCCCACTTCCATTCCCTTCCCTGCGAGCGTTCGACGACGGCTTTCCCGCCCGCCGGGGAGACACGGTTCACAACGAGGTCATACCCTTGCCAGCCGGTCTTGCGCGAACGATCCGTGTCGACAAAGAGCGTCATCCATGCCCGGTCCGCAGACGAAGTAAGCGGCGCAAATGTCTTGACCCTAAAATACACCTTTCCTCCATCTCTCGCAACCTTCGCCTCCACGATGTCGTTACGACCCGACGTGTCGGTATAATGCGTTTCACAATACCCTTTTGCGTCACGGCACACGATGTCCCCCCTTGAATCGATGTAGCGCGGCGAAACGTCGTCCCAATCGCCGGGCGAATCCAGACGGACGACCTTCGGGCCGGAGGGACGCGGGATTCGCCCCATTCCCTTGAATTGCCTCACACGGTCGGCGAACTGGAGATAGTAGACGTCGCCGCGATCCCCCCAGCTCTTCACCGGTTCGATGTCGCGGCTACGGTCGGCATCGAACTCATCCACAAACGAAAAAGGCTTGGCCTGCCAGTTCGTCCACATCCCGGCAACCCACTCATTCCAGCCGGTGACGAATACGGCGTCGGGATTCAATTCATACGCCCGGTCCCACTGCTCACAGAAGTTCGCCCCGTAAAGGTAGGCCTCTTTCCGCGTGTCGAATCCCCTCCGCTTGGTGAACGAGCGCGAATGCGCCCCGGGCATGTTGAACGCGCTACAATGCCCTTTCGTCGCGGGACAGGCGTTTTGCGCCACCCCTACGGTGACGAGTTCGGGGCGGCCGTCGGCGACCTTTCGGTAAGGATGCTGCGGATAGTTTTCAAGCCAGCCCCACTGATCGTCACGCCAGGGGCCTCGCACGTAGTCAGGCTGTCCGGGGCGGAACGTAAAAAACGTCCGGATGGCCTCATCCTCTGGGGATTTCGTCAGCGAGTCGGGATACGCCATGATACAGGGTTTGCCGTCACGGCGATACCAGAGTTCGGAATACCTCCCCGCGCCGTAGATGGTTTTGTAGAGATGGCGAAGCGACGCCAGCGTATTCGTTCCGGGCGAGAACGGCAGCAGAAAGGCGATCTTCGGTACCGACACTCCCTCCTGCCTCGCCGTGTCCCACGTCGCCATCAACGCCTCGGTCGAGCGATTCCAGGTCTGGGCACCGTTCGTACAATCGAAAAATACCGCATCCACCCCGACGGCGGCAAGCATTTCGGCATGCTTGCGCAACACCCAGGAATCCCATGTTTTGTAATATCCGAAAAGCGGTTCGTCCCAGAAATAGCGGTTCCCGCTCACCCCCTCCTTCCAACACGGCAGATTGCCGTTCTGCATCGCGCCGGGGTTGTTCCGGAGAATGTTCGTGATGTTCTTGACGGTCGAACCGGGTGTATCCACATTGTCATGCCACGTCCAATAGAAGAGCAGCACTTCCTTTCTGGATGGGTTGGCTTCCGCTCGTCCGGATTGACCGGAATACAAACCGACCTTGCGACCAAGTGCGTCTTCCGCCGCCCAAGTGTCCGGTCCCGCCGTTTCAACATCCGCACGGAGCGCCGAGACCCGAATCGGCCGCAGAATCGTTTTGAACCGATGTGTCCTTTTACGCGGTACCTTGACGAACACGGTCGTCGCGGGGCGGACCATCGGCACCAGGTAGTCGCGCCCCACGAACCATCCTGCCATCGAGGGTTTGAGACGCCCCGAAACCGCCTCCGCCCGCTCGCCGCCGTCTCCGCCGATCTCCATCTCAAGCGCGTACTTCTTCCCCTCGCCGTATTCCGCCCGCACGCGCCTGCCGTCCGCCGAGACGACGACGTTCGTGGTGTCGAGCTGGAAGAGGAGCGTGTAGTCGTGTTCCTTGCCGTCGGAGGATTCCGCCACGTCGCAGATGGTGAACACGTCGCGCTTCTTGTCGAATGTGATCTCGCGTCGATGCGTCGCGAGCTTCAGGCGCTTCGGACCGAACTCCTGGTCGTAGATTCCGAAGGCGAAGTCCTCTTCATGGGTCGAACGCCAGCCGGCATCGATGGGTCCGGTGACGCGCTTCGGTCTCGAACGGTTCTGCGCAAGGCCATCGACGAGCAGCGTGTTGTGGTCGTAGCCCGAAAGGCCGTAGCTCCTTCTTCTGGAAGATTCGTACTGTCCGCCGCCGTCGTCGAACACAAGGCACTCGTTCCCCTTCCACAGCACGAAGGAAAGCTTGTCCTGATGCCAGTGCCCCATGCCGAGAGGCCCGACGTCGAACGCAAGATACGTCGTGTCGGGTGTCCAGTCCGTGCGCATCGCGGCGAAACCCGAATACGGCAGGTAGCGCGACGCCGTCTCGCCCTTCGGCGGAGGCTCGCCCTCGCGCCCTTCGGTAACGAGCCACAGGAAGTCACGCCGCGCCGGGAATATCTGCGCGGCGGCGGCGAGCGAGGACGCCAGCGGATCGGTGAAGGTGTCGTTGAAGTTCGGCTGCGTGAAGGCCGGCGTCACGAGCGCAAGCGGGCCCTCCGTGCCGAGGCGGAGCGTATCGAGGAAGTCCTTGGGAATCTCGCGTTCAAGCCCGCACGCCTTCGCGCGCAGATACAGTTTCGTCAAAGTTGAATGGAACACCTGATGGTAGTTCGGCGACAGCTCGAAATGCAATCCGTCTGGCAGGACCTGTTCCTTGATCGCCTGTGAAAACACGCGAAGCGCCTCGCGGCGGATCGACTCCGAATCCTCGAACTCCGGGAAGTCGAGCGCGAAGAAGTACGCGCCCGTCATCTCCATCAGGAGCCAGTTCCCGCGCGTGCGGTGCGCGATCAGGTGTCGCGCCTGGGCATGGGCGGACTTGATGAAGGCGAGAATCAGATCGTCCGTAAACGCAGGCGACTTCCTGAACGCCTCGAACGCGACGCTCCAAGACCCCATCAGCCGGACACCCTCCTCGATAGTGCGCCACGGGGAGCCCCTGTTGTTGTATCCGCGCTCCGGCGGAATTCCGCCCGTCTGCTTCAGCCAGTCGGAAAACTGCTGTGCGAAGGCGCTGGCGTATTTCTCGTCGCCCGTGCGCGTGTAGGCCCGCGCGAGAGCGGTCCAGAACGACATCCGGTTGAGCTGCCATGTCCATTCGGGATTGTAAGGCCCTTTCTTCGCCGAGGCGTCGAAGAGCCAATTCACGCGGTTGGACGGGAACGCCCAGGTGACGCCCACAACCTCGATCTCGCCCTTCACGATGCGGTCCACCGCCGAGAGGTCGCGCGCCGCATCCCGCGCAAACACGCCGGAATCAACCTCCGGCTTCGCTGGACGCGTACGGAAATACGTGGCAGGCGGGAGCGCCAAGGCTTCCGCACCGAATGCGAACAATAAGGAAAGGAATATTCGTGCTTTCATGGACGTCAATCTATCAAACCGTCCTTCCGTTGACAAGAATTCTCGAAAGAGCCAGATTTTCCTTTTCCTCTCTTTCTGGTGTTGCTAAACTAACGGGCATGGAAAGATGCCGTCTCCGTCGGTGCGAGCGTGTTCGCGCCTTTGGGGGATTGCGAAAGTGAGGAGGATACACCTATGAAAAAACCAGTTGTGATTTCAATCATCGCGACAGTAGCCCTTTTGTTCATTTTCTTCGGGTGCTGTCAACAAGTGGATACTGGCGAAGTCGGCTTGAAGACTTGGTTCGGGAAAATCGTCTCGGACTCGCTTCCAGAGGGAATCTACTTCTATTCACCCATCGGCGGAAACGTGGTCATCTACGATGCGAAACAGCAGCGAGCGGACTTCGACACCGAGATCTTCACGAAAGACCTCCAGGCCGCGCAGGTCAAATTCGTCGTCAACTTCTCGCTGGACAAGGGACATATCAAAGAGCTTCACACAAACATCGGCAGACAGTACGAAAAGAAACTGGTGGAGCCGCTTTCCATTGCCGCCATCAAGGATGTCATCGGGCAATGGCAGGCCGACGAACTGGTTCCGAAACGTGAAGAGGCGACCCGTCTGGTGTATTCCGCGCTCACGAACTCGCTCACGCGAACGGGCGTGAAGGTGGACTATGTGAGCATCCTCAACATCGACTTCTCGGAAAGTTACGAGAAGGCCGTCGAAGCGAAACAGGTCGCCATGCAAGAAGCGATCCGGGCCAAAAATATCACGACTCGCATCGAAGAAGAGTCTCACCAGGCGGTTATCACAGCGGAGGCAGAGGCCAAGGCGATGGAAGTCCGGGCAAAGGCACTGGAGAAGAACAAGGGGTTGATCCTGTACGAAGCCGTGAACAAGTGGGACGGAAAGCTTCCCGTCTACATGATGGGCGACAACACCATGTTTCTGAAGGAACTGGCGGTGCCGCGCAACCAGCCCCGCTAGCGTACCCGCCGGGTGCCCGGAAAGCACAAGGGAGGAGATCGTCATGGCCGATTCCGCAGAAAAACTACAGGAAGGCATCGCTTTTTTCGAGAATATGCTGGTCTCGATGCCGGGAGACCGAACCAGTCTGGAATTCCTGGCGATGGCGTACGAACAGACGGGAGAGACGGAGAAGCGCCGGAACACGCTCGTCAAGCTCGCCTATGCGCTGCTGCGTGAGAAAGAATACGACAAAGCGGAGTTGATCGCCAAAGCATTGAGCGCTTTCCCGGACAACCCCGATGCGCGTCAGGCGGTCATGCGGATCGCGGAGGCGACGCAGGGGCAGATCCTGCAAGGGCAGTTCCACAGGGACATCGCAGCGTCCGGCGCCAGCGGGCAGACGCAGGACCCCGCTCTCGAAGTCCACGCGCTTTCGCGTGCCGCGACCTCCACCGAGCTGGATCTGGTCTGGCGCTGGAAAGAGCGCGGTACCGTGGACAAAGCGTTCTGTTCCGAGTTATTGCGGATCCTGACCGACCGCCCCGTCTCCGACGTCCCGATGACGATTTCGGCACTCCGCCTACTTGATGAACAGCATCCCGAATGGACCGACCGCGTGTTGGAAACCATGCAGGAGGAGAGCCATACGCCATTCATCCCGATTGAATATTACGAACCCGCGCCGGAGATTGTCGAACCTTTCTCGCCGGTGTTCATGCAGATCAAGGCTGTCCTGCCCTTCGGGAAAATGTCCGGCGAACTTCTGGTCGCTTTCCTGAATCCGTTCAGCGAGACACTGCGGGTGGAGATTTCTGAACGCGCCAAGGCGCCCTGTCATTTCTTTCTGGCACATCCCAAGTCGCTGCTCGACGTAATCAGCAAGACCTATTGAGGGAAAGGGGAAATCCATGTTCGCAAACCGTACATCCAATTTCCAGAAACTGCTCGTTACGCGCGGACTGCTTACCGAGGACGAACTTCGCCACGAGTTGGAAGAGGCGGGCCAGATTCCCCTTGAACGGCATCTCGCGCAGACGAACCGCGTCAATCCCGATGCGCTCACACTCACAATCGCCGCTTACTTCAGTCTGCCGCCCGTGCAGCTTCCGACCGCCTTCATCCCTCCCGCGCAGCTTATGGACCTGGCCCCCGCAACGGTCTGGGGCCGACTGAAGGCAGTCCCGCTCGCCCGCCTGGGCAAGCACCTGACCGTCGCCTTCGGAGATCCCTTCGACCTGATGGCGCAGGAGGAAATCGCCCGTATCACCAAGACCCAGATCGTCCCGCTCGTCGCCGGCGAAAAGTCCGTCTCCGAAGCCGTGAGCCGCGCCCAGCAGCGGAAGGACGCGGAAAATCCGAAGCTGGCGATGGAAAACGTCATGAAGGTCCAGGACTCGGAGATCGAGGTGACCACGGAGTCCCGCGACACCGAGGAGAACCTGGACAAGGCGTTGGAAAGCGTGGACGAGGCGCCGGTCATCCGCATGGTGAACATGATGCTCGTCGAGGCGTTGCGGACAGGGGCAAGCGACATCCATTTCGAGGCACTGGCGAAGACCTCTCGCCTACGCTACCGTATCGACGGCGCATTGATCGAACGCCCCAGCCCGCCCCGTTCGCTGCACAACGCAATCGTTTCACGTCTGAAAATCATGGCGGATCTGGACATCGCCGAGCGGCGCGTCCCGCAAGACGGCCGTTTCAAAGTCAAGGCTCTGAAAAAGGAGGTCGATGTCCGCGTCTCCATTCTCCCGACCGTACACGGCGAAAAGGTCGTGATGCGTATTCTGGACAAGAGCAACCTTGCCCCCGGCCTCGGCAAGCTCGGTCTGGACGAGTATGCGTACAAGGCGATGAAGCACGCCATCGACCAGCCGCACGGCATTATCCTCGTGACCGGCCCGACGGGATCCGGGAAGACGACCACGCTGTATTCCTGCCTACAGGACCTCAACCAGCCCGACGTGAACATCGTCACGGCGGAAGACCCGGTGGAATACGAGATTGAAGGCATCAACCAAGTCCACGTCAACCAGGCGGTCGGTTTGAGTTTCGCCTCGGTGCTTCGCAGCGTCCTGCGTCAAGACCCCGACATCGTATTGGTCGGTGAAATCCGCGACGGCGAAACAGCCGACATCGCCGTCAAAGCCGCTCTCACGGGCCACCTTGTGCTCAGCACGCTCCATACGAACGATGCCGCTAGCGTGATGGCGCGTCTCGTGGACATGGGCTTGCCGCCCTATATGCTGGCATCTTCGCTCATCCTCGCCCAGGCACAGCGTCTCTACCGGAGACTCTGCCCGTTCTGCAAGCGCCCAGTTGACCTCACGCCGGAAATCCTTTCCGCGAACGACATTGACCCGCACGTCTTCGAAGGCGTCCAGATCTACGGTCCGGGGGGTTGCACCAAATGCCACGGCATCGGATTCAAAGGCCGCGGGTCTGTCATGGAGGTCTTGCCGATCACCGACACGATCCGTGCCGAAATCGTCAAGAACAGTCCCGCCTCCGTCATCCGCGAGCAAGCGATCCGCGAGGGGATGATCACGCTGAAAGAGGCGGGCCTCCGCAAAGTCGCCGAAGGCGTAACCTCGCTCCATGCCGTCCTGGAAGTGACCGGCAGCGAATAGCGCAAGAACGAAAGGAAGGTTCGTCATGGCCAAGACACTCAAAATCACAGGCGTCTCGCAGATCCTGAAAAAAGACCTCATTCCGTTCACGCGCCAGTGTGCGAGTATGTTGAACGCGGGTATGTCCATTCTCTCCACCGTCGCCACGCTGGAAGACCAATGCGGAAGCCCCAACTTCAAAAAGGTACTGGGGGTGCTTCGTTCCTCCATCGAAAGCGGAGAACCGTTTTCGTCGGGATTGTCGCGTTTCCCGAAAATCTTTGACGACATGTACGTGAACATGGTTGCCGCCGGGGAACGGAGCGGACAGTTCGCGGCCGTGTTGAAACGCCTCGCCACGATGATGGACTCCGCCGCACGGCTGTCACGCAAAGTCCGTTCCGCCCTCACCTACCCTGCCGTCATCCTCAGTATCGCGTTCCTGATTGCGGGCGGCCTGATCACGTTCGTTGTGCCGGTCTTCACGGAAATGTTCTCGGGGTTCGGCGCCCAACTCCCCGCCGCGACGCAGATGCTGGTCAACATGAGCGATTTCATCCGGGGAAACTGGTACTGGTTGATCGGGGGCTTCGCCATCGCCGTCGTCCTGTTCAAGCGCTGGCACGCGACAAAGGCGGGCGAATACCAATTCGACAAGTTCAAGCTCAAGCTGCCGGTCTTCGGCGAACTGACGGAGAAAGTCGCCATCGCGCGTTTCTGCCGCCTTTTCGCGCAAATGCTGAAAAGCGGGGTGCCGATCTTAGACTCGATGCAGATCGTCGCGCTTTCCATCGGGAACAAGGTTATCGAGAAATCGATTCTCGCCTCGCGCGAGGGGGTTGAACAGGGCGGGACGCTCGCCTCTTCGCTGGAAGGGAAACCCTGCCTCCCCATCCTGATGGTCCGCATGATCGCCGCCGGTGAAAAGAGCGGCCGGATCGACGAAATGCTGGAAAGCATCGCCGACACCTACGACGACGAAGTGGAGACGACCCTCGCCACCTTGACTTCATTGATGGAACCGTTCCTGATGGTGATCCTCGGCGTGGTCATCGGCGGTATCGCGATCGCGATGTTCCTTCCGATCTTCAAGCTCGGAACCATCATAAACTGAGGAGGAAAACAATGAACAAACTGCTGTTCGGCATGGCGGCGATGTCCGCCGGATTGTGCATGGCGGGCGACTATCCGTTCCGTCCCGCGGAGATGACGAACGTCACGGTGAAAGCGGGGTTCTGGCTGCCACGCTTTGAAACGAACCGGATTGTGACCGTGCAGGTCGATTTCCGCAAGAGCGAGGATACGGGGCGCATCGCCAACTTCGAGCTTGCAGGCGAACGCGCAGGGCGCGGATTTCAGGGTATCCCGTTCAACGATTCCGATGTATTCAAAATCATCGAGGGCGCGGCATATACCCTTTCCACGCATCCGGATCCGAAGCTCGAAAAGTACCTCGACAATCTCATCGCCAAGATCGCGAAGGCGCAGGAGCCGGACGGCTACCTCTACACCGCACGCACGCTCCACTTCAACTACGGCTTCGACGAGAAGACCGGCAAGGCCCAGTACCGCATGATGGGCCCGACGCGCTGGAGCAACACGGCGCACGGACACGAACTCTACAACGTCGGCCACATGTACGAGGCCGCCGCCGCGTACTACTGGGTCACCGGCAAGCGGACCCTCCTCGACGTGGCGATCAAGAACGCCGACCTCGTCTGCCGCACGTTCGGTCCGGAGCCGACGCAGCTCAAGAACGTCCCCGGGCACGAGGAGATCGAGCTCGCCCTCTGCAAGCTCTACCGCGCCACCGGCGACGAGAAGTACCTCCGCCAGGCGAAGCACTTCCTCGACCAGCGCGGAAAGGCTGAGGCCGCCGACCGCCGTCCCAACGGCAAGGTGTTCGCGCAGAGCGGCGCACTCGTGAACTCGAGGGAAATGGGCGCGCCCGGCTCGTACAACCAGAACCACCGTCTCGTGACCGAACAGCAGGAGGCCGTGGGCCACGCCGTGCGCGCCACGTACCTCTACTGCGGCATGGCGGACGTGGCGGCGCTCACGGGCGACCGCTCCTACGTGAAGGCCATCGACACGATCTGGGAGAACGTCGTCTCGAAGAAGCTCCACCTCAACGGCTCCGTCGGCGCACGCCACGCGGGCGAGGCGTTCGGCGAGAACTACGAACTGCCGAACGCCTCCGCCTACCTCGAGACGTGCGCGGGCATCGGCAACGCCCTCTGGAACCAGCGCATGTTCCTCATGTACGGCGACGCGAAGTACATCGACGTGCTGGAGCGCGTGGTCTACAACGGCTTCCTGAGCGGCATCTCGCTTGGCGGCGACGAGTTCTTCTACCCGAATCCGCAGGCGTCGCGCGGCGGCTACAAGCGCTCCAAGTGGTTCGGCTGCAGCTGCTGTCCCGTGAACGTGGTGCGCTTCATTCCGCAAATCGCACAGTTCGCGTACGCGACGCGCGGCGACGCGGCCTACGTGAATCTCTTCGTCGCAAGCGACGCAAAGCTCAACCTCACAGCCGGAGACGTGACGCTCAAGCACTCCACCGAGTATCCCTGGAAGGGCTTTTCGCGGATTGAGATCGCTGACATTGCCAACGCACAACGGACAACCTGCAACTTCAAACTCAACATCCGCGTACCGGGTTGGTGTGTGGGCCGTCCTGTGCCGAGCGACCTCTACACGCAGACAATGCCAGGTTCTCTCGCCGATTTCACGGTGAAGGTGAACGGCGAATCGTTTGCGTTCACGCCCGAAAAAGGCTACTGCGCCATCAACCGCGCGTGGAAGAAGGGCGACGTGGTGGAAGTCACGATGAACATGCCCGTGCGGCGCATCAAGGCGCACGACGCGGTGAAGAACGACTGCGGCCGGCTGGCCGTCGAGGTCGGACCGATCCTCTACTGCGCGGAGGGCGTGGACAACGACGGGAAGGTGCTCGACAAGGTTCTTGCGGCCGACGCGGCGTTCACGCCCACGACGTGCAACATCCTCGGCAACGTCTACCCCGCGCTCACGGCCCCGGCGGTCTCGCTCCGGCGCGGACTCAAGTCGGGTGTCCGCAAGGAGGCGACCACCCTCACGCTCGTTCCGTATTTCGCGTGGTGTCATCGCGACGCGGGCGAGATGCAGGTGTTCTTCCCGACGGAGGTGAAGGACGAGAACGCCGCGTTCGACTTCAAGACGTCTGCGTCGTTCTGTTACCCGAAGGACAGCGTTGCGGCGGCGTTCGACGGAATTCTCCCGAAGGCGTCCAACGACGAGTCCATCCCGCGTCTCACCTTCTGGAACCACCTCGGCACGGACGAATGGGTCGCGTGCGAATTCGCCGCGCCGGAGGAGGTCAAGGGGGTCGAGGTCTATTGGTTTGACGACGGCAAGAAGGGAAACTGCCGCATTCCCGCGTCGTGGAAGGTACAGTGGCGCCCCGCGAAGAACGCCCCGTGGCTGGACATCGCCGCCGCAGGGCCTGTCGCCAAGGACGAGTTCTGCACGATCACCTTCCGGCCCGTCAAGGCGCAGGCCGTGCGTCTCGCCATCAAGCTCCAGCAAGGCTGGTCCGGCGGAATCTTGGAATGGACGTTCCTCTAATCTGCAAAACAGCGGCGACGGCCCAAAAGCCGTCGCCGCTGTTTTTTGTCAACGATAATACGTTCCCTCGGCAAACCCTCACAGCCCGAGGCGCATTGTACTTTCACGCGCCGGTCCGACGGAGAGGATGCCGATACGGACACCGGTAAGCGACGAAAGCCGCTCCACGTAGGCACGGGCTTTCAGCGGAAGGTCTTCGTAACGGGTCACCTCGCTTGTCGAAGTCTGCCAGCCGGGCATTTCCTCGTAGACAGGCTTGCAGCGGGCGAGCTCATCAAGGTCGGAGGGGAATGTTTCATAACGGAAGCCGTCGTCCCGTTCGTAGGCGACACAAATCCTGACCACCGGGAGTTCATCTAGCACGTCGAGCTTGGTCATCGCCCAGAAATCAAACCCGTTGACCTGCGCGGCATAACGGGCGACCACGGCGTCGAACCAGCCGCAACGACGGCTGCGCCCGGTGGTCGCCCCGTACTCGCCGCCGCGACGACGCAGCATTTCCCCCACGTCATCATCCAACTCCGTCGGGAACGGTCCGGCTCCGACACGGGTGGTGTAACACTTCAAGACGCCGACGACACGGTCGATACGGCGGGGCGGAAGCCCGGATCCCGTGCAGGCGCCCCCTGCCGTCGAGCTGGAGGAGGTGACGAACGGATAGGTGCCGAAATCGATGTCGAGCATCGTACCCTGCGCCCCTTCCAACAAGATGCTTTTACCGGCGCGGTCCGCCTCGTGGATCACCTTTACGGTATCCGCCACATACGGCGCGATCTTGTCCGGAAGCTCCCTGTAAAGCCCCGTGATCTCCGCGACATCCAGCAACTCCGCTCCCCAGGAGGCAAGCGTGGCATTGGCGGCCTCGACCTGTTCGACAACACGATCCAGGAAGTCCGCCTTCAACACGTCTCCCGCGCGCATACCGGTACGCCCGACTTTCGCACCGTAGGTGGGACCGATACCGCGCCCGGTCGTGCCGATCTTCTTGCCGGCGGAACGGCGGGCTTCATCGGCCTGATCGAGTGCGCGATGCCAACGCATCACGAGGTGGGCGCGGTCGCTGATGAGAAGCCGCCCCTTCGTCTCGATTCCCTTTTCATGCAGTTCGTTCAGTTCCCTAAGGAGGTCGAACGGTTCGAGGACGACGCCGTTTCCGATGACGCAAAGCTTGTCCTCGTGCAGGATCCCGGAGGGGATCAAATGCAGGACGTACTTTTTATCGCCAACGATCACCGTATGCCCCGCGTTGCTGCCGCCCTGATACCGGACAATCACGTCCGCCTGCTGCGTCAGGACGTCGATGATTTTACCTTTCCCCTCATCGCCCCACTGGGCGCCGACAAGTACCGTATTCGGCATAGCCTTCACTCCCACAAAAAGCACGGGAGGCCCGGCGAACGCCGCCCTCCCGTTCATAAAACCCCTACCGGCAACAAAGCGTATACAAGACACCTGCGACAACCGCGGATCCGATGACGCCGGAAACGTTCGGCCCCATCGCGTGCATCAACAGGAAGTTGGTGTTGTCGTATTCCAAACCGACTTTGTTCGAGACGCGCGCCGCCATCGGGACGGCGGAGACGCCGGCCGAACCGATCAACGGGTTGATCTTCTCTTTCAGGAAGAGATTCATAAAACGCGCCATGATACATCCAGCCGCCGTGCCAACCGCGAACGCCATCAGTCCGAGCGCGAGGATACCGAGCGTTTCAGCGGAAAGGAACTTCTCGCACGCCAGTTTCGAACCGACAGAGAGACCGAGCATGATGGTGACGATGTTCATCAGGGGGCCGCTCATGGTGTCTGCGATACGCGCCACGGAGGGGCCGACTTCGCGACAGAGGTTGCCGAGCATCAACGCGCCGAGCAGCGGCACCGCGCTAGGCAGCAGAAGGGCGCAGAGCAACAGTACCGTCAACGGGAAGCAGACCTTCTCCATCTTCGAGACTTTGCGGAGCTGGCGCATCTTGATCTTGCGTTGCGCTTCGGGGACAAGCGCCTTCATAATCGGCGGCTGGATAATCGGCACCAGCGCCATGTACGAATACGCCGCGACCGCGATCGCGCCGAGGAGTTCCGGCTTCAGTTTCGAAGTCAGCCAGATGGCCGTCGGGCCGTCCGCGCCGCCAATGATGCCGATCGACGCGGCCGCCTTCAGGTCGAAGTTGATCGCCCCGCCGCTCACATTCGTCAAGATCAACGCGCCGAACACGGCGAAGAAGATGCCGAACTGTGCGGCCGCGCCGAGGAGGGCGGTCTTGGGGTTGGCGATCAGCGGCCCGAAGTCGGTCATCGCGCCGACGCCCATGAAGATCAGGATCGGGAAAAGCCCCGTGTCGATACCGAAATCGAAGAAGTAGTAGAGATACCCCCCCGGCTCCGTCACCAGCTTTGTCACGGCATCGACCACCGGCGGTGCGGTGACGCCCGCGAACGGCAGGTTGGAGAGCAGACCGCCAAACCCGATCGGGAGCAGCAGAAGCGGCTCGAACCCCTTGACCACCGCGAGGTAGATCAACAGCAGGCAGATCGGGATCATGATCAACTGACCGATCCCGTACGGAATCCCGAAAATGCATTTGACGGGATGTCCTTTGACAATCGCGCCGTTGGGCGTAAGCCGATCCTTCGTCACGAAGTCCGGAGCGTCCTTCCTGCAGAACCCGGCGATTCCCGTGGTGCCTGCGAGGTTCTTGACCTTCGTCACCATCTGCCGCCAGTCCTGCACGTCCTCTCCGCCAGCGGGAGCGGCGGCGGCGGCCGCAGGTGCGGCGGGGGTGTCGGGCGCGACGGGTGAGGCCCCTTGCGCGAACCCGACTGCCGCACAGAGGGCGGCCGCGAAAACGAGAAAAGCGTGTTTCATGGGAACCCTTTCCTATCCTTAGCCGATCACCGCGAGAACGTCGCCTGTGTTGACTTTGTCCGTCTGGGCCACGTTGATGGCCTTGACCGTGCCGGCGCAAGGCGCGGCGACCGGCGTTTCCATCTTCATCACGTCCATGACCAGCAGTTCATCGCCCTTCGCGACCGTCGCACCGACCGTCGCCGTAACGCGCAGCACGGAACCGGGCACGGCCGCCTTGACCTCGGTGCCGCCTCCGGCGTTCCCGGACGCACCGGCGTTCCCCGGCGCAGCAATACCATCCTTGGTCGAAAACGCGACTTCCTTTCCGTTGACAACCGCCTTGCCGTCGCCTTTGATCTCGACGCCGTAGGCTTTGCCATTGATCGTGACGGTGACGGGACCGCCCTTTCCCACCGCCGGTTTCGCCTCTTCGGCGAACCGGCAGCCCATCGGCGCCTTGGCGGGATCCTTCAGGAAGAGAATGCCCTTCTCCTTGCAGGAGGCGGCAATGAAGATGTTCTCGTCGGTAACCGGGAGTCCCTCCTTCTCGAGCATCGCCTTCGCGACCGCGCCGCCTTTGCGGGGATCGGCATCGTTCATCTCCAGCACCGTCTTCGTGGTGGGCGTGGAATAGGGCTTGTTCAACTCGGACGACGCCATGAACGCGGCGGCCTTCTTGACGATCTCCGGGTCCGGCGGAACGGGCGTCTTGCCGAAATAGCCGAGCACCATCTTGGCGTACCCGGGGGCGAACGTCGAAAACGACTCTTTGCCCTGCGCGTGCGCCATGACGTTGGCGATCGCCTGCTGGGCGTAGAACTGGGAAACCGGCGTGACGGACGTCCCGAACCCGCCGAGACGCACGCAGTCGTACATTTCGGCGATCATGTCGTCGTACTTGTCCATCATGTTGTTGTCGCGCAACATCTGCGTGTTCGCGGTGAGCGCCCCCCCCGGCATCGGCGACCAGATGATCTGCGGGTTGACGTTCATCGCCTCCGGCGGAAGGAAGTACTTCTTCATCGCGTTCTTGAAAGCGTCCTCCGCCTTCTTGATCTTGCGGATGTCGAAATCGAACGCAAAGTCCGGATCGCCGTCGAGGCAGTGCCACATGGTGATGATATCGGGCTGGCAGGTGCCGCCGCTCATCGGAGCCATCGAGAGGTCGATGCGGTCCGCGCC
>JAGCVN010000031.1 GCA_017962315.1 Kiritimatiellia bacterium
CGCGAACGGAATGTTCTCGAGTTCTCCCAGTATTTCGGCCCTGCGGCGCTTTTGTTCTTTCATGTTCTATAGAATACCAAAGAATATGGCGTTTGTCAATGGGGTTTTGAAAGTTTTTGCAGAAAAATCTCGTTGCACCCCGTGAACACTTTTTCTCCATTCGTTCTCGACTTACGGCATGGATTCTGCTATTCTAATCTCCAAACAGCGCCGTTCGGCGCGGGTGCCGCCTCTTTTTGGAGGGGGTGCTTTCCGTTTTCTTCATGCAGAGGACGATAGAATGTTGACAGTAAAAAACCTAAAGAAGAGCTTCGGCTCTTTCGTGGCCGTCAAAGGCGTCAGCTTTGAGGTCAAGAAGGGCGAAGTGCTAGGCTTTCTCGGACCCAACGGTGCCGGCAAGTCGACGACCATGCGTATGATTACCGGCTTCCTCTCCCCGACGGACGGTACGGCGGAGATCTGCGGTCACGACATCCTGAAAGATCCCGTGGCGGCAAAGACTTGCCTCGGTTATCTTCCGGAAAATGCGCCAAGTTATCGCGCCATGACCGTGACAGATTTTCTCACCTTCATCGGCCGCATCCGTGGTTACGCGGGAGCCGAGCTGAAACGCCGCGTCGAAGGCGTGATCGAACGCACGTCGCTCGGTTCCGTCCGGCATCAGACCATCGAGACGTTGTCCAAGGGGTACCGCCAGCGCACGAGTTTCGCGCAGGCGATCCTGCACGACCCCCAGGTGCTGATCATGGACGAACCGACCGATGGCTTGGATCCGAACCAGAAGTTTGCCGTCCGTCAGATGATCAAGGGGATGGCAAGCGAGAAGGCGATCATCGTCTCGACGCACATCCTTGAGGAGGTTGACGCTGTCTGTACACGCTGCGTGATCATTGCCCGCGGCGAGGTGGTAGCCCAGGGGACGCCCACTGAACTTCGCGCGAAAGACCCGCAGGGCGGACGCCTCGATGTGGTCTTCCGCAACCTGACACTCTCCAAGGAAGAACAGCGGGAGGCCGCGTGCCTGGCAGACCCGAATGCGAAGAAGGAGGAAAACTAGCCATGTGTCCGTGCAAACAGATCAAGACGATTTTCCGCCGCGAGTTCAAGTCGTACTTCGACTCGCCGGTCGCGTATGTCTTTTTGGTGGCGTTCCTCGTGCTGGTCGGTTTCTTGACCTTCCACATGACGCGCTTCTATGAAAACCGCCAGGCGAACCTGATGCCGTTCTTCTTCTGGCATCCGTGGGTCTACCTGCTGCTGGTTCCCGCCGTCACGATGGGGACGTGGGCGGAAGAGCGCCGCAACGGCACAATCGAGCTGTTGTTGACGCTTCCCGTCACGCTGACCCAGTGTCTGCTGGGCAAGTTCCTCGCGGCGTGGGCGTTCATCGGTGTCGCCCTTGCGTTGACCTTCCCGGTAGTCCTCACGACCTACTGGCTGGGCAATCCCGACGGGGGCGCGATCCTCTGCGGGTATGTCGGCTCCTACTTGATGGCCGGCGCGGCGGTCGCGATCGGCGTCTTCGCCTCGGCGCTCTCGCGCAGCCAGGTGATCAGTTTCATCGTCGCCCTGGCGTTCTGTTTCTTCCTGATGATCATCGGGTTCGATCCGGTCGTTAACGCGGTCACGGCATGGGGTGTCCCGTCAGGCATTGTCGACGCGATTTCGCAGTGCAGCCTGTTGACGCATTTCGACGCGATGCGCCGCGGCGTTCTGGATCTTTACGACATCGGTTATTATGTCGGCGTCATCGTGTTTATGCTCGCCGCCGCGCAGGTGGTGACCGAAAACCGCAAAGCCGCCTAAGGGAAGGATGTGCCAACCATGAACAAGAAGTTAACGAAAATCGGTTCCGGCGCGGCCGGGCTCGCGCTCCTGCTTGTGATTATCGGCGCGACGGCTGTGATTTTGAAGAACCTCCGCTTCCGGGCGGATTTGACCGCCGAAAAGCTGTACACACTCTCCGACGGCTCGAAGAAGCTGATCGGGCAGTTGGAAGAGGACGTGACGCTGAAGTTCTACTACAGCGCGTCTTCTTCCGAACTGATTCAGCCGCTGAAAGCCTACGCCGACCAGGTTCAGGATTACCTCAAGGAGTACGAGCTTGCCGGGAGAGGCCGCGTGACGCTGGAGTCCTATGACCCGCAGCCGGATTCCGACGCGGAGGAGTGGGCGCAGCGTTACGGAATCGTCCCGCAGAATGTCGATCCGCGTGGCCAGCCGATCTATTTCGGCCTTGCTGCGGTCTGCGGAGACCGCCAGGAGGTGATCGAGGGATTCTCCCCTCGTTCGGAAGCGACGCTTGAATACGACATCACCCGCCTGATCACCCGTGTCGCCTGGCCGGAGAGGCCGGTTGTCGGCGTGATGAGCGCGCTGGACGTGCTCGGCGGCGAGCCGAACCCGATGATGATGCAGATGGGGCAACGCCCGCCTCAGGGCTGGATCGTCTTCCGCGAGTTGAAGAAGGATTACACCGTCCGCGAGATCAAGACCGATGTCGACAAAATCGACGACGATGTGAAGACCTTGATCGTCGTGCATCCGAAGAACCTGGAAGAGAAGGCGCTGTACGCCATCGACCAGTTTGTCCTGCGCGGCGGCCGTCTCATCGCGTGCGTCGATCCGTTCAGCATTATCGATCTGCTGACCAACGGCCGCAACCAGCAGATGATGATGATGGGCGGCGGCGGTCCCAACCAGCCCGGTCCCTCGACGCTCGGCAAGCTCTTTGACAAGTGGGGCGTGTCGTTCGACACCTCCAAAGTCGTTGCCGACTTGAGCCTCTCCACCCAGCTCGGCGTCGGTAACAACCGCGCCGAGATGAACCCCTCGTACCTCTCGCTCACGTCGAAGAACATGGCGAAAGGCGACCTCCTGGTCTCCCAGCTCACCTCCGTGATGCTGCCGTTCTCCGGCGCCCTCTCAGGTAAAAACACCGACACGCTGAAGTTCACGCCGATTATCGTCAGTTCGCAGGACAACGCCTGCATGATCGACCAGATGAGCGCGCAGTTCGGCATGAGCGCGATGCAGTCGCAACTGAACCCGGACGGTGTGGAACGCGTTCTTGCGGCCCGTCTCGAAGGCACCTTCGAGACTGCCTTCCCGGACGGGTTCTCCTCCGGTACGAACGACACCGCCAACGCGACGAACAAAGTCGCCTCCCTGAAATCCGGCAAGAGCACTGTCCTTGTTTTCGCCGACAGCGATTTTCTGGCCGACAACGTCTGTGTCGTCGAACAGCAGACGTTCTTCGGCAACATCCTTAGGCTGTTGAACGACAACCTCACGCTTTTCGCCAACGTCGTGGAACAGTTCGCCGGCCGCGCCGAGCTAATCGGGGTCCGCGCCCGCGGACAGTTCAACCGCCCGTTCGTGAAAGTGGACGCGCTTGAGGCGGTCGCGCTGAAGAAGTGGCAGGCAGAGGAGGCCAAATACCAGCAAAAGTTGAACGAGACGCGCGCCCGTCTCCAGGCGATTAACAAGTCAAAAAGCGCAAACGAACGGTTCATCGTCACCAAGGAACAGGAACAGGAAGTGCAGAAACTCCGCAAGGTAATTGCGGAAACAGATCGGCAGTTGAAGGAAGTCCGCAAGAACCTTCGCGCCGACATTGTCCGTCTTGGCACGAAACTGAAGGTGATCAACATCGGGGTAGTCCCCGCGCTGGTTATCCTGTTCGGCATTTTCCACGGAATCTGCCGCCGGAAGCGTTAGTTGTCAACGATTCCCTGCGCGGGGACGGTGCGTCTCCGCGCAGGAGTCCCAGTTGTTTGAAAGGTTTGGTACGCACATGAAAAAAATGATTCTACTTGCCATCGCCGCAACCGTCCTCTGTACGGCGGCGTGGTTTTTGAACGACAGCAAAAAGATGAAGACCCCGAGCCTCGTCGGCAAGCGGGTTCTTCCCGCTTTCGATTTGAGCGACGTGCAAAAGATCGAGTGCGGCGGCGACAAGAAGCTCGCCCTCGCCAGCACCGACGCGGGGTGGGTCGTCTCCTCGCTCTACGGGTATCCGGCGGACATCACGAAAATCCGCGAGAACATGCTGAAGCTGCAGGAGTTGAAAGTCGGCGATGTCGCGCGCGGCAAACAGCTCGCCGCCGGCAAGCTGGTCGATCTCCAGGACGCTTCGGGAAAGTCCCTCGTTTCCCTCACGCTGGGTGAAAAGCATGAAAAACGTTCCTCCGGCGACTCCCCTTACGGCGGCGGGGCTTATCCCGACGGCCGTTACGTGCAGGCCGGCGGGGCGAAGGAAGTCGTGCTGGTCAAGGAGACGCTGGATGCGTTTGACGGCGATCCGAAGCAGTGGACGGATTCGCAGATCGCCTCCGTTTCTTCGGCGGATCTGACGGCGATCCAGATCACCACTGGCAAGCAGACGGTCAAGCTTGCCAAGAAGGACGGCTCTTGGACGCTCGGCGGGTTGGCGACGAACGAGGAGTTCAACACCTCGAACGTCTACGGCACGGAATCCGCTTTGAGTTACCTCAATTTCGCTTCCGTCGCCGATCCGAAACTTGCCGAACCCGAACTGGGCTTCGAGACCGGAACGGTCTACACCGTCCAGACCAAGAACGGGCAGACCTACACGGCGCACGTCGGCGCGAAGGTCAAAGACGGGACGGATCGTTACGTCAAACTCTCCGCCTCGTTCAGCCCCGTCGGCACGAACAAGGTCGAAAACGCAAACTACGAACAGCAGGTCAAGGACTTCAACGCGAAGAACGCGAAGTGGGTCTACACGGTCGCGGCGCACAGTGCGGAGAACATGACCAAGGGACGCGCCGATTTCGTCAAGGCGAAAGAGGAACCCAAGAAGGCGGAAACGGAAGAGAAGAAATAACGGCTTCCGGCCGGCGGACGTCCGCGCCCGCCGGCCGCGGCCCGTTCAAGGCAGGGCATGACCATGGATTTGAAACAGGCGACGAACCAGATTGCCGAACAGGCGGAAACCCTCGCGCGCATCCGCGAGGAAGTGAACAAGGTGATGGTCGGGCAGGAGAAACTGATCGACCGTCTGCTCATCGGTCTGATCACCGGCGGCCACGTGCTGCTCGAAGGCGTTCCCGGCATCGCGAAAACGACGGCCGTCCGTACGCTCTCCGACGCGCTCGGCCTCCAGTTCCAGCGTATTTCCTTCACGCCGGACCTGCTGCCCGCCGATGTCGTCGGCACACTGATCTACAATCCGAAGGACGCCACCTTCACGCCGAAGAAAGGCCCTGTCTTCACCAACCTCCTGCTGGCGGACGAAATCAACCGCGCACCCGCCAAGGTGCAGAGCGCGTTGCTCGAGGCGATGCAGGAACGCCAGGTGACGATCGGCGACGACACCTACGCGCTTCCCAAACCCTTTTTGGTGATGGCGACGCAGAACCCGGTCGAGCAGGAGGGGACGTATCCGCTCCCGGAAGCACAGGTGGACCGTTTCATGTTGAAGGTGCTGGTCAATACGCCGTCGCGTGACGATGAACGCCGCATTATGGATCGGTTCACGAAAAAGCTTTCGGCCCATGCGGAGCGGGTCGTAACCCCAGAAAAAATCGCCGAACTCCGCGATACGCTGGAGCAGGTGTATTGTGACGAAAAGGTCGGCGACTACATCCTCGACATCGTTTTCGCCACACGCGACCCGAAGTCCGCGAACATGGAAGGACTTGCCGGACAGATCCAGATGGGCGCGTCTCCGCGCGCCACGCTCTGCCTGAATCTCGCGGCCCGCGCGAACGCCTTGATGCACGGCCGCGCCTATGCGACGCCGCAGGACGTGAAGGAAATCGCCCACGATGTCCTCCGCCACCGCATCATGCTCACCTACGAGGCCGAAGCGGAAAACATGACCAGCGACATGGTGATCGACAAGATCCTTTCCACCATCCCCGTCCCCTGATCGGACGTGAACCGGGAGTCTGCGTATGGACTATCGACCGAAAGTGGGGGGTGACAGTTTCATCCGTTCCGTGAGGCGGTTTCTCAACGGACTCGGACGCCGCTGTACCTGCCGCCTCTGCGGAAGGCACTTCTTCCGGTTTTCAAAATTCCGCGGGGGGTGGGCCGCGTTCTCGCCCTATCTCCACGAGGTGAAATGGACCGGGAGCGATTTCGACCGTTTTTGGTGTCCCTTCTGCCGTTGCCACGACAGGGAACGGCATCTCGCCCTTTTCTTCGACCATCTTGGACTCTGGCCGACCTTCGCGAAAGCGGCAATCCTGCATATCGCCCCGGAACGGGGGCTTTCCGAAATGATTGCCGACCAGTGTCCCGCGAATTATGTGAAAGGCGACCTTGTGCCGTCCCGCGAGGGAATCTGCAAGATCGATGTCATGCAGATTCCCTACGCCGACGAAGCGTTCGACTGGATTCTCTGCAACCACGTTCTGGAACACGTGCCGGATGACCGAAAGGCGCTTGCGGAGCTTTTCCGCGTCCTCAAGCCGGGAGGCCGCGCCGTCCTGCAGACGCCTTATGCCGAGCACCTTGCCTTGACACGCGAGAATGATTCGGAGATCGATTCCGATGAAAAACGGATTGCGTTTTACGGGCAGGAAGACCACGTCCGCCTCTACGGACGGGATCTCTTCCGGAGGATCCGCGATGCCGGATTTGAGCTGACGTTGAAGACGCATCGCGAATGCCTTTCGGGGAAAGACCCGCAACGGTACGGCGTCAACGCCGCTGAACCTCTCTTCCTTTGCGCGAAACCGCTCGCGAGGGGAGCCGCCGGATGAACTGGCCGCTCTTTTGTTCGACGTTTCTGCTGGTCTTTCTTGCCGAACTTGGCGACAAGACGCAAATGACCGTCTTGAGCCAGAGTGCGGCGAATGCCTCGAAGGGGACGATTTTCCTGGCAGGTTCCCTTGCGCTCATCGCGGCAACGGCAATTGGTGTCGCCGCCGGTTCCTGGATAAATCGTCTTGTGCCGGATCCCCGCTGGATCAAGCTCACCGGCGGTCTCCTTTTCCTTTGCTTTGGCTGTATGCTTTTTGTCGAAGCGTTCCGGATGGGACGTCCAGTCCCTGTTCCGGTGAAGGTTTCAGGCTGGATCGGGCGTTCCGTTGTTCGCGAGGCCGAGATTCTGGAACGTAACGCCTACACCGATTTCCTGGCATTGGCGCGCGATGCGGAGACGCCGGAGGTGCGCGAAATATTGGAATCCATCGCGCAGGAAGAACGCTGGCATCACGAGGCGATGCTCTGTGCCTTGGCGGGCGGTGCCGAGAAAGACATTCCCTTCACGGAAGGAATGGCGGCGGGGCTTCCCGAACCGGACGCCTATCTCGTTCGCGCCGCTGGGGCGGAACACCCGCTTGAACAGGCGATTGTCAATAAACGCCGGATGATTGTTTTTTATCAGAAGTTGTCGGCGGGCTTGCGGGAAAGCCGTTTGCGGGACACCTTCGCCGGGATCGCTGCCGCTGAGGAAAACCATGCGAGACGCTTGGAAGGATTGAGGCGATAGACATGAACGAACACTCTCCGTTGTTGACTTTGGCCTTGATTGCCATCGTGGCATTCCTTTTTTTCCAGATCCGTCGTGACGCCGTCCCCCCGGTTTCGGTCCAGACTGATGTGGAGCCCCCCACCATATCCTCCAGTGAAGAGGCGGAATCCCGCACGGAAGAACCGGAAACAAGGCAGATGCCGCCCGCCCAAGGTAAGCCTCTCGCGGAGGGCACGGCGGTCTACAAGCGCGTTTCGCCTTCCGTGGTTTCCGTCTCGAATCTTGCCCTTGTCCGGCGTGGCTGGCTTTTCGACACGCAGGTTTATGAAGTACCGCAGGGGTCGGGTTCCGGATTCGTCTGGGACAAAAAAGGGCGTATCGTCACCAACTACCATGTCGTCCACCAGGCCAGCTCCCTGACCGTCACCTTCCCGGACGGGACACAATACGACGCCAAGCCGGTTGGTGTCGCGCCGGATTACGATCTTGCTGTTCTACAGGTTGACGCCCCCGCTTCAAAGTTGGTGCCCGTCGCCGTAGCGGACATCCGCGACATCGAGGTCGGCGTCCGCGTGTACGCCATCGGGAACCCTTTCGGCCTCGACACGACGCTCTCGTCTGGGATTGTCAGCGCCCTTGGCCGTACCATCACCTCGATGACGGAACGCAAGATCAACAACGTGATCCAGACCGACACCGCCATCAACCCCGGTAATTCCGGCGGCCCGCTTCTGCTTGCCGACGGACGCCTTGCAGGGGTCACGACAGCGATTCTGAGTCCCAGCGGCGCATATGCAGGGATTGGCTTTGCCGTGCCGGTTTCGACCGTCTCTCGTGTCGTGCCGCAGTTGATTGAAAAAGGCCGCGTCACCCGAGCCGCGCTCGGACTCCGCCTTGTTCCGGATCATGTTACCGCTCGTTCCGGCGTGAAAGGGATCGCGATTTATTCAGTAAATGAACGTTCCCGCGCCGGACGCGCCGGATTGCAAGGGCTCAGCTTGAACCGCATGGGGTACGTCGTTTTCGGCGACATCATCACAGCGGTTGACGGCAAACCCGTTTCAACCGTCGAGGAACTTCAATCCGTGCTGGACCCGCACTCCCCGGGCGACAAAGTGAAGCTGACCATCCGGCGCGGAAAGGAACGCCTCACCGTGGAACTGGTGTTGTCGGAAGAGTAGGGAATACCGTGAACGAAAGTCGTGAAACGATCGCCGCGATTGCGACGGCGGCCGGTGCGGCCGGCGTGAGCGTCGTCCGTGTTTCGGGCCCCGGTTCGTTCCGTGTCGCCGACCGTCTTTTGCCGCCCGGCGTGCGTTCCATTTCAAGGCGGCAGACGGGGAGTTTTTTCCATACGCATGTGCGGCATCCCGAAACGGGAGAAACGGTCGATGATGCCGTCGTCCTTGTTTTCCGCGCCCCGCACAGTTACACCGGAGAAGATTCGGTGGAGTTGCAGGGACACGGAGGGACGGTTCCCTCTAGGAGGCTTTTGGACGCCGTGCTGGCTGCGGGGGCGCGGCTTGCCGGTCCCGGCGAGTTTACGCGACGCGCGTTTTTAAACGGCAAGCTCGACTTGACACAGGCGGAGGCGGTTGCCGATTTTATTGCCGCGAAATCCGATGCCGCGGCCGGAGTCGCCCGCGCGCAGCTCGACGGCAGTCTAGGGGATTTTCTGGGCGGAATTTACGATGAACTTCTTTCACTCTCCGCCGACGCGGAACACGCGCTCGATTTCAGCGAGGACGAACTGCCCGACGGGTGGTTGCGCGAACGGGCGGGGAACGCTGAAACGCTTGCCGTGAAACTCCGCCGGAAGGTGGATTCCTGGCGTGAAGGCCGCGTCCTTGCGGAAGGGGCGCTGGTCGTCTTGAGCGGGAAACCGAACGCCGGAAAGTCCTCCTTGATGAACGCATTGCTCGGAACACGCCGTTCTATCGTGAACGAGCGACCGGGAACGACAAGGGATGCAATCGAAGAAAGCCTCTCCATACACGGTGTGACAGTCCGGCTGGTGGATACGGCGGGCCTCCGCGAGGTGGATGATGAAATCGAAGCGGAAGGGGTCGCGCTCGCCCGCTCCTTCGTCGAACGTGCGGATCTCAACCTCCGTCTCGTCGATCCGTTTGTATCCGGTTCTGTGGAGAAGGAACCTTCTGAGGCAAACGTCAAAACGTTGACGGTCTGGACAAAGGCCGATCTCGGAACGCCGCATTCCGTCAAACCGCCGGATGTCTTCGCCGTTTCAGCCAGGACGGGACAGGGAATTGAGGAGCTGAAAGAAGCGATAATCCGCGCCGTCGGAGTGGATCCCGAACGCTTCGATCAGCCGATTGTTTCCTTGCGCCAGCGGGAAGAATTAAAAGAGGCGGCTTCAGCCGCGCAGGATGCCGCTGGACATTTACGTTTCGGGGCAGACCGCCTTGTGCTGGCAGCCTCCCGTCTCCGTGTCGCCACAGAAGCGATCGGACGCATCCTCGGACGGACGTACACGGAAGACCTCCTCGACCGTGTCTTCTCGCGTTTCTGCGTGGGAAAGTAGTTGCGGATTGACAGTTTCTCTGGAGTGGTGTACACTTTCTTCCGTTTCGAGTTCAAAGGAGAGACACATGCAGATTTCGATTTCCAACACGATGGAAGAGGCGAGCGCGCTCGCCGCGAAGTTGATTGAAGACGCGGTTCGGAAGAATCCGTTCACGGTCCTCGGACTGGCCACCGGAAGCACGCCGCTTCCGCTCTACGCCGAATTGGTCAAGGCTTGCAAGGAAGGGCTGGACTTCAGCCGAGTCCGTTCTTTCAACCTGGATGAATATTACGGACTCGCGCCCGACCATCCGCAGTCCTACCATTACTTCATGAACGAAAACCTGTTCTCGAAGATCAACATCGATCTCAAGAACACCCGCGTCCCCGACGGTCTCGCAAAAGACGTCCCTGCGTTCTGCAAGGCCTATGAAGAGGAGATGAAAGCCGCCGGCGGCGTGGACATCCAGGTTCTCGGTATCGGCAGCGACGGGCACATCGGTTTCAACGAACCCGGTTCCTCTCCCGTTTCGCGTACCCGCCTCGTGTCCCTCACTCATTCGACCATCGTCGACAACACCCGTTTCTTTGCGAACGAGGCGGAAGTTCCCCGCCAGGCGATTTCGATGGGAATCGGAACGGTGATGGAAGCCCGTTCCTGCCTGTTGCTGGCGTTCGGCAAGAACAAGGCAAAGGCGGTCAAGGGAATGGTTGAGGGCGGCATTTCGCAGTTCTGCCCCGCCTCCTTCCTCCAGATGCATGCATCGGCGTACGTCTTCTTGGACGAAGACGCGGCGAGCGAACTACAACTGAAGGATTACTACAAGGAAATCGGGGCAGCCCGTTAATTCCGCCCATCGGGAGACGCCATGCGTGCGGTTGTGCAGAGGGTCATTCATGCATCCGTCACGGTAGCGGGGGAACGCCTTGCCGAAATCGGAAAGGGGTTTCTTGTTTTGCTTGGCGTGACGCATAGCGACACACTGGACGATGCCGCGTGGATCTCCCGTAAGATTGTCGGTTTGCGTATTTTTGACGACGCGGACGACCACATGAACCTCTCGCTCCGCGATATGGACGGAAGTGTGCTGGTCGTTTCGCAGTTCACCTTGTACGGTGACGCCGTGAAGGGCAACCGACCTAGTTTTGTCGCGGCCGCCCGTCCCGAACTGGCCGAGCCGTTGTATCGCGCGGTTGTGGACAGCCTCCGTGCCGAACTGGGGCAGGATCGTGTCGGAACCGGACGTTTCGGCGCGGATATGCGCGTCGAACTGGTGAACGACGGACCTGTTACCATTTTACTGGAAGGGAAGGGGAACCATGCCGGATCCGCTTGAACAGCCTCTTCCGCCGCCAGACGGGGGGGAGTCGGGGATGGATTCCGTTCCCGGCGAGGCAAAAAAAAATCCGGAGGGACGAAACCTCCGCCCTTTCCGTGAGTGGGGGCTCGACGCGGGTATTGCGTTGTTTTCGTTTCTCGCAATCGTGTTCGGCGCGATCATCTGGTTTCAGCCGCCCCTGTTCCGTTCCTCTTCCCCGCGTGTGACGTACTCCTTTCTCGGCAAAGCGCAACAAGACGCGATTCTCTACCGTCCTGTCGCGATGCCCACGCGCTATTACATCAAGCTTCCTTACGAATTGCAAAAGACCTACCGTTGGTTTTCCGTGGATCTGCGACGCGAAGTATGTGCCATCTTTCCCGGCCCCTCCCGTAAATTTTTCGGGCTTCCCGCCATTCGCCGGAGCGACCCGCTGGGGCTTGATCTGGAATTCCGCCATCTTGACGACTCGGAATGGCGTGTCGGTTTCTTTGAGGATTCCATCGTATTTTCCAACGCCATCCTTTCCGTCCGTTTGGAAAACAAAACGTCCCCGGCTCCATAGCACGTTTTCAAGGCCTGCTCGTTGCCGATATCCGGTTAACGGCGGCGAACGGGAATGGCTTTTTGCTTTACACAACCAAAAGAGCGCATTATCCTAATGTCGGTTTGTCGTTGAGAGTCCGTCTGGGGACGTTGCTATGGCGATTGATGTTAAAGAGTTGATGGAAAAAGTCGGCAAGATCCGAATCTTGACGAGCCGGTTGATTGACGACGTTTTATCGGGCGACTACCATTCCGTCTTTAAAGGGCAGGGGGTGGAGTTCGACGAGGTGCGTCCGTATGTTCCGGGCGACGATGTCCGGTCGATCGACTGGAACGTGACGGCGCGTACCGGGATGCCGCATATCAAGCGTTTCGCCGAGGAACGCGAATTGACCGTATTCTTTTTGGTCGATGTCTCCGGCTCGCAGTCGTTCGGTTCCGCCGTCCGGTCTAAGGCGGAGCTTTCCGCCGAGATCGCCAGCCTCTTGGCGATGACCGCCATCCGGAACCAGGACAAGATCGGGCTCGCCCTTTTTTCCGACCGGATCGTGAAATACATTCCGCCGCGCAAGGGTCGCACGGCCGTGATGCGCCTTGTTCGCGAAGTCCTGGCGTGCGAAGAGACCCGAGAAAAGACGGATATCGCCGCCGCTCTCCGTTTTCTCAACAACGTGCAGAAGCGCAAAGCGGTGGTCTTCTTGGTTTCCGATTTCCAGGACGCTGGATATGAAAAAGATTTGCGTGTCGCCGCCCGCCACCACGACATGATCGCCTGCCCCGTCTCCGATCCTTGCGAATATTCGTTCCCGGACGTGGGGCTGATCGAAGTGCAGGATCCGGAAACCGGAGAACTGGTCTTGCTAGACACTGCATCTTCTTCCGTCCGCGAGGCATTCCAAAAAAACGCCTCTCGGTTCCGCGATGAACTCTTCCATTTCTTTAAACTGAACGGGGTGGACTATCTTCCCCTCACCACGGGGCAGCCTTATATCAATGAAGTCCGCGCGCTCTTCCGGCGTCGCGCCCGGAGGCACTAGCCATGAAACCATTCCTTGCCATCTTTCTCTTACTCGCGGGAACGGCGTCCGCCGATTTCTCGGCGGATCTGTCGAACGGGGATGTTTCCCTCCGACTCTCAGCCACCCCCGACAAAGTTTCCCCCGCAAGCGATTTTATGGTGACGCTGACGCTTGAGGCCCCTTCGGGCCTGTCGGTCACGTTGCCGGATCTGCGTGACCGTTTCCAGGGTTTTTCACTTGCGGAAGATTTCTCCGACGAACCGGTTGAGGCCGGAGGGAGGACGCGCACCGTCTACCGTTGGCGACTGGAACCCGAACCGGCCGCCGAGCGATATCGTCTCGCTCCGTTCGCCGTACGGACGCTGGAAGGCGGCGCGTCGGCCTCTACCGCCACTTCATACGCAACGCCCCCAGTCGTCTTTCCTGCGGAAGGTGAACGCGCCCCCGTCACCGGTGCGACAGAGGTTTCACCGGAACCCGTCCATATCCCCCCGACCGCCAAGACGATTACCATCTGGGGGGGCTGCGTCCTGATCGGGCTCGCCTTCCTCGCATGCCTCGTCTGGCTGACCGTCCGCCTTACGAACCGCGTCCGCGTGGCCCTCCGTTCCCCGATCGAAAACGCCCGTATCGAATTGGCTAGGCTGTTGGAGCGTGACCTGCCTTCACGCGGTCTTTTTAAGGAGTTCTACATCGAGTTGACCATGGTCGTGCGCCGTTATATCGAGCGGACGCACGGTATCCGCGCACCCCGGCAGACGACCGAAGAGTTCCTGTGTGCCGTAAAAGACGCGGCCGGTTTCCCGCCGGAAACAGTCGCACAGCTGCAAACGTTCCTTGAATCCGCCGACCTGGTGAAATTCGCCGGGAAGCGCGCCGACTCTTCCATGACGGACGAAGCGACGGACAAAGCCCGGACATACATGGAGACGGACGCGCAGAAGGAGGCATCCCATGACCTTTAGTACGCCATTGGCTTTTCTCTTGCTCCTGCCGCTCGGCGTGATCGCGTGGCGGCTTTACCGGAAGGGGCATCACGGCGGCGTCCTGTTTTCGGGCGTCAGCCGGCTTCCCCGCGTGACCGCCGGCTGGCGCGCATACGCCGCCGCGTTCGCGCCGCCTCTTTTCCTCGTTGGCGCCTTGCTCCTCGTGATCGCCGCAGCCCGGCCGCGCAGCGTTCTCAGCAAGGAACGGAAAAGTATCAACGCCATCGCGATTGGAATGGTCGTCGACGTCTCCGAGTCGATGAAAGCGCTCGACCTTGCCCCCGTGGAAAGACGGAAGACCCGTCTGGATGTGGTGAAAGAAATGTTCAGGCAATTCGTCGAAAAACGTCCGGATGACTTGATTTCCCTTGTCACCTTCGGCGGATATGCCTCCACGCGTTCGCCGCTCACCGCCGACCACGAGGCGCTGCTTCACGGGTTACAGGGAGTGGAAATCCCGCCCCGCGAAGGCGACGGACAGGAACTGCTCACCGCGATCGGAGACGGTTTGGCGACTGGCGTGGCCCGACTGACGGACGCAGAACCCAAGACGCGCATCCTCATCCTGCTGTCGGACGGTGAGTCGAACACCGGCATCATCTCGCCGGACCAGGCGGCCGACGCCGCGGCGAAAATGGGAATGCGCGTGTACACCATCGGGGTGGGATCACACAATCCCCAAACCCCGTTCCCCGTCATTGACGATTTCGGGCGCGAACGCATCTTCTACGCGAACACGACGTTTGACGAGACCCAGTTGAAATCCATTGCCGAGAAAACGGGGGGGCGTTATTTCGCCGTTGGCGACTCGGCGGGGTTGAAGGCTTCGCTCGAAGAGATCGACTCGTTGGAAAAAACGAAGATTGACCGACAGGTGTTTCACCACTATGACGAACATTTCGTGCCCTTCCTCCTTTGGGGCGGAGGTTTGGTTATCCTTGCGCTTTGTCTGAACATCCATTTCATCCGGAGGATGTTATGAGGTTTGTCTATCCCTGGTTTCTTTTGCTCCTCTCCCTTATCCCGTTTGTCGCGTTGTTGTGGCTCTGGCTCTTCCGTCGTTCCCAGAATGCGCTAGCCCGGTTTGTCGCCCCCGCCCTGCAGGGTAAACTGCTGCCCCCGAACGGCCGCACGTCGTTCTATCTTCAGGCGGGACTGGCGCTTGCCGGATTGACGTTGCTTCTGCTCGCCGTAGCCCGTCCCCAGTGGGGCAGACAGGATGTCGCGATGGTGACGAAGGGTCGCAATGTCGTGATCGCACTCGATGTCTCGCGTTCCATGCTCGCCGAAGATGTCAGTCCGAACCGTCTGGAACGGGCGAAAACCGACCTTCTCGATCTAGTCAGCGCGCTTGACGGCGATCGGGCCGCGCTTGTCGCCTTTCGGAAAAAAGGGATGCTGATCTGCCCGTTGACATCGGATTACGGTTTTCTGCGGCAATGCTTGGACGGTGTTTCTCCCGACTCTGCACCCCGCGGTGAAACCGACCTTGGCGACGCGATCCGCGTCGCGCTCGATGCGCTGAATCCCGCGCTTGACGAATACAGCGCCATCATTCTGATTTCGGACGGCGGCGACCTTCGCGGCGATGCGCTGGAAGGGGCGAAAAAAGCGGCGGAACGCGGCATCCCGATTTTCACGGTGGGGATCGGAGACACTGCAGGGGCGACAATTCCCGACCCAAGCGGAAAGGGGCTTCAACAGTACCAGGGGAAATCCGTAAAGACAAGTCTGGAGGAGAAAACGCTCTCCAGTATCGCCCAGGTATCCAAGGGGCGTTATCTCGCACTCGGTACGGCGGGTACGGCGGATACGACGCTCGGTTCGATCTACCGGAATTTCCTCCGGCAGATTTCGGCAAAAGAACAAAAAGAAAAGCTCGAAAACCGCTATCAAGAACGATATCAACTGTTTCTCATACCGGCGATCTTCCTTCTGCTTACCGCCGGATGGTTCAGTCGCGGACGGTTACGTGGAACCTTGCGCCGTGCCGTTGCCGTCTCGTCCGTGTTCCTTGCCTGCAGCGGCGCCGCCCAGACAAACGAACCGCCGAAAACCGTCGTCGTCCCCCCTGGACGCGAGGGGGCGCGTGTCGCGCAAGGTTACTTGAACGACGGTGAATTCACAAAAGCCGCCGAGGCGTTCCTCTCCGCGTTGCGCGGGGCGGAGACCGAAGAAGCGGAGGACTACCGTTTCAATGCCGCCTACGCCTATTACATGGCAAGTAACAAGGTCGAGGCGGCCAAACAGTTGCGCCCGCTTCTCTACTCAAAGAAAAACGGGGCCAAAGCGGGCGAATTTCTTGGAAAGATCTTGATCGAAGAAGCGGCTTCGCATCCGCTTGAAGCGAATCCGCAGGCAGCGGTCAAACCGGACGGAGAAGAAAACCAGACGCCGGAACAGAAACGCCTTTCGGAATTGGAGGAAGCCGCCGGGGCGTTTCAGAAAGCCCTCCGCGCTCATCCGCGGGACGAACGGACGAACCGGAATTTCACAAGGGCAGTTTCGCCGTTGACGGAGGCCCGGACAAACGCGCATATCGCCGAAGTCCTCAAGGCGAACCAAGGCGCCACGCCCGACCAGCTCACCGGACGGATGCTCGCCGAACAGCGTGAGATCCAGAAGGAGGCGTCTTCAGCCCTTACGAACGCAGATGCCGCTGTGCGGATTTCCCTCTCCGAAGCCTTGGCGAAACGACAGTCCGCAAATGCCGATCTCTGGATTCCATTAAAAGCCCAGGTGATGCAACAGGTCACGAATCAACAGCAACAGGCTCAGGTGTTGCAGATTGTCGAAGGCACCCGTGCCAGCATGAAGGGAACGGCGAAAGCGCTTCAAGACGTCAGCCCCGATGCGATTCCGTTTTCGGGCGAGTCCATCCAACCTGTCTACACACTCTGGCGCGCAACCGCGCTGGCTCCCGCGATTATTGACGAAGATATTCTGCGCCAGACGAATGCGATCCACTCCTTGCGCCTCCCGTATCTTGACGATGCGATCTCGCAGGCCGAGGCGAAAAGTCTCACAGAACAATTCATCAAGGTCTTCCCGAAATGGGCGGAAGCGTATCAACAACAAGCCGCGCAAAATACCAACCAGCCTCCTTTCACGGCGGAGGATGCGGCAAAAATCGGCGAGCTTGCGCAGGAAGTCCTGACGTTGCAAACCCCGAAAAGCGATACGGCTGAAGTTCTAGACGACGCAAAACGTTCCGCGTATGACAAACTTATGGAAATCCGCAAGCTTCTTCCGAAAGATCCGAAACAGCAGCAACAGCAACAAAATCAGCAACAGCAGAATCAACAACAACCGCAACAAGAACAACAACAGAATCAACAA
>JAGCVN010000032.1 GCA_017962315.1 Kiritimatiellia bacterium
GCGCGCTGGCCGGAGTGACCGCGCTGACGCCGTGGCGGAACACGGCGAAGCCGGCCTTCACGATGGACTGGGCGGTCGCCGGGTCTGGCGCGAAGGGAAGCCTCGCCGCCGGGACGCGCACGGTCGCGCTGGACGGCGCGAAGCTCTCCGTCCTCGTGCCGGGGGCGATCGCGCAGACGCCGTTCGAGATCCTGTTGACGGTGAAGGGCGCTAAGTGGGACGCGGGCAAGGCGGCGAAGGTCGCCTACAAGGGCGGCGCCCTGACGGTGAACGGCGCGAACGTCTCTGGTCTGAAGCTGACGTACACCGCGAAGACGGGGCTGTTCAAAGGCTCGTTCACGGTGTACGCGGTGAAGGGCGGCAAGCTCGTCAAGACGAAGTTCACGGTGAACGGCGCGGTCACGGACGGCATCGGTTACGGTACCGCCGTGCTGAAGGGGAATGGCAGCGTCGCCGTTTCCGTCGAGTGAGGGAATGCCCCCGGCAAGGGGAATGAAGGCGATACGGACGATGGGGGGCGGTTCCGGGAATGTTGCTCAACCCCGGAGGCGGAGGTAGACAAGGAGTTTGGAACAGCCGAAAAGAAAGAAGGCCGTGGCGGTCAGGTAGAGTAGGACGACGGGTAGCGAGAAGAAACCCGTCGAGAAGTCGTACACGTGGATCATGATCGGCATCCACGGAACCTGCGCCCGCATCTCCGGCATCCAGCAGAGCATCATCAAATAGATGCCGACGGGGGCCGCGCTGCACAAAAGCAGGGAACTGACCGCCGATGCGGCCGGATTGCGGAAGAAGGCGGAGATCATCGTCCCCGCCGCGCACCAGGCCGCGGCCTGCAGCAGGAGGATCGCGAACACCGCTGCAAAGGGAAGCAGATGCACGGCCGCTTTCGCCGCAGGGGCGAAGAAGGGGAGGACGCCCAGCGGGACGGCCGCCGAAAGTACGAGCGCGAATGCCGCGACGCTTAGTGCGGCAAGGAACTTCCCGATCGCCAAATCGCGTTCGCGGAGGGAGGTCGCGAACAGGATGTCCAACATCCCGGAAGCCCGCTCTTCGGTGAACAGCCGCATGGTGAGGACGGAACAAAAAATCGGCAGCCAGGGGGCGACTGCGCACCCCCAGACCGTCTGGAGTTGCAACGGGCCGCCCTCCGCCAGTCCGAGGGCCCGGACGAACGACCACCCGGTGACGGCGAGAAACGCGCACAGCGGCACACCGCAAGAGAACAAGCCTTTGAACGCCCGGAGTTCGCGCAACCACGTAACCTGTACCGTCCTCATGTCCGCACCGCCTTCCCGACCGCAGCGGGATTAGATCAGTTTCCGCTCGATCAACTTTTCCGCGATTTCCACCGCGTTCAGCGCGGCACCGCGCAGCAGCTGGTCACCCGAAACGAACAGGTCGAGCCCGCGTCCGTCGGTGCGCGAAATGTCCTGACGGATACGCCCGACCAGCACGTCGTACTTCCCGGTCGCATCCATCGGCATTGGGTAGAGGTTGTTCGCCGGGTCGTCGACGACAGTGACGCCTTCCGACTTGGAGAGGATCGCGCGCGCCTCGTCGGGCGTGACCGGCTCCTCAAATTCCAGGTTGAGCGATTCGGAATGTGCGCGCGGGACGGGAATCCGGACGGAAGTGCAGGAGACCAGCAACTCCGGCGCATGAAGCATCTTGCGCGCCTCGTTGCGCATTTTCAGTTCCTCAAGGGTGTACCCGTTTTCCGGATCGAACTTGTCGATGTGGGGAATCAAGTTGTAGGCAAGCTGGTGGGCGAAAGCGGAAACGGTCGGGGTCCGCCCCTCGGCGATTTCGCGCGTCTGCAGATCCAGCTCCTCCATCCCTTTCGCGCCCGCGCCGGACGCGGCCTGGTAGGTGGAGGCGACGAGGCGGCGCAGTTTCTTGGCGCGGTGGAGCGGGGCGACCGCCTCCAGCATGATCGCCGTCGTGCAGTTCGGATTCGCGATAACCCCCCGGTTCCAGTCGAGGTCTTCCGGATTGACCTGGGGGACGACCAGCGGGACGTCCGGCTCCTGGCGGAAGGCGCGGGAATTGTCGATCATCACCGCGCCGGCGGCGACGACCGCCTCGCGGAATTCGAGCGACGCGGCGGTGCCGCCGGAGAAGAGGACGATATCCAGCCCGTTGAAACAGTCTTTCGTCGCTTGGCTAACATGGAACATCTCGCCCGCGATTTCCTCGTCACGTTCACGCGAAGCGAAGACCTGAACCTTGCCGCACGGGAATTTCCGATCGCGCAAGACCTTGACCATTTCAGAACCGACCGCGCCGACACCGACGAGGCCAACCTTGTATTCTTTGCTCATGAAACCAGTCTCCTTGAAAAAACGGTGACAGTCTACCAGAAAGCCGCCGGAACGGCAAGCGCATAGAAAACAGATCAGTAACAGGGTAACAATGCAATTTTAGGATCGTACTTGAAATTTGCGTCATGCTTAATCATGTGCGCATGGGTAAACGCCGGTTATCTTCACGTATGCGCGACGACGTGATTCAGCATATGCCGTTTCGGCGATCTCGCCTGCAATACAACCACCTACAGGATGCCGGCGATGGAACGGGCGGCGAGGGAGAGGACGTCCTTCGTGTGCGAACTCATCATCGCGACGCGAAGGCGCGCCGCACCCTGTGGAACCGTCGGATAGCGTATGGCGGGGATGAGAAATCCGCGTTCGAGCAATTTTTCCGCCGCCTGGAGCGCGCGGCGTTCATCGCCGATGTGGATCGGTATAATCGCCGAATCCGTCCGGGCCTCGATCCCATGCCGCGCCAGCTCCGAAAGGAAAAACCGGACGTTTTCACGCAAGGCGTCCACACGCTCCGGCTCCGTTTCGAGCATCGTCAATGCGGCGTCTGCCGCCGCCGCCGCCGGCGCCCCTGGCGCCGTGGAGAAGATAAAGGGGCGCGCGGCGTTCATAAAGTGTTCAATCATCATGCGGGATGCACAAACGAAACCACCGGTCGAGCCAAGCGCCTTTGAAAGCGTACCCACCATCACGTCGGGATGCGGACAGCCGAAGTATTCGGACAACCCGCGCCCCGTGTTGCCGATCACTCCCGTCGAATGCGCTTCATCGACCACAGAGAAAGCATTGTGACGGTTGCAGATGTCGAGAAAACGCGGAAGGTTGAGTAGATCACCGTCCATCGAGAACACGGCATCGGCGACGGCGATGCGTCTACGGTAGCCACGGCATGAGGAAAGCTTGCGTTCAAGGTCTCCAAGGTCATTGTGGGCGTAGACGATCACGTCCGAGCCGGAAAGACGGCAACCGTCGATGATCGAGGCGTGGTTCAACTCGTCGGAAAGAATCACGTCGCCTTTGTGCGCAAGGGCTGAGATTACGCCGACGTTCGCCATGTAGCCCGTGGAGAACACGAGCGCGGATTCCGTGCCCTTGAATCGGGCAAGGTGTTTTTCAAGCGCGACGTGCGGTGGCTGGGTACCGGTGGTAAGGCGTGAACCACCCGCCCCCGCCCCCCATTTCAGGGCTGCATCGGAAGCGGCAGAAACGACCGCAGGGGCGTTGGCAAGGTCGAGATAGTCGTTCGACGATAACACTACGACATCCCGCCCGTCCATGCGCGTGAAGGCTCCCGTGGGCGCGTCCAGGGTACGGCAGAAACGAAGTAGCCCGCGTCCGGTACGGAGGGAACGTTCTTCGGCGATTGACGCAAACCTGTCTTTGGTAACATCGGCGGCGATTGACGGGACGTCTTCAACGAGTACGGTCTGCTGTTCAAGAAAACGGATGGTTTCTGGCACGTCCGAATGTGCGCCACGATAGAGGAAGATGCGTCCGCCAAGCGGCGAACCACGTTCCTTGATGTTCGTGATTCGATGGTAACCGAGGGATCGCGTGGCGACGTAGCCCGTCGTGTAGTCGGGGTCGTCGGAGACGCATATCTCCGCGATGATACCTGGGGCGTTCTGCACTTTGGTGGCGAGGACGATTGCCTCGGCGAAATGGTTCTTTGCGGATGGGACGCCCTTGAGGGTGGAATCGGTATCGTCCATGCATGTGGCGCGGATGCCGCGCTCGGGGTCGGGGTCGAGTCGTTCGAGGGTGTCGGCGTCAAGGAGCATTGCGCCGCGAAGTGTGAAGGTCTCGGCGAATTTCGCCATGATTTCGGCAACGCGGCCAATGCCATCTTTCGAGAGGAGTTCGGCGGCGAGGGAGAGTCCCTCTTCGGAGGTGTGCGCTACGTGGGTGGTGACGGGGAGCGATTTAAGGCGGATGATGGACGAAGGGCGTTCCAGCTTGATGTTGATGAAGTCGGGTGTCCCCTTTGAATGATTCAGGGCGCGGGCGACCAGCGCGGCGGCCGTGCGCGGGGCGGCAGAGGATGGAACGATGCGTTCTGCGCCGGAGATGTGCGCACCCGATTCCGACGCCCGCATCTTGACGGAATAGAGAGGTTCATTCATGGAAGTCGGAGTCCATTGGGGTGGTGTCCGGCGGACGCGATGCGAGATCCATCATGGCGGACGCAATGCGGCCGATGGTTCGTTCGTCCGAGACGAGAGGGGGCATGGCATAGATGAAGTTGCAGAATGGCCGGAGCCACACGTTGTGCTTGTCTATCACGTCGGAAATATCGGTTTGCGATGGCAGGCGTTGCATTTCCACTACGGCGACGGCGCCGAGGATGCGCACATCCACGACGTTTGGCAAATCCTTTAGCGGCATGAGGCGGCGGGAGAACCAGTCTTCGATCCGTTTTACGTTCGCGGCGTAGTCGCCGGACGTGAAAAGGTCGAGCGAAGCGGAAGCGGCGGCGCAAGCCAGCGGGTTGGCCATGAAGGTGGGACCATGCATGAAGGCGGTGGGGCGGCCGTTGGAAATCGCCTCCGCCACGCGGGCGGAGGCGAGTGTGGCGGCTAGGGTAAGATGTCCGCCGGTGAGGGCCTTGCCCACTGTCATAATGTCGGGCGTGGCGGAAGCGTGGTCTTGTGCCCAGCGCGGACCTGTGCGGTAAAAACCGGCGGCGATCTCGTCGAAGATAAGAAGTGCGCCGGTCTCGTCGCAGAGGCGGCGCATTTCTCGAAGATACGCCGGATGGTAGAAGTTCATCGCGTTGGCGGCTTGGAAAACGGGTTCGCAAATGACGGCGGCGATTTCGTGCCGGTGGGCGTCAACCGTGTTCACGAGTGATCGGGCATCTGCAGGATTCCAGTCGCCGTCGAACGGACAGGCCGGTTTGTCTGCGAAAAGGTGGCTTGTCATCAGCCCTTTGAAAAGCGTGTGCATCCCGTCTGGATCGGAAAGCGCCATGCAGAGCGAGGTGTCACCGTGGTAGCCGCCTTTGAGGGCAAGGATGCGGCATCGTTCTGGATGGCCAAGGGCCGTGTGGTATTGAACCGCCATCTTTGCGGCGACTTCCACGGAAATGGAACCGGAGTCGGCGAAAAACACGCGGTCGAGTCCGGCGGGGGCGAACGCGGCGAGTTTTTCCGCGAGGACGACGGCGGGTTCGTGCGTGAAGCCCCCGAACATGACATGGCACATTTTCTCGCTCTGGCGGCGGATGGCCTCGACTATCGCGGGGTGGTTGTGTCCGTGCGCGACGCACCACCAGGATGACACGGCATCGATGAGGCGGCGTCCGTCGGCAAGTTCGATCTCGACGCCGGAGGCGGAGCGGGCAAGGCGCACGGGCGGAGGTGTTTTAAGGGAGGCGTAGGGATGCCAGATGAAGGAACGGTCGTATTCAAGTGGCGTCATGCAAAAATCTCCGAAAAGTCCACGTCAGGGACGGACGACACGTCGATACCCGGTATGGGTACGAGAACGGGCGGGTAACCGAGTCTTTCGAGATGGCGCAAAATCGCGTCGCGCGCATCGGTGTCAAGGCGGGGGTCTTGCGAAAAATACGTGTTATGGACAACACCGGCGATTTCGATACCGCGCAGTTTCGCGGCGTCGAGAGAGAGAAGCGCGTGATTGATGGCGCCGAGGCGTCCGCACGTGACGAGGATGACCGGCCAACCGCGACCTGCGGCAAAGTCCGCCGTGAGTGTGTCCCTTGTGAGCGGGACATCCAGTCCGCCGGCGGATTCAACCAACGTCACGTCATGTTTCGCCGCACAGATACGCACCGCTTCGGCAATTCTGTCGAGATCGACGGTCTTACCTTCGAGTTCGGCGGCGAGAAGCGGCGAAGAAGGGAACTTGAAGATCTGCGGCGCGGTAAACCCTTCCCGGTCTTCGGGAAAGCGTTCATGCCCCGAAAGCGCACGATGGGCGTCAAGGTCTTCGGAAAAACCATCGTTCCCGGTCTGTACCATTTTCACTGTGATCACATCCAATGCGCGCAAGGCGAGGTGGCGGGCGATAAGCCCCGTCGCGACGGTCTTGCCGATTCCTGTGTCTATCCCTGATATAAGGTATTCTTTTTCCACGTTAACCTTCCCTTTGCCGATGCAAAGACGACGCGGACAGTATACACCATCCAACGGAAGATGGCAACGCCGCGCCGAATCGTGTTTCGCGATGAGGCGGACGCGTGGCCAGAACGCCGGACGTCTCGACATGCCGACGCAAACAAAACACATAAACAAAACACGGTGTTGCGCTTGCCGCCGTCGTTTGGTATACTGTCCGGCCAATGAGCAATGACAACCCGTTCAAGGGAACGGAACCCGTCCGCATCGGACGGATCGGGGCGGCGGAGGTGTCTTCGTGCGGTTCACAAATCACAACAAAGGGTGACAAGATGAAATTCGATTGCATCGTCTTGACGGCGGCGAACGAGGCGCAAGCCGCCGGGTATCGGGTCCAGCTGGATTGGCGCAGACGGAACGGTTTGATTCCCGCCGCGACCGATTATCTCGTCCTGTCCGACCCCGGCGGACGCCGGGTCGGTTCCCTTGGCGCGACGGTGAACGCCCTTGCCGTGTTGCGGGAACAATACGAAGGCGGCTTGTCCGGTAAGCGCATTTTAATCTGCCACTCCGGCGGGGACAGCCGTCGCACACCCGCCTACGCCGCGCAGGGGAAAGTGTTCACGCCCGTGCCTTGCGCTTCTCCTTCCGGCGTGCCGCTCGCCCTTTTCGATTTAATCCTGCGGACGTGCGAGGCCCTGCCCGTGCCAGAAGACGGGCATGTCTTGGTCGTCTCCGGCGACGTGCTGTTGACATTCGACCACGCCTCGGCCGATTTTTCCCGTGCGGGGATGACGGGGGTGGCCTATTTCGACACCGCCGAAACCGGTTCGCGTCACGGTGTCTATGTACCGTCTTCGTTCACGCCGCATCCTTCCCGCACAGTTTGCGCACCTGTGGCAAACTTCCTCCAGAAGCCAACCGAGGAAGCAGCCCGGACCGCCGGTGCAATGAATCTTCAAGGACTTGAAGCCGTCGATACCGGCATCCTCAGCCTCCGACATGATTTCTGCGGACAACTGTTGAAGGCGGTCGGCCGCGGACTGCTTTCCGACATCCGTAAAGGCGAGTCTCCTTCCCTCGACGTGTATGAAGAACTGTGTATGGCGTTGACACCGGGAATCGGGGAAGCGGACTTCGTGAACCGCTGCGTCGTCTCGCGTGGTCTTGGCGCGAAACACGCCGCTCGCATGCGCCGTTTTCGTGCGGCCTTGCGCAATCAGCCTTTCCATGTGAACATCGTCCCGTACTGCTCCTTCTTCCACATCGGCAGCAGTGCGGAGCTACTGAACGGTTTCGCGGGACTCTCACGCACGGCACAGACCTACGGTTTCCGCAACCGGGCCGGTTCCTTCGTCGCGACAAAGGGCGAGTCGGAATCAGCCTTTCTCTTCAACGCGAACATCACCGCGCCGTTTACGTCGAAAGGTCGCTCGCTGGTCGAATCCGTCGATGCCCGCGCCGCCGAAATCGTGCTGGAGGGCGGAAACCTTCTCACCGGTCTGCCGCCGGAAGCGACTGTCCCCGTCAAGTTGCCGCGTGACACGGGGCTTGTCTGTCTGCCGATCGGGCGTTCTGGGTGGGCTGCGATCATCTACGGTATCCATGATACATTCAAGGCGTCGGCCGAGACCTGTACGTTCCTGAACGAACCGTTGCTGCCGCGCCTCGAATCGTCCGGCGCAAAGAAGACGTGGCTGCCGGGATATGCGAAAGACGGCCTTTGGCGAGCGCGGCTCTGGCGTGTCGGTTCCCTCGACGACGTGTTGCGCGAGGCGTTGTCGTTCGCAAACGGCGCACCGCTTCCGTCGGGAACGAACCGCCGTTCGTTTGCCGAACTGATTCCGCTCACCGACCATAAACGCTTGTTGGCCGTCCGGGCGGAAATCCGCCGGCAGGTCGCGCTTGCCGACGCGCCGAACCAGATGCAGTCCGACTCCCGTTATTCCGCCGCCTCGCTGCGTTCGGAGATCAATACGAGGGAAGAAGCCCTTGACGTCGCTGCGCGCCTTGCCCCCCTCTTTGACGACAAAGACCCGCTTGTCCGCGCCCGCGCCCATGCGTTTGCCGCCTCCGTACTTGGGAAGCCTCCCGCGAAAGAGGCGTTCGCCGCCGTGGCGGAAGCGGTCGCGGTCGATTTCAAACCGATTGAAGAATTGAAACCGGCCGCTATCCTTTACGATCAGGTGGTCTGGGTAACGACCCCCGTCCGCTTCGACCTTGCGGGGGGGTGGTCCGACACGCCGCCGATCTGCAGCGAACTGGGCGGTGCGGTCCTCAACGCCGCTGTCACGCTTAACGGCCTTTATCCGATCCAGGTCATGGCGAAACTCAACACGGAAGGCTGCATCCGCCTCTCCTCCATCGACCTCGGCGAACGCAAGGAACTGCGTAGCGCGGCCGAGGTGCTGGACCATCGGGATCCGCACGACTGGGGGGCGCTCGCGAAAGCCGCGCTCGTGTTGTCGGGTATCGCGCCGTCCGATCCGACGGTCTCGCTCGCCAAACGGTTGGACGCTCTGGGCGGTGGCTTGGACTTGACGATTTTCTCCGCGCTTCCGAAAGGATCCGGCATGGGGACGAGCTCCATTCTCGGTGCGGCGGTGATCGCCTGTCTCGATCGGGTGTTGGGAATCCCGTTCGATCGTGACCGGATCATCCGCATGACCTCCATCTTGGAACAACGGATGTGTACCGGCGGCGGCTGGCAGGATCAGGTCGGCGGTCTTGCGCCGGGCATCAAACTTATTCGCACGGATCCCGGCCCCGGACAGATGGTCTCCCTGCGCTGGTGCGACGCAAGCCCGCTGGAGGATGGCGACTTCAAACGACGCTGCCTGCTGTATTTCACGGGACAGAAACGGATGGCCCGGAACATTCTTCAGAATGTCGTCACACGTTACTTGGAACGAGACGCCGAGACGCTGTGCATCATCGAAAAGTTGAAGGCGGGGGCGCTCCGGGCGAAAGAGGCGCTTGACGCGCGCGACGTCGAAACCTTCGCTTCGTGTGTTGCAGATTACTGGGAGTTGAAAAAACAGCTCGACCCCGGATCCACGAACATCCCCATCGAACGCCTCCTCACTTCCGTCCGGCACGAGACATCGGCCGCCCTCCTGCCCGGTGCGGGCGGAGGCGGGTTCATCTTCTTTATCGCGAAATCGCCGGAGGCGGCGGAACGGATCCGTGCCTTCCTCGCGAAGCATCCACTCAACGCGAATGCCCGTTTCTTCGATTTCGCGATCGACCGGAAGGGGTTGAGTGTCACGGTCCTGTAGACGCGGGGAGGGTGGAATGGAGATAGACGGCGCGATTCCATCTGAACAAACGGAGGCGTTCTCCCGTACGGAACGTCTGCTCGGTTCGGCGGCAATGGCGCGGCTGGCGCGTGCGCGGGTTGCCGTTTTCGGTGTAGGGGGCGTTGGTGGATATGCAGTCGAGGCGTTGGCGCGTTCCGGTGTCGGCGCCTTTGAACTGGTCGATCCCGATCGGGTCTGTCTCAGCAACCTCAACCGGCAGATCCTTGCCACCCGCGCCACGATCGGCGCGTACAAAGTCGATGTCGCGGCGGAACGGATCCGGTCGATCAACCCCGCCGCCGAGGTCGCGGGCCACCGCTTGTTCTTCCTGCCGGAAAGCGAGTCGCCCTTCGATTTCGCCCGGTGCGACTATGTGATCGACGCGGTCGATACGGTAGGTGCGAAGATTGAGATTGTGTTGCGTGCGCGTACGGCGGGTGTCCCCGTCATCAGCTCCATGGGAGCGGGGAACAAACTCGACCCTTGCGGGTTCGTGTGTACCGATCTCACGAAAACCTCGGTTTGTCCGCTTGCGCGCGTGATGCGCAAGGAACTGGGGAAGCGCGGTATCCGGCATCTCGATGTCGTGTGGTCCCGCGAGTCGCCGGTCAAGCCGTGCGAGGTGGCGGGAGGCGAAACCGTCCGTCCGGGGAGCGGCCGCCCCGTGCCCGGCAGCGTGGCGTTCGTCCCCTCTGTCGCGGGACTCATTCTGGCCGGTGAAGTCGTGCGGCGGCTCGCGGGGAATGCGGAGTAAAAAACGGTGGGCTGCCCCCGACGCCTTTCACGGAAGATATGGTTTCGTGACATAAAAAAGAAAGGACGAAGCGGCGAACCGTCCATCCTTTCTCCAATGCCAAGCTGGGGCAAAGTATTACCAGCGGGTTTCGCGGCGTCCGCCGGAACCACCGCCGTAACCGCCGCGTCCGCCGCCGTAACCGCCGCGTCCGCCGCCGCCGCGCTCACCGCGCGGTTTCGGCTGGGATTCGTTCACACGAATCGTGCGGCCGTCAAGATCCTGACCGTTCAACGCATTGATCGCGGCCTCAGCCTGTGTCTTGTCGGGCATCTCGACAAAACCAAACCCCTTTGAGCGTCCGCTCATACGGTCGGTAACAACGCGTGCAGAAGTCACCTCGCCGAAAGCGGCGAAAGCGGCTTTCAGACCGTCGTCTGTGGTCGAGTAGGCAAGATTGCCAACATAGATGTCCATTTATGAATCCTTTTCAACTTCACGCTTGCCATGCGGTTCTCGCCTTGGGCGAAAGGGGGGAATCATGGCCGTCCCTTCTTCCGTAGGCACCTTGCCTAAGCCCTGCAGACGACCCTATGCCGCCCTCAGTAACCCCGTTCCAGCCCTCGGAAGTCCAGTAACCCCGAAAACTGTACGATTATCTTACCCCTCTTTTTCCCCCGTGTCAAGCGAATGGAAGATTTTTTTTAAGCAGGGTTAAAAAGAAAGAGGTACATGGGAGGCGGCAAACGCGCAAACCGCGTGTTCAACGGGCAGGGGATGCCCCGCCGCATTCATTTGAAAAAAACAAAGCTGCTTGGAAAGCCGGATATTCGTTTATCCAAAAATGACGCCAACGGGGACGGCGAAAGGCTGCGGAGCAAAGAGTACAGCGGAAACATCCCCGTCACGGGCTCGGCAGACTTTGCATGAAGTTGAAGATTGACCAAGGCGTAGAATGTGGTATGCTTACGTTCATCTTTTATGAATCAGGGTCGTGCATATCTTCAAGGGGTCTTAGCCGCATTCTGCCTGTTCGTCCAGGCGGCATCGGCTATCGTGTCTTTCCAGAACAACTTCCGTAGTCCGCGTAACAAGGAACGTCCCCTCCGCAAATCCACTTCACTGATCATCCTGCATACGACGGAGGCATCGTCGAGCAGCGCATTGCAGAAGTTGAGCGCGTTGGGCGAGTGCCACTACTGCATCGCTGAGGACGGCAAGGTCTACCGCATCATCGACCGGACGCGCGTGGCGTTCCATGCGGGACGTAGCATGTGGAACGGTCGCAGCAATGTGGATGACTTCTCGGTCGGTATCGAGGTCTGCGGATACCATAACAAGTCGCTGACGCCCGCGCAGTACCGAAGCCTCGCGGAGTTGATCGGCGAACTCCAGTACATCTACAAAATTCCCGACTACAGTGTCATTTCCCACTCGCACGTCGCCTACGGAACCCCGAACAGGTGGTTCAAACGGAGCCATCGCGGGCGCAAACGCTGCGGGATGCAGTTCGCGCTTCCGGCGGTGCGCCGCGCGCTGAACCTGGCGACGCGTCCCGGTTCTGATCCGGACGTGAAGGCGAAACGCCTTGTCGTCGGCGACGCCTACCTTTCGCGCGTGCTCTACGGAACCGTCGTCTCCCGGCAGAAGCCTACGCCGGTAATCAGCGCGGCGAAACCGTCGACTCCGCCCACCCCTGAGTCCGTGAAAGCCGCCGCGAAAAAGGCGGACGGGAAGGCCGGGAAGAAGCGGGCCGCGCCTCCGCCCACACCCGAAGAGGCGATCCGCCAGCTCGCTCCGGACGTGCCGGATCCGGATGAGAACGTCGTCGGCAAGCGGCGCAGCGCGTGGGACATCGCAAGGGGCGCCTACAACGCGGAAAGCACGGTCTACACCTTCCCCGACGGTTCCAAGCGGCGCGGCAACCAGATTATCGACTTCAAGGCGATCCCCGTCGGCACGCGCGTCGCCGTACACGCGATGGACGAAAACCTTCCCGACACCTACCAGACAATCGGGGTCAACGGCGACGCGCGGGACATCGCGGGCGACGAGGCGTTGAGTTTCAAGACGATTTACGTCTATCCCGACGGCCATTACTTCCGGGGCAGCCAGCTCAACGCGGCGAGCGTCCTCAAACTCCCGTACAACACCAAGGTGTTGCTGGGTTACTCGGTCGGCGGGCCCGTCACGGCCAAGTGCCCGCCGTCCGTGATCTGCGGGGTGCGCTGGCGCGCGAAGGACACGTTCTACCTGATCAACGCCAGGCTGGTGCCGGGCGACAAGGTGGACGACGCGAAGATTCCGCCCGGCACGATGGTTTTCTTCAAGAGTTAGCCGCGACAAGGCGGCAGGAGCAAGGACGATGATCATTCTACCGGCAATCGATTTGAAGGACGGAAAATGCGTCCGTCTCCGCCAGGGCAAGGCGGAGGATGTCACCATCTATTCGGACAGTCCCGTCGAACAGGCGAAGACGTGGGTCGCACAGGGGGCGCGGCAGATGCACGTGGTGGATCTGGACGGCGCGTTCGCGGGCGAGCCCCGCCACACCGAGGTGATCCGCGAGGTGATCCGGGCCGCCGGCATTCCCGTCGAGGTTGGCGGCGGGCTGCGCACGGACGCGCACGCCGAGGCGTTGATCGAAGCGGGGGCGGCACGGGTGATCCTCGGCACGCGCGCGCTGGAAGATGTCGATGCGCTGGCGCGCCTCACCGCCCGGTTCGGCGAGAAGATTGCCGTGGGGATCGACGCCCGCGACGGCATGGTCCAGGTGCGCGGCTGGGTCGAGACGACCCGCACGACCGCGACGGAACTGGCCCGCCGCGTTGTTGAGGCCGGCGTCCGGACGATCATCTACACCGACACCGCGACGGACGGAATGCTCGGCGGTCCGAACGTCCCCGCCATGGACCGGCTCTGCCAGGCGGTTCCGAAATGCCGGATCATTGCCTCCGGCGGGGTCAGTTCCCCGGAAAACGTGCGCGCGCTGGCGGCACTGAAACGCGAGAATCTGTTCGGCGCGATTGTCGGCAAGGCCCTCTACGACGGACGTACAACGCTCGCCGCGATGAATCAAGCTGCAGGAGGATGAGGCGATGATGGAGAATGTCAAGGTTACGAAGCTCGCCAACGGCGCGACCGTGGTTTCGTCCGAAATGCCGACGGCGGAAAGCGTCTCGTTCGGGATCGCGGTCAGGATCGGAAGCCGTTATGAACGTCCCGCCCAGGCGGGGATGAGCCATTTTCTGGAACATATGCTGTTCAAGGGGACGCCGACGCGGACGCCGTTGCAGATTTCCCAGGCGATTGAATCAAAGGGCGGTTCGTTGAACGCCTACACGTCGGACGACGTGACGTTCTATTACCTGCGCATCCCCCGCGAGTGGATCGGGATGGCGGTTGACGTCTGCATGGATATGTACCTCAACGCCTCGCTCCGCCACGAGGATTTCGAGAAAGAGCGCATGGTCATCCTTGAAGAGATGAAAATGTACGCAGACCGTCCGCACGATGTGGTTGTGGAGAATGCGACGAGCGCACTCTTCCACAACCATCCCTTGGGAGCGCCGATAATCGGCAATCTGAAGTCCCTCACGGCGATGAACGCCGAATCGCTCCGGGCGTACAAGCAGAAAAACTATGTCCCGTCCAACACGATTTTCTCGTTTGCAGGGTGTATCTGTCACGAACAGTGCGTCGCGTACATCGAACGGGCCTTGGCGGGCGTCCGCCGCGGCACCCCGCTCACGTACAAACCGGTCGACGCTTCGACCGGGCAGCTTCCCTTTATCGAGGCGAAAAAGGACATCCAGCAGGTGCACACGGTGCTGGCGTTCCGTCTTTTTGGACGGCACGACAGCCGGATCTACGCCCTGCGGGTGCTGGACGGGTTGCTGGGCGACAACATGAGTTCGCGTCTTTTCCAGTCGATCCGCGAGAAACGGGGGCTTTGCTACGCAATCAGCTCCAATATCGCGCTCGCGGACGAGGTCGGTTTGTTCAGCGTCGCTTTCGGCAGCGCCGTGGATACGGCGGGGAAAGCGCTCCGCCAGGTCGTGAAGGAACTTCGGAAGATTACGGAACGCCAGGTCGGCGCGGCGGAATTACGGCGCGTCAAGGATTACTTGGACGGACGTACACGCCTCTCTCAGGAGGGGACGCTCGGACAGATGCAGTACCTTGCGGGAAGCCTGCTGCACTACGGCCGGTTCATCCCGCCGGAGGAGGTCTCCGGTTTCGTGAACGACGTCACGCCCACCGATCTCGTCCGTCTCGCTTCTCAGATTTTCAATCCCGCGCGCATGACGCTCTCCGTTGTCGTGCCGGAATCCCAGAAGGAGACGCAGGAAGAATGGCTCGGTATGCTTGAAGATCTTGCCTGACGGGAGACGTCATGGAAACAAACGCTGAAAAAAACTGGACGATCCGGACGGCGACGCTACGCGATGCCCTGTCCGTCTTTGAGATTGTCCGTACACACAAGGAAGATCTGATTTCACGACCGATCGGCGACATTGTCGAGAACATCGACCGATTCGTCGTCGCGGTGTCGGACGACCGGATCGTTGGATGCGCTTCGTGGAAAATCCTGCCGGAGATCGGGATGCCCGAACGGGCCTCGGTCGAAATCCAGTCTGTCGCCGTGGATTCCGCGTTCCGCCGCCAGGGTATCGGTTCGGCGTTGATCCGGACGATCCTGGAACAGATCCGCCGCTTCCGCCCGCCGCATGTGATTGTGCTGACCTTCGCGCCGGAATTTTTCGCCGCGCTCGGCTTCCGTCGCATCCCCAAGACGCAGGTGATGCACAAACTCTATATGGGGTGCATCAACTGCACGAAACACGCGAACCCGTTTACCTGCCCGGAAATCGCGATGACGTTGAACACGGACGAGGATTGACCGATATGAACGAAGGAGGGGCGATGGACAAGTTCAAGAACTTTCTGGGAAGCGGATTCGGACTCGGCCTGATGCCGATCGTGCCGGGGTCGTTCGGCGCACTGCCGGGACTCGCCCTGCACCTCGCGCTCTGGTGGGCGGCCGCGGAATTCGGTTGGGGCGACCTCGCGATCCGTGCCGGATGCCTGGCCGGCGCGGTGATCACTGCTGTCGTCCATTACTGGCTCACGCCGTGGGCGCAGGCGTACTGGGGAGATCCGGATCCGCGGCACTTCGTGCTGGATGAAATCGTCGGTTATCTTTTCGTTCCGGTCTTCGCGTTTCCGATCGTGAAGTTCGAGTATATCCTGCTCGGATTCGTCCTCTTCCGTATTTTCGACGCGATCAAGCTTCCCGGCGCACGGTACATCGACCGCAACATCCACACCGCTTCCGGCGTGTTGTTCGACGATGTTGTCTCCGCCGCCTATTCAGCCGTCGCGCTTTCCGCCGTGATGTACTTCTATCCGCAGGGGGTGTTATGAACAAAACCGGTGATTCTGCAACCACGTTGGAACAGGAACTCAACAAATTGTATGAGAAACACCGTAAAACGGCGGCGCGTTTCGGTTATTCGTACCAGCGCGAGGCCGTTTCGATCGGTGCGCTCCCGTGTGTGTTGTTCATGGGCAATCACTCCTCCGGCAAGTCTACGTTGATCAACCACCTCCTCGGCGGCGGTCCTGTGCAGGACACGGGTGTCGCGCCGACGGACGACGGTTTCACCATCCTCATCTACGGGGAAGAGGAGAGTGACGCCGTGGGGCTTTCCGCCCTTTCCCTCCTGCCGCGCGAGAACGGGAAACTGACGGCGTTCGGTCCGAACTTCCTGAACAAGCTCAAGGTCAAGGTGCGGAACCGCGAAATCCTGAAACGTGTCGTCCTGATCGACAGTCCCGGCATGATCGACGCGCTCGAGGAGAGCATTCGGCGCGACTACGATTTCTTCGGCGCGGTCCACCGGATGGCGGAACTTTCAGACCTTATCATGCTCATGTTCGATCCCGACAAGCCCGGCACGACCGGCGAGGCGATCGAGGCCTTGACCGGGCCGCTCGTCGGCATGTCGTTCAAACTCCGTATCCTCCTCAACAAGTGCGACCTTTTCCAGAACGTGTCCGACTACGCCCGTGCCTACGGCGCACTCTGCTGGAACCTCGCCCATGCGATGCCCATCAAGGACCTGCCCAAGATCTACAGCTGCTACGTGCCGCAACCCGGCTGCATTCCACGAATCGGCGCCGAGGCGGGGATCGACGCCCTGCATCAGGTGGCAGACGAGATCCGGAACAGTGGTGAACGACGGACCGACAACGTCCGTGCCGCCGCCCACAAGGACTTCTCCTGCCTCGGTCTCCAGATGCGGATGATTCTGCGGTTGCGCGAGAACTTCAAAGGGGTCCGGATGAACCTCCTCTTCGGATCGCTTGTCCTCTTCCTCGCCGTGACGGGCGCCGCTTATTTCACGTTGACGGAGCATTTCCTCCGCGAAAACCCTTCCGGGTTTGTCGCGTGGGCCGTCTACCTGTCCGTCGGGGTGATCGCGCTCCTGACGGCGTGGGGCGCGTTCCTGTTCTCCCGCAAAGTGCTGTGCATCTACCGCGAAAACGCGCTGGCGCACCTCGATGAAATATTCGAGAAAGAATACGCGGACGAACTGGTGCAGGAAACACGCGACGACCTCCGCCAGTACTGGGAGCTGGTCAAGGTCGGCATCCGGAATGCGTTCGACCCTTCCCGGAGTCCACTCCGTATTCCCTTCTTCGCCACCCAAAAACTGCAAGACGTACAGGCGGTGGTCAAACGCCTGGAAAGCTGATTCATATTTGCCACCATAAAGGATTTTTCTTCCAATCTGCAACAAAACCGGTGTGTGGTAAAAGCGATGGAAATTCAGAAGAGAATCGGTCGATAAGACAAAGGAACGCGCCCTTTATGGGCATTGTCTGAATCTCGAAAGAAACAAACAAGACACCCGGCGCGTGTGTTGGCGTTAGCTTCTCATATCATTCTGGAAAATACAAGAAAAATTTTGATATTTTCTGTCTTGGATGGGCGCATCCGCGAATCGTGCAACCGGTCTTTTGTCTCACACGGAGGAACGAGACAACCGGGACAACCGGGACAAACAGGACAAACGGGAGGGACGGGCTTTGTCCCGTCCGCGTCGCGACTGTCGCCTGTCGCTTGTCGTGCGAGGGGGGATTGTTTACAGATCGCAATTGCCAACAGCGTTACGTCAGCGTGAGAGGATTTTGAAGAAAAGGCGCGGAGCCTGTGTCCGGACGGTGACGGTCGTCGTCACGTCCGCCCCTTCGACCGTGGTGTATTCGGCGCCGCCGAAAACCGGTGTCGCGTTGGTCAGGACGGCATACGACACGTTCTGCGTCGAGACGAACGTCAACTGCCACCCCGCATCCGTCCGTGCGAACGTCGTGATGTCGGGAACGGGCGGAAGAACCACGGCGGAAGGATCCGGAATGGTGACCATGGTGTCGCCCTCTATCGCATATTGTTCGTTACCCGAAGACAGGCCCAGAAGTATAGAACCGGTAAGGGTGTAATTTCCATACTCCCCCGTCACCGTGTAGGTGAAGGTGTGTATTTCTCCTGCCAAACTTGTATACGGAAGGTAGATATACGAGAAAGAAGACTGGCTTGCCGTTATTCCTTGTGGGATTACCTCGGTCACAATAAAAAATTGTACCCCTTCCGGTAACGACACGGTCAATGTGACGTTTGTCCCGTTGATGGTTCGTTTAATAAGCGGCGGCGGAACCGCCGCATAGGCGACAAGCAACGAATTCGTCTGGGTGGACTCGATGGTGACAGACTGCGATTCCGGCGTGTAGTATCCCTCTGCGTCACGGAATGTGACGGTGTAGTTCCCTTCCGTCAGGTCGGCGAGCGCCCCGCTGGCAAGCCACGTCGCACCGCCGTCCACACTCCATGCCGCGCCCGCGTCCACGGCCCCGGCGGGTTGCAGGAACACGTGGAGGGTGCCGGGAGGGTTCGGGATGAATGTCTCGCCGAGCCAGACTTTGACGTAACCGCATGGCTCATACGGCTCGTCACTCCAACGCGCCTCGGCATTCCAGTTGGTGACGCAGAAACCGCCGGACGCGAGGTTTGTCGCTTTGGTGCTTCCGCCGACGGCAAGCACATTATCTGAAAAGGCGACCGCGTCAGCCGTCGTCTCTCCGTCGCCTCCGATCCAGCCGGCGAAGAGGAGGGCGTTCCCGTCGGAGGGGAGGATGGCGGCGAATCCGCTGCGCGGCTCGCTGAACGCCGTGCCGTCGGTCGCTTCGAACCAGGCGGAGGATGCCGTCCCGGCAACGGCGACACGGTTCGAGGCATCGACCGCAAGCGCGGAGATGGAGGCGGAGGAGGCGAGGTTGGTCGTCCAGACCCGCGTGAATCCGGATCCGGAATCCATGAACTTGTAGAGCGCGCCGCCCGATGAACCGCCGAGCAGGAGAGTGCCGTCGGGGGCGACGGCAAGCGCGGTGATCGGGCTTTCGCACGTCGCCGCATATACCTCCGTCCCGGTTGCACGGTCAAGCCGCTTCAGGAAACCGACGGTCGCCCCCGTCCCGTTCGTGCCCGCCCCCGCCAGGTAGAGCGCATCGTCGCCGGGGGCGGCGCAGGCATTGACGCGGCAGGAGACGCCGCCGCCGAGTAGGTTCGACCAGGCGACACCGCCGCCGGAATTGAATTTGTAGACAAGACCGCCGGGACGGAATCCGTTCGTCGCACAGTCCGTGGAACCGGCGGCGTAGACACTGCCGTCCGGGGCGGCGGAAACGGCGTAAAACGCACTGTTCGACAGGCAGTCGAAGGAAAGGGAGAAACGCCAGTCTTCATCGAGCGAACCCGCGTCATAGCGGACGACCGTCGCCTCGGCGACTTCCCCCATCATGTCCGTCCCGGCGCCGGCGCAGACAAGCGCTCCGTCTGCGACGGAGAGGGCGGCGAATAGGTTGCGGGTGGTGGCGTTGTCTTCCGACTCAAGGAGCGAAAACACGGGACGCGCGTTCACGCCTCCCGATACGGGGAGGTAGGCGGCAAACGCATCGCTGCGGGAGTAACCGGGGTCGTTACATGCGTAAACGCTTCCGTTCTCGTCGGTGCCTCCCAGATAACTTTGTCCGAGTACGCCGGCTAGGAAGAGGGTGTTGCCCGCCAAGGCGAGCGCCGAGACAGAATCGGACGGTTCGACATCGCGGTGCGAGAAAAACGCGGACCAGCTGGACGAAAAAGCAATCCCCTCGCCGAACCCGCGCCCGGCGGCAGACGCCAACGCGAAAACGGCGATTCCTCGCGCGAGGGCGGCGAACGCCCTCCTCTCACGGCAGTGTTCTTTTCCCTTCATGTCCATCATCCAAATCCCCGCCCGTAAAGGACACTTCGATTCTAGCACATCGACGTGTGCAAGGCTATCTTCGTTTTCAAGAAAATTCAATTTGACAGACGGCGTAAAATGAGATATAGTGACGTCTCCTTTTTGCGGCGGGGTAGCTCAGTTGGTAGAGCATCGGAATCATAATCCGCCGGTCGTGGGTCCGAGTCCCTCCCCCGCCACCACTGCAAAAGCACGAGAAACCCCAGTAAAAGCGGGGTTTTTCTTGTTTTTAGCCCCCAAAACGTAAAATTGTTCCAATCCAAAACAATTTTACTTGATTTTGTGCTTTATGTTATGGTACAAGAGCCGAATCACTTGTGTGTGAGTTGAGAAATGAGAAAGTGGTTCTATATCTTCTCGGTCATTCTGCTTGCGAAGTTTGCCAGTGCGACTTCGGCATTATGGTTTTGTATCTTGGCTGATCAGGAAATACGAGAGGATGGTATTACCAAGTGGGATGTCGCGGATTGGATGACGGGCGACTCTGGGGACGGCGGGGCTGCGGGAAAAGAGGTCGCCTTCCGTATCCGGGTGTTCGGCGAGGGGGTCGGCGAAGATACCTTTCTTCCGCTTTACTACACCTTGGTAGACCCGGAGACGGGAATTTCGGTAACCGATACGGCAACCGAGTTATCGCTAACGTTACCCTTGAATTTCCAGCAGGCTTCCGTAGGCGAATATGCGGATTACTCCCTCTCCCTTGAGTTGGGCACCATCGATTACACGACGGATCCAGACGGTGAATTCATCACCTATGCCCGGACGGATGAGACGACGTTCGCGGCTCTTTCCTCCTACATTTCGGAGGGCGGTACTGCGCCGCCTCCGGGAGGTCAGTGGAATCCACTTATTTACGGCGTAGTGCCGGAACCGATGACAACGGGCCTTCTTTTCGCCGGCTGCATGTTGCTGGCGTTGCGCCGCCGTAATTTCGCCGCCTAAATTTCCATCCCGGAACAAGATTGACAAACCGGGGCATAAACGGGGATAATGGGGTCTCACAATCGTGTTAACTTACCAAGAGGAACAAAACGATGAACAATCCGATTTGGCTGATGACCTCGGCTTTCCCGAAACTCACCTTCGACCAGGTGGTGAAGAAAACGAAAGCGGCCGGTGCGCAGGGCATGGAACTGTGCGTCTTCCGTCGTGACGGAACCCGCAGGGATCATGTCGCGACGCACCTCAACTACGAGCGTTTCTCGCTCGAAGACGCGAAGAAGCTCATCGCCCGCCTGAACAAGGAACAGCTGCGCGTCTCCCTTGGCGCGTACGACAACATGATTGGCGGCGATCCCGCCGAGCGCGTCAAGAACCAGAACCACATTCTGCGCCTTATCCGCATGGCGGCCCTTCTCGGCGGCGATGCGAACGACGTGGTGGTCGGTACGTTCGTCGGCTACAACCAGGAGCTGGGCAAGGAGGACGGCGGTTTCCAGAAGAACCTCGAAGAGTACAAGAAGGTTTTCGCGCCGATCGTGAAATATGCCGAGAGCCTTGGCGTCACGCTGGTCTACGAGAACTGCCCGATGGAGGGATGGCAGGCGGCGACCGCGCCGACGACCTACAACAACCTGCCCTGCTGCCTCGCCGCGCGCAAGTTGATGTACGCCCTGATTCCCAGCAAGGCCCACGCGGAGACCTACGACCCTTCGCACGACGTGTGGCAGAACATCGATCCCGCCGACGTGCTGCTGGCGAGCGATTTCAAGCGTATCCGCCGCATCCACATCAAGGGTACGCGCTGCCTGAAGACCTCTGCCGCGATCCATTGGGGCCGTCTCTACCCGATGCAGCAGGTGGACGCCAAGCTCGCCAAGAAGGCGGGCGTGCCGCAGCCCGCCAACGAATGGGACCGCCATCACTACGAGCCTCGCCTTCCTGGTTTCGGCGGCAGCGACAGCATGGACTGGGCGTGTTTCCTCGAAGTGCTGAACGAGAAGAAGTACGCCTTCCCGTTCGTCATTGAGAACGAAGGCTGTAACTCTTCGCACACGGGCGATATGGGCGCCACGATGCAGGGGTTCGCCGCGACCGTCCTCAACACCGCGCCGATGGTCTGGCCGCTCGTCCCCGGCAAGGGCTACTTCTTCGACACGGCGAAGCTGCCCGCGATGAAGGAGACGGCAAAGAAGGATCTTCCCGTCGTCACGATGGATCAGCTGTAACCCGAAAAAAGGAAGAGGCCGTCATGAACCTTTCCCGCCGTTCCTGGATGAAAAAGATGGGACTCGGCACCACCGCGTTCGGCGCGGGGATGCTGGGCGCGCGCGCCGATCAGTTCCCGACGGACGGCGATCCCGCGTATGCGGTGTTCGCCCGCAATCTGTTCAAGATCAAACCGACGATGCAGGACGTCCCTTCGGCCTTTCTGCGCGGCGGGAAGGTTGTCCAGCCGGAGCGCGAAATCCCCGTCTTTTCGACGGTGGACGTGGCGGTTGTCGGCGGCGGCTCGGCGGGATTCGCCGCGGCCGTCGCCGCAGCCCGCACGGGCGCGAAGGTCGCGCTCATCGAACGCTACGGGAGCCTTGGCGGTCTTTTCACGAACGGGATGGTGTTGATCATCCTTGCGACGGTCTTCAAGGACGGCGGCGGACTGAAGCTCGCCACCGCCGGGCTTTGCAAGGAGTTTATGGATCGTCTTAAGGAGATGGGACCGGACGCGGTCACGCCGTTCCCGAAGAATTACGGTCAGCCGACGGCGGATCCCGAAGCGGCGAAAGTCCTGATGGACCGGATGGTCGAAGAGGCGGGCGTCGAAATGTTCTTCCATGCCTGGGGCGTGGATGTGATTCAGGACGGGCCCGCCGTTCAGGGCGTGGTTTTCGAGAGTAAGCAGGGCCGCCAGGCCGTGCTTGCCAAATGTGTCGTCGATGCCACCGGGGACGGAGACATCAACTTCCTCGCCGGCGGCGGTTTCCAGCAGATCTCCCATGCGATGGGATTCGTCTACCAGGTCGGCAACATCGACCGCATCGATTTCTCGAAAGCCCCCGCCGTGAAACGTCGCGCCTGGTCGGCGAATGAACCCGTGCGTTCCCTGCATTGGTTCAACAGCCTCGGCCCCAAAGGGAACGGGCTGGACGTCCGCGAACTCTCGAAGGCGGAGATCGCGCACCGGCGCGGTGCGTGGAACAAGGTTCAGAAGCAGAAGAAGGAACCGGGATTTGAGCAGATCTACCTCTCCAACACCTGCTCGATGCTCGGTCCCCGCGCGACGCGGTTGTTGGAGGGTGTCGCCACCATCAGCAAGGCGACGGCCCAGGCGCACACGACGTTCGACGACACGGTCGCCGTTTCGGGCGATGACAGGCGCGGACATCCCACCCCGTTCGCGATCCCGTATCGTGCCCTGTTGCCGAAAACCGTCGATAACGTCATCTGTGCGGGGAGGTGTATTTCCTGCACGGCCGATCTGATCGACCGTGTGCGTTTGATCGCCCCCTGTTTCGTCACCGGGCACGCCGCCGGTGTCGCGGCTGCGATTGCCGCGAAATCGTCCACCCGTCCGCGCGATGTTCCGGTGAAGGCGGTTCAAGAAGTCCTGCTGAAACAAGGCGCGTATCTAGGTTAGGCGGTCAAGGTGGGCACTTTACTCGAAGTTGAAAATCTCCGCACCTGGTTTCCGGTTAAGAAAGGTGTTTTCGCGCGCACGGTCGGGTACGTGAAAGCGCTCGACGGCGTCTCGTTCACGTTGGATGAAGGCGAAACGCTCGGCATTGTCGGCGAATCCGGATGCGGGAAGTCCACGCTCGCCCGGACGATTCTGCGGCTGGCGAGACCCCGCGAGGGCAGCATCCGCGTCGCAGGGCAGGACGCTTTCGCCCTGCGCGGGGCGGCGTTGCAGGCTTACCGGCGTACGGTACAGGTGGTCTTCCAGGACCCCCATGCCTCGCTGAATCCGCGCCATACGATACTGGACATTCTGACAGAGGCGCCGATCGCGCACGGTTTGTTGAAACGGGAAGACCGGCGCGAGTTCGCCGCGAAACTGCTTGCCGACGTGGGAATGTCGGCGGATATTCTCGACCGTTACCCGTTCGCCTTTTCCGGCGGTCAGCGTCAGCGCATCTGCATCGCGCGCGCCCTTGCGCTGAATCCGCGCCTGTTGATCTGCGACGAGGCGGTGAGCGCGCTCGACCTCTCGATCCGTGCGCAGGTACTGAACCTGCTGGAGGACCTGAAGGCGACGCGCGGGCTTTCCTATCTTTTCATCACGCACGACATCGGCGTGGTCGAACACATCGCCGACCGGGTGTTGGTGATGTACCTCGGCAGGGTTGTAGAGAGCGGAACCTGTGCGGAGGTGCTGGGTGCCCCGCTGCATCCATACACGCAGTTGCTGCTCGCCTCGGTTCCGGAAATCGGGAAACCGCTCCCGGAAGCCGCGCCGCTCGACGCCACGGCCGCACCCGCCGCGGGCGGCTGTCCGTTCGCTCCCCGCTGCCCGTTCCGCGCCGATGCCTGTGACAAGGGTGAACCTCCTCTTGAGAACGCGGGGGGTACACACGCCACCCGGTGTCGTAGGCATTGACTTTCATTTCACACGAATCACGAAGGAGAAACACGCATGGCTTCCCCCGTCTATTTTGCCGATTTCCGTACCACGCTCACGGAAAACCGTCTTCAGAAACTGCAACGCCTGATCAAACGGGCGGGTATCGAGAAAATCGATTTCGCGAACAAATACGCTGCGATCAAAATGCATTTCGGCGAACCGGGGAACCTGGCGTTCTTGCGGCCCAACTACGCGAAAGCCGTCGCCGACGTCGTGCGGGAACTCGGCGGAAAGCCTTTCCTGACAGACTGTAACACGCTTTACGTGGGCGGTCGCGGAAATGCGCTCGACCATCTCGACTCCGCGTTCGCGAACGGTTTCTTCCCGCAGGCGACCGGGTGCAACGTGATCATCGCGGACGGGTTGAAAGGCTCGGACGAGGTGTTTGTCAAGCCGCGCGTCAGCGAATACGTCAAAGAGGCGAAAATCGGACGCGCCGTGATGGATGCGGATGTGGTCGTCAGCCTGACGCATTTCAAGGGACACGAGGCGATGGGAATCGGCGGCGCGATCAAGAACCTCGGCATGGGGTGCGGTTCCCGCGCCGGCAAGCTGGAGATGCACAGCGACGGCAAACCCTACCTCACGCCGGACATCTGCATCGGTTGCGGGATGTGCCGCCGCGTCTGTGCGCACGGCGCGCTTACGCAGAAAGGACGGAAGATGACGTTCGACCGGAGCAAGTGCGCCGGATGCGGGCGTTGTGTCGGCGTCTGCCCCAAGGGCGCCCTGATGCCGGAATGGGGAGAACAGAGTTTCACCATCCTCGATCGGAAAACCGCTGAATACGCGCTTGCCGTCGTGCAGGATCGTCCCGCGTTCCACATCAGCCTCATCTGCGACGTCTCGCCGAACTGTGACTGCCACTCTGAGAATGACGCCGCGATCATCCCCGACATCGGGATGCTGGCGAGTTTTGATCCGGTGGCGCTCGACGTCGCGTGCGTTGAACTGTGCCAGAGAGCCCCGCGCCTCAAGAACACCGCGTTGGACGGCACGGACGAAGGGGGCGACCTCTTCGATACCGTCCACCCGGTCACCCATTGGCGCGACGCGATCGACCATGCCGTGAAAATCGGCCTGGGCTGCGCCGAATACGAACTGGTCAAGGTTTAAACCTGAAAAACGCAGTTGTGCTTGTATCGGGTTGAATTTGGCTCTTCAAGCATACGTGCGGGCATTTTCTGCCGATTTTCGGGCATTTCGCCGCAACATGGATTCTCCTTCACCGTCTTTCCGTTTGATTGAAACGCAGGGACGCGGAGGCGCAGGGAAGAACAGATTTCAAGGTGCGGGTGTTCGGCGCAGGGAACGCAAGGGGGACGGGCTGTCGTCGGCGATGTTTCCGGAAGGGGCAACGTCCCCGACTCCTTCGTTCCAACGGGGACGGTCGTTTTATCTCTGTGCCTCCGCGTGAGACAAAAAAGTTTGGCTCACTCACATTCCCGCGCCAAGCGCGGGCGGGTCGAACCGGACATAGCCGCCGGCGGGGACGGGCATCCGGCCCAGTCCTGCGGCGACAGGGACAGTTCCGGCCGCCGGTTTCCCGAAAGCGTCGAAAACCGACGTCTTGCCGGGGACGGACGGGAGATCGACGACGATTCCCGCCGTCCCTGTCCCGTTTAACACGTAGACGGGCTTGTCCAGAGAACCGCAGGGGACGACCGTTCCGGCGGTGTAGACACCGAAGATCCGCTCCGCCGCGCTTTCAGCTTTCAGCAACGGATATTGCGCTTCGGGATGATAGGCGCGGAACGTTCCCTTCAGCAGGGTTTTGCGGTGCCTCTGGGAAAAGTCCAGCCAGTGGCGGATCACCTCCTGATGCGTGGAGGGGAGGTTGCGGAGCATCATCGAGTACTGGATGACGCCGAACATTGCCGAAAGAATCGGGCGGGCCGCGCCTTCCGGCGTGTCGGACGGATGCCACTCCAACATATCGGCGTGTACGGCGGAACGTCCGGCGGTTAAACGGAGGTTCGCAATCCGCAGACGGTTCAACTGGAGGTCGCCGGGGCAGTCCGTCGCCCGCATCATGTTTCCGAACTGGCGGATTGCCGGCCCGATGTACTTCTGGCGGAATTCCAGGAGGAGGTCGGGTTTGATGGCCGTCAGGGCGGTGTGGATGTCGGTCATCAGACGGTTCACCGCATCGGGGAGCGAGCGGATGTCGCGTCCGGCGTAGTTCTGCTTCACGGCGGGATCCGCGCCCTGGAAGGTGAACGAGTCGATGAAGTCGAGCTTGAAACCGTCGAGGTTCCACTCCTTCAACGCCTTCACGTAGATATCGGTCAGGAACTCGCGGACTTCTGGGAAGCGGGGATCCAGAACTCCCGCGCCACGCGCGTCGCTCACGTAGAGGTAACGCCCCTTGAACCGATTCCAGTTTGCGCTTTTCTTGCCGATGAAGGGGACGGAATACCAGACCATGTATTTCAGTCCCGCCTGTTGGACACGCTTGACGTGCGCGGCCATTCCGTGGAAGCGCCTGCGGGAAACCTTCCAGTCGCCGCAAAAGGCGTAACCCCGGTTGGTGTCCTCCGTCTGCCAGCCGTCATCGACGATCAACACCTTCATCCCCATCCTGGCGGCGCGCGCGCATTCCTCCTCGATATCCTTTGCGAAGACATCCTGATGGAAACTGTACCATGTGGAATAAAGCGGGTCGAAGGCACTTTCGGGGACGCGGCACGGGACGAGAGCCGCCGTCTTCGCAATCCAGTCGGCCGCCTCCTGCACCGCATCGCTCCAGAACAGGTCGCGCGGGTCGAACCGGATACGGACTTCGTACTCGCGGCAGGGCGCTTCCGGCGCGGTGAAGAAACGGAAACCGCCGGTGACGAGGCAGTTTTCCTCGCGGAGGGCGATGCGCCATTCCACGCGCTTCAGCGCTTCGGAACAGGCCATCGTGAATCGGTTCCGGTTGTTCCCGTTGTGGACGGCGCAGAGCGGCTGCCCGTGCGTGAGGTCGCTCCAGTTCCACCCGGACCAGTCCGGCTTCATGTGTCCGCCGTCTGTCGCGAAATCGGTCCAAAGGTGGTGCATATCGCGCTGCGGGAAGGCGAACGAGACCTCGAAACGCGGCGGGACGGCCTCTTTCGGGCACGAGAGTTTGACAACCAGTTCATCCGTTCCGCCGGACGACTCGCGCCGGATGTCGAACGACCAGTCCGCTTTCTTCGCGCAGGAGAAACGGACATCCCCCGCGCACGTCCCTTGCACGACTGTCTCGAAGGAAGAGGAACCCTTCGACGCGAAAACGAGGGAGGCGGAAAGGAAAATGAACGCCATCGCGTGAAACCGCGAATTGTGAGGAATTATGTTTTTCATGGCGGAAAGCCTAACAAATCCCGAACGGGCGTGTCAATCCCTTGAAACCAGGGTGCGCAAAAAATTGACACACAGCCCGGTTGCTGGTACTCTTTCTGGCGCGTCCGGTTTCTCCTTTGACCGGATGGGAAGCAAGGATGTTCAACGCGAAGCGAGGTTTGGAAAGATGCCCATTACACAGATTCTGACGGAAAACGCGACCCGTTACCCGAACGATGTCGCCCTGGTGGAGATTAACCCGCAGGAATTGGAGACGAAGCACGCGACGTGGAAGGAGTATTCCTTGATCGAGCGGAGCCGCAACGATTCGTTCCGGAGCGAGATCACCTGGTCGGAGTTCGAGCAGAAGGCGAACCGGTTCGCCAACCTTCTTTTGACGCGCAACATCAAGAAGGGCGACAAGGTGGCGATCCTCCTTATGAATTGCCTGGAGTGGCTGCCGATCTACTTCGGCGTGTTGAAGGCCGGTGCCATGGCCGTCCCGATGAACTTCCGCTACGCGGCGGACGAAATCAAGTACTGCCTCGACCTCGCGGACGCGAAGGCGTTGGTATTCGGCCCCGAGTTCACCGGGCGGATCGAACAGATCGCGGATTCCCTCCCCAAGGTGAAACTGCTTTTCTACGTGGGGGACGACTGCCCGACGTTTGCCGAACGGTATCAGGATCTCGCCTCGTATTGTTCCAGCCGCGCACCGGAGATTCCGGTCGCCGACGAGGACGAGGCGGCTATTTATTTTTCCTCCGGAACGACGGGGTTCCCCAAGGCGATCGTGTTGCAGCACAAGTGCCTCATGCATTCGTGTCGCGTGGAGCAGAACCACCACCGCCAGACGAAAGACGACGTCTTTCTCTGCATTCCGCCGCTCTACCACACCGGTGCGAAGATGCACTGGTTCGGCAGTTTCCTGACCGGCGGCCGGGCCGTCCTGCTGCGCGGCGTGAAGCCGGAGTGGATTCTGCGATGCGTCTCGGAAGAGAAGTGTACCATTGTCTGGCTGCTCGTCCCTTGGGCGGAGGACATCCTGGACGCGATCGAACGGGGGGATTTGAATCCGGCGGACTTTCAGCTCGACCAGTGGCGGCTGATGCATATCGGTGCGCAACCCGTTCCGCCCAGCCTCATCAAGCGTTGGAAGAAAACCTTCCCGCGCCACGATTACGACACCAACTACGGGCTTTCCGAATCGACCGGCCCCGGTTGCGTCCACCTCGGACTGGAAAACACGGACCACGTCGGCGCGATCGGCATACCGGGGTATGGGTGGGAGACGAAAATCGTCGATGAGAAACGCGAACCGGTGAAGCGCGGCGAGGTGGGCGAACTGGCGGTGAAAGGCCCCGGCGTGATGAAGGGGTACTACAAGGACGAGAAGGCGACGGCGGAGGTGCTGGACGCGAACGGATGGCTCTACACGGGCGACATGGCGATGGAAACGGAAGATGGTTTCATCTACCTTGTAGACCGCAAGAAGGATGTCATCATCACCGGCGGCGAAAACCTCTATCCCGTCCAGATTGAGGATTTCCTGCGCGGCAACGACGCGATCAAGGATGTCGCGGTCATCGGCCTGCCCGACCAGAGGCTCGGCGAAATCGCGGCGGCGATCATCGAGACGAAGGAAGGTCGCACGTTGACGGAAGAGGAGGTGGACGAATTCTGCAAGGCGCGTCCCCGTTACAAGCGCCCGCGTAAGGTTATTTTCGCTCCTGTGCCTCGCAACCCGACGGGAAAGATTGAGAAACCCAAGCTCCGCGCCCTCTACTGTGGAAAGAGCGTGGTTGCGCAGCAGGTTGAACTTTCCAACTGAACGATGGCAGCCCCGATCCAGCTTCTCGACCGCTTGGATTGTGCGGAAGACGCATCCGTCGCCGCGTTCGCCCGTCACCTCCGCGCCGAACGGAACGTCTCGCCGCACACGCTTTCCGCCTACATTCAGGACATCGGGCAGTTCGCCGAATACAAATGGCCGAAAGCCGCCTTCTCCACGCCCGTTTTCGCTTGGGGGGAGGTGACGCGGCAAGAGGCGCGCGGCTTCTTGATGACGTTTGCGAAATCCGGGGTTGAACCGGCGACGACGCGGCGTAAGCTTTCCGCGCTCCGGACGTTTTTCACCTACCTCCAGCGCGAACACATTCTGGAAACCAACCCGTTTGCGGGTCTTCGCGGACCGAAACTGGCGAAGAACCTGCCCGTCGTGCTGGGCATCCCGGAGGTGGAAGCCCTGCTGGCCGCCCCGCTGGGCGCATTGAAGGAACGTCTCGCCAGACCGCCGAAACCTTCGCCGAAAGAGGAATATGCGTTTCTGCGCGATGCCGCGATTTTTGAGGTCCTGTACAGCACCGGTTGCCGCGTCAGCGAAATTGCCGCCCTGAACTGGGGCGATCTGCAGCAGCTCGACGCAGTGAACGGCGGCACGGTGGTCGTGGAGGGGAAAGGGCGGAAACAGCGTCTGTGCGTCCTCGGTCGCCCGGCCTGTCACGCGCTTCTGCTGATGCACGAAAAGGCGGGCCTCGTCTGGGAAGGGGCGACCTCCGACGCCTCCCCCGTTTTTTTGAACACGGAGGGCGGGCGGCTGACGACGCGTTCCATCGAGCGCCGGATGAAGATCTGGCTGCGGGCGGCGGAACTTCCGCCGAACGTCACACCGCACAAACTCCGCCACAGTTTCGCGACGCACCTGCTCGACGCGGGCGCCGATCTCCGCAGCGTGCAGGAAATGCTCGGCCACGCCTCCCTCGCCACAACGCAGATTTACACGCACGTTTCCGTCCAGCGGCTTCAGGAGGAATACGCGAAAGCACACCCCCGCGCCGCCCGGCGGTGACCTTCGGAACCAGTACTCCGGAAAACTTTGCGGTCAGAAATCCCCTTGCTACGAGCGCTGTCCCTATGATAGACTAAAGGCGGTTTTTCACTCATTGAGGCTGGAGAATTATGAAAATCATCATCGGTTGCGACCATGGCGGTCTTGTGGTCAAGGAAGCGGTTTGTAAATACCTGCGCGAACGCGGAGACGCGGTGGAGGATTTGGGTGTCCGCACATCGGATCCGGTAGATTATCCGGATATCGCGGCATCGGCGGCGGAGGCCGTCATCGAAGGACGCGCCAATATGGCGATCTTGATTTGCAAAACGGGCGAAGGCATGACCATTGCGGCGAACCGCTTTTCCGGTATCCGCGCCGCGCTCTGCTCGACGCCCGATGTCGCAGGGCTTGCGCGTTCCCATAACGATGCGAACGTCCTTACGCTTTCCGGCGCGCTTGTCCCCGCCGAGGCGGTGAAGATCGCCGAGGCGTTCGTGACGACCGTCTTCTCTGGCGAGGAACGCCATGCGCGTCGTCTGGAAAAGGTGGAACGCGGCGGTCGTATCGCGGAGTTTTCGTTCCTCGCCGCCGCCGACCGCCCCGTTTACGACGCAATCAAGGGGCAGGTGCAGCAGGAAGACACGACAATCAACCTGATCGCCTCCGAAAACACGACATCGCGCGCGGTCCGCGAGGCCGCCGGCAGCGTCCTCACCAACAAGTACGCGGAGGGTTATCCGGGGCATCGTTGGTACAGTGGGTGCCTTCCCGTCGACGCCGTCGAACAGCTGGCGATCGACCGTGCAAAACAGCTTTTCGGCGCGGATCACGCGAATGTACAGCCGCACTGCGGATCCTCCGCGAACATGGCGGTGTACCTCGCCGTGCTGAATCCCGGTGACACCATCCTTTCCATGAGTCTCGACCAGGGCGGTCACCTTTCGCACGGCTCGCCGGTGAATTTTTCGGGCAAGTTGTACAACATCGTGCCGTACTGCGTCTCGAAGGAGACGGAGATGCTGGACTACGACGCCCTTGAACAGCAGGCGTTGGAATGCAAGCCGCGCCTGATCCTCGCCGGGGCGAGCGCCTATCCGCGCACGCTAGACTTTGAGCGGTTCCGCGACATCGCGGATAAGGTAGGGGCCTACCTGATGGTGGATATGGCGCACATCGCCGGGCTTGTCGCGGGCGGTGCGCATCCCAGCCCGGTGCCTTACGCGGATTTCGTGACGACGACCACGCACAAGACGCTGCGCGGGCCTCGCGGCGGTCTCGTCCTCTGCCGCGAACAATACGCCAAGGCGATTGACAAGGCGGTCTTCCCCGGTATGCAGGGTGGCCCGCTGGAGAACATCGTTGCCGCAAAGGCGATCTGCTTCGCGGAGGCGATGACCCCTGCGTTCAAGGCGTACGCGCAGGGTATCGTGGCGAACTGTAAGGCGCTCGCCGGGGTGCTGGAGGCGCGCGGATTCCATCTGGTTTCGGGCGGCACGGACAACCACCTGATGCTCGTCAACGTCGCCCGGAGCGGGTTGACCGGAAAGGCGGCGGCCGCCGCGCTGGATGCCGCGGGGATCATCTGCAACAAGAACGCGATCCCCTTCGATACGAACAGTCCGTTCGTCACATCCGGCATCCGTATCGGTACGGCATCGGTCACGACGCGCGGCATGGGTGTCGCGGAGATGCAGCGGATCGGCGGGTGGATCGCTGACATCCTCGCCGATGTCGAAAACACCGAGCTGCAGCAAAGCGTGCGGGGCGAGGTCGCGCAGCTGGTCGCGAACTTCCCCGTTCCGTAAAGGAGGCTTTGATGGGAGCGAAGAAGAAAATCTACCTGAGCGGGCCGATTATGGATGAACAGGGCGACGGCGCGACGACTTGGCGCGAACGCGCCAAGGCCGCGCTGGCGAAGGATTTCATCCTGCTCGACCCGATGCGCCGCAATTTCAAGGACCGCGAGGTGGACAGCGCGAACGAAATCGTAGAGTTCGATTTGCAGGACGTACGCGATGCGGACATTCTGCTGGTCAACTACAACAAAGCCTCGATCGGGACGGCGATGGAGATTTTTTACGCCGCGCACGACCTGGGCAAGTTTATCGTCGCTTTCTCGCCGTTCTCATTCAAGGAGTGTTCGCCTTGGATCGTCCGCCATTGCACGAAGATCCTCCCATCCCTTGATGCGGCAATCGCGTATATCGATGACAACTTCGTGCAACGGCACATTGTGTAGTGTGCAGAATCTTTCTAACGTGAGGGAAACAAAATGCGTATCTTGGTCACCGGCGGTGCCGGATTCATCGGAAGCCACACCTGCGTCGAATTGCAAGAGGCGGGGCATGAAGTTGTCGTGGTCGATAACTTGAGCAACAGCTGCGAAGAGAGCCTGAAACGGGTTCAGGAGATCACCGGGAAGAAGTTGACTTTCCGCAAGGTGGATATTCTCGACCGCGCCGCGCTTAACGCTGTCTTCGAGCAGGACGGTCCGTTTGATGCCGTGATTCATTTCGCGGCGTTCAAGGCCGTCGGCGAATCCGTCAAGCTGCCGCTCAAATACTACGGGAACAACATCACCGGGACGATCGCGCTGTGCGAGGTCATGGCCGCTCACGGTTGCAAGAACATCGTCTTCAGTTCCTCCGCCACGGTGTACGGGCAGCCGAAGTCTGTGCCGATCAAAGAAGACTTTCCGACGCCGGGCGCGACGAACCCCTACGGCTGGACGAAGCTGATGATGGAACAGGTGTTCCGCGACGTGCAGAAGGCGGACCCGGAATGGAACATCATCCTGTTGCGTTACTTCAACCCCATCGGTGCGCACGACTCCGGCCGCATCGGCGAAGATCCCGCCGGCATTCCGAACAACCTCATGCCGTATGTCTCTCAGGTCGCCGTCGGGAAATTGAAGGAACTCTCCGTGTTCGGGAACGATTACCCGACGCGCGACGGGACGGGAATCCGCGACTACATCCACGTCGTCGATCTCGCTATCGGCCACGTCAAGGCAATTGAAAAGCTCGTTCAGAAACCCGGGCTCGCCATCTATAACCTCGGCACGGGACGTGGCACGAGCGTGCTGGAGATGGTCCGCGCGTTCGAGAAAGCCTCCGGGCGCAAGGTTCCCTACGTCATCAAGCCGCGCCGTCCGGGCGACATCGCGGAATGCTGGGCCGATCCTTCCAAAGCTGCGGCGGAGCTTGGCTGGCGCGCCGAACGTGACATCGAGAAAATGTGCGAGGACGGCTGGCGCTGGCAGTCGAACAACCCGAATGGTTTCCGGGGATAACCCGTCCGCCATGTCCGAATGGTCTGACATCGTAGACGGCATCATCGCCAACATCACCCTGTTGAAAGACCTCGGTGAGAAGAGTGTCCGGCTCTCGCCGGACACCATGTCGGGTTTTGCGCTGCCCACGGCGGGGGGCGGGACCGCGATGCCGGCATCGTCGGCAACCACCGAACCGGTTCCGTCTGTCGCGCAAAAAAACGCCGTCCCCGTGGCCGCACCGGCGGTCACCATGAGCGGTTCGGTGGCCCCGACGGTTTCGAATCCATCTGACGCCGCCGGTTCGCTGTCGGAGCTGGCGGTACAGATTGATGCGTGTTCGGCCTGCCCCCTGCGCGTGAACCGCACGAAGTCCGTCCCCGGAACGGGGAATCCGAATTTTCCTGACATCCTGTTCATCGGGGAGGCACCCGGTGCGGACGAAGACCTTCAGGGGCTTCCGTTCGTCGGCAGGGCGGGGCAGTTCCTCACAAAGATGATTGAGGCGATGGGGTACACGCGCGATCAGGTTTTCATCGCCAACATCTGCAAGTGCCGTCCGCCGGGCAACCGGACGCCGATGCCGGAAGAGATGCAGACCTGCCTTCCCTTCCTCAAAAAACAGATCGAGGTGATTCGTCCCAAAACCATCGTTTTGCTCGGTGCGACGGCGGCGAGGGCCATCCTGGAAACCCAGGCGGGTATCACGCGCCTCCAGGGGGAGTGGACTTCCTACAACGGAATCCCCGTCATGCCGACCTATCATCCCTCTTACGTCATCCGGTTCGACACCATGCAGGATGAAACGAAATCCCGCAGCGTGAAGCTGGAGGTCTGGCGCGCCTTGAAAAAAGTTCTGGCTTACCTCGGCAAGACGCCCCCGCCGATGCAGAAATCCTAACAGGAGGTTGTAACCATGTTGACCGAACACGATGTACTTTCCACGATCCGGATGGTTCGAGAAGAAAATCTCGACGTCCGCGCCGTCACGCTCGGCATCAACCTCAACGGATGCTCGACGCCCGATCCCGACGCGCTGGTTGACGGGGTTTACCGTCGCATTGTCGAAAAGGCGGCGAATCTGGTACGCTTCTGCGACGAGGTGAGCGCAAAGTACGGTCTTCCCATCGTCAACAAACGGATCGCGGTCTCGCCCGTCAGCCAGCTGCTGGAGCGGCATTCCGTCGAAACGGCGATCCGCGTCTGCCAGGCGCTCGACCGGGCAGCAGAGGCGGTATGCGTCGATATCCTCGGAGGGTACACCGCGCTGGTTCAGAAGGGCATGACGCCGGGTGAGCGGACGCTCATTGAATCCATCCCCCGGGCGCTCGCCGTCACCAATCGCGTCTGTTCCTCTTTTAATGTCGGCACGACGAAAGCGGGAATCAACGTGGACGCGGTGAGGTTGATTGCGCGGAAAATTATCGAGACCTCTGCCTCCACGAAAAGTCAGCACGGATTCGGGTGCGCGAAAATCGTCGTCTTTGCCAACCAGCCGGAAGACAACCCTTTCATGGCCGGTGCGATGCTTGGTGCGGGTGAACCGGAGTGCGTCATCAACGTCGGCGTGAGCGGGCCGGGAGTCGTCAAGCGGGCGATCGAGCGGTTGACGCGCCTAGAGCCGGGCGCTTCGCTGGATGAAATCGCGGAGGAGATCAAGCACACCGCTTTCCGCGTCACGCGGACGGGCGAGCTGATCGGGCGCGAAGTCGCCAGCCGGCTCGACATCCCTTTCGGCGTGGTCGATCTCTCCCTCGCGCCGACGCCGAAAGTCGGCGACTCCGTCGGCGAGATTTACCAGGCGATGGGCGTGAAGACCATCGGTGCCCCCGGTACGACTGCGGCGGTGATGTTGTTGAACGACGCCGTGAAGAAAGGCGGTTCGTTCGCCTCTTCGGCGGTCGGCGGGTTGAGCGGCGCGTTCATCCCGGTGATGGAAGACCAGGCGTTGAGCAAGGCCGTCAGAGACGGGACGCTCACGCTGGAGAAACTGGAGGCGATGACGGCGGTCTGTTCTGTGGGGCTGGACATGATCCTGCTTCCGGGCGATACGACGGAGGAAACGGTCGCAGGGATTATCCTCGACGAATCCGCGATCGGCATCACGTCGCGCAAGACGACGGGCGTCCGCGTGATTCCCGTTCAAGGGGGGAAGCCGGGCGACTACTTCGACTTCGGCGGACTCTTCGGGAGCGGCGTCATCACTTCGCCGAAAGCGCCGCTCGGGGCGGAAGGCTTTGTCCGTCGCGGCGGCCACATACCCGCCCCCCTCCACAGCCTGATGAATTAACGTCCGCCTTGCCTGCCGAACCAACCCCCGCAAGGCGTTTCCGTACGGAACCCTTTGCGAGGCGTTGGCGAAGGGTCCGATTTCCCGGCCCGATTCCTTGTTTTGGTTCTTCACAAGTTGGGTGGAAGGGAGTATACTCGCTTGCATGGAAGAGACGAGACCCATACTTTACGGCGTGGCGGACTACGCATGGATCAGGAAGAAGAATGCCTGGTTCGTGGACCGCACCGCGAAGATACGCGACCTCGAGGCGATTGCGTATGCGGTGTTCCTGCGTCCGCGCAGATTCGGGAAGTCGCTTCTGACGTCCATCCTCGAGGCGTACTACGACGTGCGGTACGCCGACAGGTTGGACGAGTTCTTCGCGGGAACCGATATCGGCGCGGATCCGACGGACGAGCGCGGCAGCTACCTGATCTTGCGATTCGACTTTGCCTCGGTCACAAAGGAGCCTGGGAAGGTGCAGTCGGACTTCGACTGCAAGGTGGCGCTCCAGTGCGACACGTTCGCCAGACGGTACAGAGACGTCATCACCGGCGAACTCGCCGACCGTATTCTGAGCGCTCCCGACAGCGGAAAGAAGTTGTCGCAGATATACCAGGGGCTCAAGGGGACGGGACACAGGCTCTATGTGATCATCGACGAGTACGACAACTTCACGAACACGATCCTCGCGGAAAGCGGCGAGGAGGCGTACAACGAGCTCTGCCATGGAGATGGATTCTTCAAACAGTTCTTCACCGAACTGAAGTCCGCCGCGTCAGGAACGGAGGCGCCGGTGACGCGCCTCTTCATCACCGGAGTCTCGCCCGTGACGATGGACGACGTGACGAGTGGCTTCAACATTGGGATGAACATCTCGTTGTGGCCGCAGTTCGCTGACTTCACCGGTTTCCACCATGAGGACATCCACGCGATGGCGCAGTACTACGCGCCTCGACTGCTGGCCGGACATCGCCCACGCGGCGCTTATCGAGATGAAGTACGTGAAGGCGGGCGATCCCGTACCCACGCAGAAACAGCTCGCGAAGATCAAAGCCCGGGCCATCGACCGGCTCGACAAGTACTCCGCTGCCCCAACTTTGCATCTTACGCATTACACGTCACATTCCTCCGTCACCTTGCACCGCCTCGTACTCGTGTTCCACGGCGGCGGGTATGTCCTTGCGGAGGAAGTCTGAAACCCGTTTTCAAGTATCGAGTGTCAATGGAGGAAAACAACAAATGAATCGATTGAATGTTGCGATGTGCGCGACGACGGCCGCGTTCTTTTCGACAACCTGCGGTCTCGCCGCACAGTCTGTGGCGGCGTTCCGCCCGCCGGCTGTCCCGCTTGTCTCGTGCGACCCGTTCTTCAGCGTGTGGAGCGCGGCGGATACGCTCACCGGGAAAGAGACTACCCACTGGGCGGGGGCGGAACAACCGATTTCCATCACGCTCACCGCCGACGGAAAGACATGGCGGCTCTGTGGCGCCGAACCGTCGTCCGTCCCCGCGCTCCCGCAGACCGGTGTGGAGGTAATGCCGCTTCAAACACGCTATGCATTTGAAGGCGGAGGGATAAGAGTAAAACTCGTATTCTCGACGGCGAAGCTGGTGGAGGATCTTGATGTGTTCTCGCGTCCCGTCACCTACGTGACCGCCCGTGTGGAGGGTGCGAAGGAGTGGAAGCTCGGCGCCGCGATCTCGCCCGCACTCGCGACGAATGACGACAAGGCGCAGATGGTTACGAACCGCTGCACGGTGGCGGGACTGCCGGCGATGTCGATCGGAAGGGCGGAACAGCGTCCGCTCGCCTACAGCGGCGACCGGGTGCGCTGCGACTGGGGTTATGCGTGGCTCGTAGGACCGGGCTCGGCGAAAGACGGCGAGGCGCACTTCCTGCTCGCCTACGATGACGTGAAGGCGGTCCAGTTTTTTGGCGACGACCTTCCCGCCTGGTGGCGGCGTGACGGGCTTTCCTTCACCGCGATGTTGGAGAAGGCGGAAGCGGAACGCGCCTCGATCCTGAAACGGCTCGACGCCTTTGACGCGGAGTTCCATGCCGATCTCGTGAAAACCGGGGGTGAAAAGTACGCGAAGCTCGCAAGCCTCGCCTACCGCCAGACGTTCGCCGCGTGCAAGCTTGCGGCAGACCGCAACAACCAGCCGCTCTACTTTTCCAAGGAACAGGATTCCAACGGTTGCATCGGGACGGTCGACATCCTCTATCCGCAGTCCCCGCAGATGCTCCTTGTCAGCCCCACGCTGATGCGTGCCATGCTCGCGCCGGTTCTCGTCTACGCCTCCCATCCTCGCTGGCCCTGGCCGTTCGCGCCGCACGACCTCGGGCAGTATCCGCTCGCCAACCAGCAGCGTTACGGCGGCGGCGAGAAGGGCAAGAACGAGTCGTTGTTGATGCCCGTGGAGGAGAGCGGCAACATGATCATCTGCCTTGCCGCGCTCGCGCAGGCGGAAGGCACGGCCGAGTTCGCGTCGTACTGGTGGCCCACCGTTACGAAATGGGCCGAGTATCTTGCGAAGTTCGGTTTCGACCCCGGCAACCAGCTCTGCACGGACGACTTCGCGGGACACCTCGCGCACAACGCGAACCTCGCCGCGAAGTCCATCGTCGCCCTCGCCTGCTATGCGCGCCTGGCGGAGACGCTCGGCCGTACGGACGTCGCCGCGAAGTACGCCGCGCTGGCGAAGGACATGGTTCCGAAATGGATGGATGCCGCGAAGGGTGGTGCGGAAGGGTCGTACCGTCTCGCCTACGACCGCCCCGGCACGTGGTCGATGAAGTACAACCTCGTGTGGGACCGCGTGCTGGGTCTCGGACTCTTCCCGCAGTCCGTGTTTGACGCGGAGGCCAACGCCTACTGCCGTCTCGCGCATCCGTTCGGTCTGCCGCTCGACAACCGCAGGACTTGGACCAAGACCGACTGGGAGCTTTGGTGCGCCGCGTTTACGGATCGCCGCGAGTGTTTCGACGCGATCGTAGACCGCGTTTACCGTTTCGCGGACGAGACGCCGAGCCGTGTGGCGTTCTCCGACTGGTATTGGACCGACAACTCCAAGTACGTCCACTTCATCGGTCGCAGCGTAATCGGCGGCGTGTTCATGCCGATGCTCCGCAACAAAGCGGTCTGGAGCAAGTACGCCTCCCGCGACAAGGCGAAGACCGGTGTGTACGCACCGCTCAAGGAGCGGGGGCGGCACAAGGTCATCGTGCCGGAGGGTCGTTCGTCCTCGAACATCAAATGGAAGTACACTTTCACCGAACCGCCGGCGGGGTGGGAGAAGCCGGAATTCGACGATTCCGGCTGGCAGACCGGCGCGGGCGGATTCGGTACGGACGGTACGCCGGGCGCCGCCGTCCGTACGGAGTGGAACACCAAGAACATCTGGCTGCGCCGCCACGTCACGCTTGCCGCCGCGCCGCGCAATCCGATCCTCTCCATCCACCACGACGACGATACGAAGGTATGGTTCAACGGCATTCTTGCGGGAGACTATAAGGGATATTCCTGCGACTACGAGCCGCAGAAGGTTTGCGATGCGGCCGCCAAGGCGCTTAAGAAGGGCGGCAACGTGATCGCCTCGACCACGTACCAGAACTACGGCGGTCAGTACATCGACTATGGCCTTGCCGTGGAGAACGACGCGGATGCGTTCAACCTCGCCTCCTTCAACGTCCGCTGTCCGAGTCCGTCCGACAAAGGTATCCATTTCTGGACGAACCGCTTCCCGTATGTCGTCAAGGTGATCAAGGACCACCGCTTCGACATCGTGGGCATGCAGGAGCTTGCGTCGAAACAGCGTGTATACCTTGACGAGGCACTTGGTTCCGGCTGGGGCCGCATCGGTGTGGGGCGTCTGCCGGACGACACGGGCGAGTCGATGACCATCTACTACCGCAAGGACCGATTCGAGTGTCTGGCGACGGACACCTTCTGGCTTTCCGAGACGCCGCGTGTACCCGGATCGAGATCGTGGGACACCGCCTGCCCGCGCTGCTGCACGTGGGGACTTTTCCGCGACAAGCGTACCGGACGCAAGTTCCGCTACTACAATACCCACCTCGACCACGTCAGCAACGAGGCCCGGTTGAGGGGCATGCAGGTGTTGCTCGCTGAGATGCGCCGCCTCTCGCAGGGCGAGACGGTGTTCCTGACCGGCGACATGAACGCGCATTACAAGCACGTTCCGGAGGCGGACCGTACGCGGCTTGAGGCGGGCGGCGGTCCCGTCATAGACGCCCCTGAAACGATCGGGGATCCGATCTCCGCCGCGTTGCACACGCTTTACGACACACGCCTCAAATGCGAGACGCCGCATGTTGGTCCGCTCTTCACCTTCAGCGGGTACAGGCCGCACAACAGCTGCCTTATCGACTTCGTGTTCGCGACGGGCAACGTGCGCGTGTTGCGCCACATCACGTGCCATGAGCGTCCGGACGGGGTGCATCCGAGCGACCACGACGCGGTCATGGCCCGGATGATGATCCGCTGATCCCCATTTTGCATTTTCTTTCCCCGGTGAATGTGGTAAGATGCCGAAATCTTTCCACGCATTACGGAGCGAGAAAACCATGCGATATGTCAGTACACGAGGCGGCGGCGAACCGTTGTCTTTTCAACAGGTCGTTCTTGCCGGGCTTGCCCGCGACGGCGGGCTCTACCTTCCCGAATCTGTCCCCGACATCCGGGCGAAGTATTTGGCGTGGCGCACGCTTCCATACCGAAAACTCGCGTTCGAGATTATGCGCCTGTTCGCGGATGACATCCCCGCCGGGGATCTGGAGGAGTTGATCGAGCGCAGTTACGCGGCCTTCCGCGAACCGGAGGTCACGCCCGTCCGCGCCGTCGGTCCCGTCTTCATCCTTGAACTTTTCCACGGCCCGACCCTTGCGTTCAAGGATGTGGCGCTCCAGTTCCTCGGTAACTTGTTCGAGTACGTCGTCAGCCGGAAGGGCGGCGAGATGAACATCGTCGCGGCGACAAGCGGCGACACCGGGAGTGCCGCCATCAGCGGTGTCCGGGGGAAAAAGGGGTTGCGGATCTTCGTCATGCATCCGAACGGCCGCGTCAGTCCCGTGCAGGAACGCCAGATGACGACGGTACTGGACGCCAACGTGTTCAACCTCGCGGTGGACGGCACCTTTGACGACTGCCAGAACATCGTCAAGGCACTCTTCAACGACCTCCCGTTCCGCGACGCCTGCAAACTCGGCGCCGTCAACTCGATCAACTGGGCGCGTGTCCTCGCGCAAATCGTCTATTATTTCTATGCCGCATTCCGCGTCCAGGAGGCGACAGGTGCGCCGGAAGTCGATTTCACTGTTCCGACCGGAAACTTCGGCGACATTTTCGCCGGGTACATGGCGCTCAAGATGGGTGCCCCGATCCGTCGCCTCGTACTGGCGACGAACGAGAACGACATCCTTTCCCGTTACTTCAATACCGGCGAATACGTTGTCGGTGGGGTCGTCCCCACGCTCAGTCCGTCGATGGACATTCAGGTGGCGAGCAATTTTGAGCGGTATCTCTACTATCTTGCCGGCGGCAACACCGCGGAGGTACGCGACTGGATGGAGACGTTCAAGGCGGAGGGCCGCTTGAAACCGCCTGCGCCGCTGCATTCCGACATCACGGCGGGACGCGGCGACACGGAGGCGACGCTCGCCGCGATTCGATCCTTCTGGACGCAATACCGTTATCTGCTCGACCCGCACACGGCGGTCGGCGTGAGCGTCGCCCTCGGAAAGCGCACCGCAGACACCCCGATGATCTGCCTTGCGACGGCGCATCCCGCGAAGTTCGGCGAGGCGATCCGCCGTGCCACGGGGGAGGATCTGGCGCACCATCCGATTCTCGACGCGCTGATGTCTCTTCCGGTCCGCAAGCAGGTCGTCCCAGCGGATGTTGACGCTGTCGGGGCGATCGTCCGCAAGGAGATTCTGGGCGCGTGATGCCGTTGAACGAAGAGCAGCAGGCCGCCGTCCGGGCGACGGAAGGCGCGGTGCGCGTGATTGCCGGCGCGGGATCCGGCAAAACGCGCACCCTTGTTTCCCGTTATTGCTATCTGGTCTCCGAACTGGGCATCGCTCCGAAGAACATCCTTTGCGCGACTTTCACGAATCGGGCCGCCAACGAGATGAAGCGGCGTGTCCGCGAGGCCGTCGGCGACCTTGACCTCTCCTACATCTGCACGTTCCATGCGTTCTGTGTGCAATTCCTGAAAGAAGAGATTCATCGCCTCTCCTTTCCCCGCGAGTTTCTGATTCTCGACGCCGAAGACACCAAGGGTCTGCTGCAGAACGTCTTCACCGACATGGGGCTTTCCCTGCGCGACAAGACCATTCAGAAAGCGTATGACGAGGTGTATGAGGCGCGCAAGCTGAAGGCGGACACCTACATCGCGGACATCTGTCTGCTGGATAACGAACAACTGAAGGCGCGTTACGAAGCGGCCACCGAACAAAACGATGAAATCTGGTACCGCTACCTCTACGAGCAGAAGAAATGTTTCGGATGCGACTTCAACGACCTGATCAACTTCACCGTCTACATCCTTGAACATTTCCCGGATGCCCGTGACGACTGGCAGGACCGGATGCAGTACGTGATGGTCGATGAGTTCCAGGACGTCAGCGCCAAACAATATTCCATCGCGCGGCATCTCTCAGGAAAACACGGAAACCTGTTTATCGTCGGAGACCCCGACCAGACCATCTACTCCTGGCGCGGTTCGCACATGAAGCTGCTGTTGGAGTTCGACCTGCTGTATCCAAAATCAAAGACGTTCACGATCACGCGCAACTACCGTTCCACACCGCAGATCCTCAAGGCGTCGGACACCGTGATCGCCCACAACGCCGTCCGTTACCCCAAAACACTGCAGGCGGTGAAACCGGACGGCAAGAAACCTCTTTACTGCCACGCGCTCAGCGAGAAACAGGAAGCACGCTGGATCCACGACACCATCCGCAAACTGCACGAGGACGGACTTCCTTACGGCGCGGTCGCCGTCCTCTATCGCGCACACCACCTGACCCGCCCGCTTGAAGAGTGCTTTATCCGGAACGGGCTCCCGTACAAAATCTACAGCGGCGTGGAGTTCTACGGTCGCAGGGAAGTCAAGGACGCGGTTTGTTACCTGCGGATGCTCACGGCGGCGGACGACCTCTCCTTTCTCCGGACCATCAACACGCCGAGCCGTAAAATCGGCAAGAAGAAACTGGACACGCTGAAGGCGTACGCCCGCCGGGAGAACCTGTCGCTTTACCAGGCCTTGGAACGGACGGCGGACACGCCGGAGTTTCGCGGCACGCAGGCCAAAGCCTACCTTGACGCCATCGAATCGTGCCGCCGCAAACGCGGTTCGCAGTCGTTGCAGAACCTTTTGCAGGCATTGCTCGACCAGAGCGGGTACGAGGCGTATATGCGGCAGCAGGGCGACCAGGAACGCCTCGACAACCTGGCCGAGTTCAAGCGGGGCGCAGTACAGGCCGACGCGGATGAAACCTCGCTGGAAGAATTCCTGGACCGTATCGCGCTCTTTACCAACCTTGACCGGAAAAGCGCGGACGACACGGTCAAGTTGATGACGATCCACGCCGCAAAAGGGACGGAATATCCCGCCGTCTTTGTCTGCGGGCTTGCGGAGGGCGTCTTTCCGGGAAAAAAAGTGGATACGCCGGAGGAGATGGAGGAGGAACGCCGGCTCGCCTATGTCGCGATGACGCGCGCGGAAGACCGCCTTTTCCTGAGCGATAGCGAGGGCGTGGCGAACGACAACACATTCAAGTACCCGTCGCGTTTCCTTTTTGAGGCGGGGTGGGGGAATATCGATGTCGTGAAGCCGCTGGACGCCTCGCTTCTCGAACGGGCGCGCCGATTCATCGATGCGTCGGAGAACGCATTGACGGCGCGGGCGAACCTGTTCGCGGAAGGCGACCGTGTGGTACACCCCGTCTTCGGCGTGGGCACGGTCGTCTCCCTCGATCCCGCCCGGACGAGCTACCTCATCCAGTTTGATGGACTGGCGACGGCGCGCTCGCTGCTTTTCACCGCAAACTTGAAGCGTGCGGAGTAGCAGGCCCCGTTCGTCCGCGAAGCAGAATTTTTTAAAAATTTCTTGCATTTACGGCGGGTTTAGGCAATAATCCAATCGTCATTTTTTCCCCCTTTTTGTTTTCTTCCTTTTGGACAAGGAGAATAATCATGTTTTCTACCAAACACACCGTTTTTGCCGTTTCCGCCCTCGTCGCCGCCGTATGTTCCGCCGCCGTCAAGGAACTCGGTCTTGACGCCATCTATCTCCGGTCTCCTTCTTTCGGGAATCCGTCTATCCATCTGGATTTCACGGGGAACATCGCTCCGGACGAATTGCAGGGGAAAGTCGAGTTTTTCCCGCCTGTAAAAGTGACGAAGGTTGCCCCATACTACAGTTGGAGCAGTTTTTCTACTGATGACGTACGGATCGATGGCGAGTTCCAGCCGGGGCAGACGTACGAGATGATCATCCGGCGCGGCCTTGCCTCTACGGAGGAAGGCTTCAAAGCGCTTTCTTACGATATTGTCCGCGTGCTGGAGTTTCCTGACCGTGAACAAAGCGTTTCGCTTGAACTTTCCGGCAGCTATCTGGCACCGGAGGCTGACATCAATCTGCCGATCGCCACGATGAACATGGACGAGGTGACCGTCCGCGCCGAGGCGGTCCTTCCCCAGAACATCGTGATGTATGCGCAGAGCAAACAAGGTCGTTTGTATTCATCGGAAAAACTGTTTGCCGCCGAGGGGGAAACCGTCACGTTCAAGGTGAAGAACGAGTTAAACAAACTGGTTCATACGGATATTCCCCTCGCGCAGGTGATCGGGAAAGGGGAACGCGGCATCTTCTGTGTCCACGGTCTTGGGAATGAGAGCATGATCTGCGTGAGCGATATCGGTCTGATGGCGACTGTGGATGAAACCTCCACGCGCGTGTGGGCAACCTCGCTTACCACCGGAAAACCGTTGGACAAGGTCAAATTGTTGGTCTACACGGGGAATAACATCATTCTCGGGGAAGGCGAAACCGGGGCGGACGGTATCGCAACCTTTACGTATGAGAAGGGGATCGGCAAACCGTTCCTCGTTTTGGCGATCTCTCCGGACGAAACGGACATGACGTATCTGCCGTTCACCCAGAACCTGGATACGACGGAACCGTTCACCGGGAAAACCTTTGGAAGCGTCCCTCCCGAATACCTGGAGGAAGGCGCGTGCGACGCCTACGTGTTCCTGGACCGCGGCATCTACCGTCCTGGGGAAAAGGTGTTCGTCCAGGCGCTCCTGCGCGACAAAGACTGCCGCGCTCCGAAACCGTTCCCGGTCCTCGTCGAACTCTGCCGTGTAGACGGTGGTGCGATACTTCAGACGGCGCAGGTGATGCCGGACGCGAACGGCGCGGTCATCCCCCCGCAAGAGTTTGAAATCCCGGACAATGCGATGGGTGGGCGTTGGTACGTCAGGGTCAAAACGCCGGAGACCGATGACAACGAAGGCCGTATCCTGGGCGAAGCGGAGTTGCGGGTCGAATCCTTCGTACCGAAACAGATCAAGGTGGTCGTGGAAGACCTGCCCCCCGAAACCGCCTACTGCGCGACGAACGAATTCACGGTACGCGCGGATTACCTCTTCGGGAAGCCCGGCGCAAATCTTGACATTAGTGCAAAAGTCGTCTTTTCTGACACGCCGTTCAAGCCGGACGGCTGGAAGGGGTGGTCGTTCGAGAACCCGGAGCGGAAGTTGAAACCGTTCAACAACGATTACGAAAAAGAAAAACTGGACGAGGCCGGAAAGAAGAGGTTTGAGCTTTTCCTCCCGTTGGATACGATGACGTGGAACAAGCCGGCGTCCGCCGTGAAAGCCCTCTTCTCGACGACGGTACTTGAACCGGGCGGGCGTCCTGTCTCCGCGATCGCCGAGACGTTGATGCACGCCTATCCGTATTACATTGGGTTAAAGCCGGAAGCGTTCAACCCGCGCCCAGGCGTCACGAACACGCTTTCCGCCGTGCTGGTCACCACGGATGGAACGCTCAGACAGGGTGCGCAGCCAGCGAAGCTGGTCCTCTCTTCCGTCAACTATTTCTACGGGTACATCCGCAACGCGAACGGTTCCTACTCCTGGGTCAGCGAACGGCGCGTGAAGAAAATCTCAGAGCGTTCCATTTCGCTGGATCGGATCACGAAAATTCCGTTCGCCCTGCCTTGTTCCGGTTCGTTCCTGCTGACGGTCAAGACGCCTGATGACGTGGAGAACGCCTATGCGTTCGATGCTTACGGCTCGGACGGGTATGCCCCGTCCGCGAACCTCGAAAACCCCGGCAAGGTTGAGCTTTCCTTCGACAAGCCGGTGTATAAGGAAGGCGAGACGGCACGCCTGAAGATCAAGTCTCCGTTCAAAGGAACGGCCGAGTTGACGATCCTCCACAAGACCGTCCTTTCCCAGCGGGTCATCCCGCTGCAGGAGACGACGTGCGACGTGGCGTTGAAGGTGGAGCGTGACTGGTATCCGAACATCTATGCCGCGATCCGTGTCGTCAATATCTCCACGAACACGCTCGGCTGGAGCGCCCGTCGCGCGTGCGGGCGCGCCACGCTGCGGGTCGAGCGCCCGGAAAACGAATTCCATGTCGCGGTTGATGCGAATGTACGGATCGTGCCGGGCGGTTCGCGGCTTACGGCAGATGTCGCCGTGCCCGGCGCCCCGGCCGGTTCACACGTCACGCTGATGGTCGTGGACGAGTCGATCCATCAGTTGACCAACGAGCCTTGCCCGGACCCGTTCGGCTTTTTCGCACGCGAACGCAAATGCCTCGCCTGGATGTACGACGTCTATTCGGAGATTATGCTGGTCACGCCGTCGCCTGCGGCACGCGCCGCCATCGGCGGCGACGACGAAGCGGAGTTGATGAAGCGGGTCAGCCCCGTCCGCTCGCGCCGGTTCAAGCCGCTCGCCCTTTGGAAGTCCGGCGTGCCGCTCGTCAACGGAGCGGCGCACGTGGATCTGGAGCTGCCTGAATTTTCAGGCGAAGTCCGTGTCACGGCCGTTGCCTGGTCCGGTACGGCGGCGGGTGCTTCCAAGGTTCAGGCGAAGATCGCCCCGAAACTGGTCGTCCAGCCGGACGCCCCCCGGTTCCTCGCCGGCGGCGACAGGGCGGATATGACCCTCACGATGCACAACAACAGCGACCGGGATGACACCGTGGCCTACGAGGTCAGTTTCAACGGCGTCTTGGGGGATTCCGCCGTGCAGAAGAACGTGATCCCGCTCGTCAAGGGGGCCTCAAAGACATTGCGTTTCCCGATCGGTGCGCGGCAGACCGGATACGGCGAGGGTGTCATCACCGTGAAGACGCAAGGATGCGGCGAAACCCACGAGCAGACGCTGTATATCCCCGTGCGCCCCGCCGTGCCGTTGACCACGACCTACGAGTACGTTACCCTGAAGGCGGGAGAATCCAAGACCTTCCTGCTGCCCCAAGGCGTCGTCACCAATGCCGTCCGCCAGAACGTGGTCGCCCGCAAGTCCGCCTACACGCAGTTCCTCCCTGCGTTGCAGTACCTGTTGAACTACCCCTACGGCTGTCTGGAACAGACCACCTCGTCTGTCTTCCCCCTGACCGCGGCGGACGGCGTGTTCGGTCGGCTTGGCTGCACGAACGCCGCGCAGCTGGCAGAAGCGCGTGCAAAAATCAAGGAGGCGATTCGCCGTATCGACAGCATGTGCACGGGCTACTCCTACACGATGTGGCCGACTAGCTCGGAGTCTGACGATGGACTCTCCTGCTACGCCGGGTATTTCATCGCCTCCGCCTGGCGCGCCGGCATCGATGTCGCTGAGAGTAGCCTCAGTCAGGCCCGTTCCGTTCTCCGCAACATCGCCAGCAAGTCACAAGCGAGTGTCAACAACCGGGCTTACGCCTGCCAAGGGCTCGCTACGCTGGGCGATTTCCGCCATCAGTTGATGCTGCATCTTTTGGACCGCCAGGCCGAGTTCAGCACGGAGGGCAAATTCCACCTCGCCGCCGCGTTCGCCCTCTCGGGCCGCCGTGATCTAGCCCATGCGTTGATTTCGAAAATCGGATATGCAGACTCGCTCCGCGCCGCCGCCTTCGGTATCCTCGCCTGGATCGAGCTTGAAACGCCGGATCGCGAGGCACACATCCAGAAGTTCTTCCATCAGATCGTCTCCAAACGGAAGAAATCCGGTCACTGGGGCAACACGCAGGACAACGCCCTTTCGCTGCTCGCCGCCGCGACTCTCGCCCGCCGTGAGAAGCAGGATGAACGCGGGTTCGCGCTGGAGGTCACCGATGCGGAGGGGAAGAGGATCTGCTCGACCTCGAAAGACGGTTTCTCCTTCTCCGCCGACAACGCCGCGTTCATTGTGCGCAACGACGGCCCCGGCCCTGTCACGCTGGTCCGCACCGTCAAAGCCTATCCGTTGCTGGATGCGTTGAAGGAACATGAAAACGGGTTGCGGATCACCCGTACCTTCTATCAGCCAGACGGTACCCCCCTTAACGGTTCGCTCAAGGTGGGTGACTCGGTGATTGTGAAACTCCAGCTTCAGTCCCTCCCCTCCGACGAAGTACGCTCGGACGTGGTGATCGACGAACTTCTCCCGGCCTGTCTGGAGGTGGAGGAGGTTGGCGGTAAAGTGCTCGAACAGTTCCCCGCGCTGGATTCGTTCCCGGACTCCTGGCTACGGAACACGGAGGTTCTGGACGACCGTGTGTTGCTCTTCAGCAAGTCGTTCGATTCGAGGAAGGTGGTCGTCTATTACGTTGCGCGTGCCATCTCTTCCGGAACGTTCATCATCCCGCCGTGCAGCGCGGAATGCATGTACGATACGGAGTATTCCTGCCGCGGGCTTCCGGGGACGTTGAAGGTCGAAACGAAGTAGCCCTGTCCCTTCATCTTCCGACCCAAAAAAGAGGTTGTCAGTTGAGGTTGCGGGTGCTAGAATAACCACTATGAAAATCAAGAAAACAACTGTTGACGCGGAGACGCCCGCTGCACCTGAAAACGGCGGAGGCGGCGCGTTTATCGCGGCCCGTTTCCGGAACCCTGCGGATGACTACGCGCCTACGGGGACTACGACGGGCGAGAAAGTCTGCGCGATCATCGCGATTGTGTCGACGTTGATTCTCGGCGCCGTCTGCGCGATGCAGTACCTGCAGTACGCCCAGTAGGGAGGTGCCGGTGCTGGAGGCGATACGCAGGTTCTTCTGGCGTGTCCGTTGGTTTTGTGCCGTTTCGCCGGCCGTCTGCTGGCTGACCGGTATTTGTCTTGCCGTTTATTTCGCCCAGTCGCGGTTGGACGCGGTTACGTTTGCCTACGGGTATTCGTTCGCCGATGTCGTCCTGCCGTGTTTCGCGATGGACGTCTTCTTCTTCAAGGGGTTCTTCTGGCAACCGGTCACCTACATGTTTCTGCACGGCGGCGGCTGGCATCTGGCATGTAACCTCTTTACGGTCGTCTTCTTCGGTTCAGCGCTGGAGCGCGCCATCGGGGCAAGGCGTTTCTGGAAAGTCTTTTTCTTCGGCGGCGTATTGGGCGGGATCGGCTGGTTGCTCGTCACCTATCTGCTGAATGCCTTTCCCGCATTTTCGTCGCTCACCGCCTGGATTCCGGAGTCCATTCGTGCGCGTTGGCACCTTGGGATGGGGAGTGTCCCCGAAGCGGAGGTCTGCATCGGCGCCTCCGGCGGCGTCTTCTCCCTGATCGGCGCGTATGCCGCGCTCTTTCCGTATAACGAAGTCCGCGCCCTCCTGTTTTTTGTAATCCCGGTCAAGCTCAAGGCGCGCACCTTGGCCGTCCTGATCGGCGTGTTCACGATTGCCGAAGCCGTTTTTGTCCAATCCCAAATCGCCTACGCCGCACATCTCGTCGGCGGCGTGGCGGGTTACCTCCTGGCGAGATACTGGAGCGTCCACTATGGTCGATATCGCTGAAACCCCGCAGGCGGCCCTCCGCGTCCGTGAAGCCCTGGAAGAAGATGTCGCATCAGGCGATGCCACGACCCTTGCCTTGGTCAACCCCGGTGCGGAGGCATCTGCGCTCCTCCTCACCCGCCAGCCTTGCGCCGTGAGCGGGGGCGGTGTCGCCGCGCTCGTCTTCCGAACGGTCGATCCCACGCTCCGTGTCGAAACACGGCTCCCGGACGGGGCGCGTGCGAATGCGGGGGAGGGGATTCTCCGTGTTTCAGGGAAAGCGGCGTCGATCCTCACGGGCGAACGCGTCGCGCTCAATTTCATGCAGCGGATGTGCGGCATCGCGACGATGACCGCACGGTTTGTCGATGCGGTCAAACCCTATGGGACGCTGGTTCTGGACACGCGCAAGACAACGCCCTGCCTCCGCGCTTTCGAAAAATATGCCGTCACCTGCGGCGGCGGCACAAACCACCGTTTCGGGTTGTACGACCGTATCCTCATGAAGGACAACCACCGCAAGCTCTGGCTCGGCGGCGACCCCGACCGGCTCGATCTTGCCGTCGAAGCCGCCCGTGCGAAGTATCCGGATTTGATGGTCGAAGTCGAAGTCGAAACACTCGAGGAATGTAAATCCGCCCTGCGCGGCCGTCCGGAATGGTTGTTGCTCGATAACATGACGTGCGACTTGATGCGCGAATGTGTCGCCCTCGCCAAGGGAATCAGCAAGACCGAGGCGTCCGGCGGTATCACGCTTGAACGCGCAGCCGAGGTCGCGGCGACGGGGGTTGACGCGATTTCGCTTGGATGCCTTACGCACTCCGTCCCGAGTATCGACCTGAGTCTCGAAATCACGCTGTAGGAGAGCCATGAACGTCGCGGTCATCGATGTCGGGAACACCTCTACGGGTATCGCGTTGTATGCCCGGGGAAAGATCTCCCGCGTCACCCATGTCAAAGGCGGTATTGTGAAAAACGGAAAGGCGTGCGCGGACGCCCTGCGCGGACTCGCCTACGGAAAGGCTCCGCTCGACGGCGTGGTGCTCGCCTCCGTCGTCCCGCCCGCGCTTGCCGCCTGGAAACGATTGGTCAAACGCGAACTGGACTTTACTCCGCTCGTGGTTGACGCGACGCTTCCGCTTCCCGTTGCGGTGGATTATCCGGCGCCGGCGACGATCGGCGCAGACCGTCTTGCCGATGCGGCGGGCGGCGTCGCCCGGTACGGTGCACCGTTGTTGATCTGCGACTTCGGGACCGCCCTCACGTTCGATGTCGTCACGCCGGATCGCCGTTATGTCGGCGGGGCGATCTGTCCGGGACTTCCGCTCATGAGCGACTACCTGAACGAACGCACGGCGAAGCTTCCCCGCGTCGAATTCAAAGGTGCCGCGCCGAAAATCGGCCGTTCGACGGAAGAGGCGATGCGCCTCGGCGCGGCGGTGGGGTATCGCGGCATGGTCCGCGAATTGACCGCGCATTTCCGACGGGCGCTCGGATACCCCTTCACGCTTGTCGCGACGGGCGGATACGCGCGCTGGGCGCTGAAAGACAGCGGACTTGATTTTATCATTGACCCTGCGCTTACGCTTTACGGTCTGGGCGTGATCTGGGAGTATTCCCGCCAACGGGAAAGGAGTGAGACACCATGAAGAAACCAACCTTGCTTGTCCTCGCCGCCGGTATGGGAAGCCGGTACGGAGGCTTGAAACAGCTCGATCCCGTCGGTCCTTCCGGCGAAACCATCCTCGATTACTCGGTGTTCGATGCCGTGCGTGCGGGATTCGGGCGCGTCGTCTTTGTCATCCGGAAGGACTTTGAAGAGGTTTTCCGTCGGCATGTCGGTTCTAAATACGCCGGACATCTTGAGGTAGACTATGCCTTCCAGTCGATCGACGACCTTCCAGACGGATTCACTCGCCCGGAGGAACGCGCGAAACCGTGGGGAACCGCTCACGCCATCCGCGCCGCACGCGGAGTCGTGGACGCCCCCTTCGCCGCCATCAACGCCGACGACTTCTACGGGCGCGACGCAATGGCGCGCGTCGGCGCGTTTCTGCAAGGCGATCGCGCCCCGATGCAGTTCGCGATGGTCGGTTACCTGCTGGAACGCACGCTCTCCGACTTCGGTTCTGTCGCACGCGGCATCTGTTCGGTGACGCCGGACGGACGGCTCGCCGACGTGGAGGAGATGACCAAGCTCGTTCGCGTCCCCGGCGGGGTGGAAAACCGCGAGGACGGGAAACCCGTCGTCTCGCTCACGGGACGCGAACGTGTCTCGATGAACCTCTGGGGGTTCGGTCCGGAACTTTTCGACGCCCTGGAGGCGCGTTTTCCTGCCTGGCTCAAGGCGAACGCCGCTAACCCGAAGGCGGAGTGGTACATCCCCTTCGTGGTGAACGAACTGGTACGGGAACGGAAGGCGGAGGTTTCGTTGCTTCCGACGGAAAGCGTCTGGTTCGGCGTGACCTACCGCGAGGACAAACCGTTCGTCGTGGAATCCATCCGTAAACTCGTCGAGGCCGGCGAGTATCCGGAACACTTGTTCTAGGGAGATCGCACGAAGATCCGAGTTGTTTGCCCGGTAGGTCGATGTATTGATATGCTGTTCCCAAAGCGAAAAAAGTCCGGGACAGGCATGGCAACGGTTGTTTCGGCAATGGTTCCCGTGTCGTTCACGCTGGCTTTCGGCGCTGCGCTTATCGCGGCGGCCGTTGAACCGTGTAAAGTGGAGGTGGTGGACGACGAGAACGGCTGGCCCGTTCCGCTTGTCTTTCTCACCACCACCCACGGACAGGTGTACGTCACGGACAACGCCGGCGTGGCGGCGATCGATTCGCCCGAACTCATGGGGCGCGAGACGTGGTTCTCGGTGAAGAGCCACGGGTACGGGAGGAAGAAGGACGGTTTCGGCAACGCCGGACTCCGCTTCGTGCCGCGCCCCGGCGGCGAGCATGTGGTGAAGGTGACGCGCCGCCAGATCGCGAAACGCCTCGGCCGCGTGGGCGGCGCCGGCCTCTTCGCCGAAAGCCAAAAGTGCGGTCTGCACTTGGACGTACGCGAGAGCGGAGAGTTCGGGCGCGACAGCGTGCAGACCGCGCTCTACCGCGGGCGCGTGTTCTGGCTGTGGGGCGACACGAACATGCAGAACTACCCGCTCGGCATCTTCAACGTCACCGCCGCCACCACGCCCGCGCCTGCGTTCATGCATCCGGTTCCGCCCGTCGATCCGCCGTACCGGGGCTTCACGAACGAGAACGGGAGACTGCGCGGCGTGATTAAACGTCAGGGCGGCGGGCCGATCTGGATATTCGGTCTCGTGGCGCTCACGGACGTGAGGGGCAAGGAACATCTGTGCGGCGCATGGAGCCAGATCAAGGAGTTTTGCACACCTGAAAAGAACGGACTCTGCGAATGGGACGATGCAAGCGAGAACTTCAAGATCGTCAAGACCGTCTGGACGCGCTCGAAGGGTCAACCCAAGGCCCCGCGCATACCCGACGGCACGGTGTGTCGGTACCGTGACGCCAACAGGAAGAAGTGGCTGCTCTTCGGCAATCCGTTTCCGTTCCTGCGGATTCCGGATTCGTACGAGGCGTACCTCGACGAGTCGAAATGGGAAAAGGTGGAGACGCCCAAGACGATCCGTGCGCGCGACGGTTCGGAGGTGACGCCGGCCGCCGGGCACATGGTGTGGAACGGATACAGGAAGAAATACCTCGCGATCGTCCAGCAGAAGTTCGGGAAACCCTCCGCCTTCGGCGAGGTGTGGTACGTGGAGAGCGCATCGCCGTATGGTCCGTGGGAGAACGCCGTCAAGGTGGTCACGCACGACAACTACACGTTCTACAACCCCGTGATCCATACAGAGGGGTGCGATCCCAATTCGTCCGTGCTACTCTTCGAGGGCACGTACACGGTCAGCTTTGCGGACCGTCCGCCGAAGACCCCGCGCTGGGACTATACCCAGGTGCTGTACCGCCTCGACCTTGACGATCCCCGTCTAATCGCGCCCTCGCTCGCGGCTTCGGGACATGTCAGGCCCGACATCAAGTACGTTGGTGCTTGCGCCATTCCTTGGGGGCGATGCCCTCCGAGTCCCTGAAAATGTTGGTGAAATACGCCGGGTTGCAGTAGCCGAGCCTCGCGGCGATCTCGGCGAGCGTGAGGTCGGTGGTCGCCATCAGGCGCTTCGCCTCGTCCAGCCTCAGGCGCATCAGCATCTTGGATGGAGACAGGCCGATGTCGTCCGCGAAGGCATGGTCGAGCATGGCGCGTGAGACGCCGAGACGTTCCGCAAGCTGCGCGGTTGACGGAGGGTTTGCCATCTCGGCCATGAAGATGTCCCGCACCCTGCGGACGGTGTCCGACGAGATGGCCAGCGTGTCGGTGGACGCCCGCTCGGCGACGCCGCTCGGCTTGACGAGAATCGGCGCGGGCGGCGGCTCGCCCCCGTTCATCAGCCGGTCCAGCAGGGCTGCGCCTGTGTAGCCGATGCGGTGGATGTTGTGCTGCACCGAGGAAATCGGCACGGCCTGGTTCTCGCAAATCACCATGTCGTCGCCGACGCCCAGCACGGCCACGTCGCCCGGCACCGATAGCCCCGAGTCGATGGCGACGGACTCGACGCGCGAGGCGTCGGCGTCGTCGAAGCAGAACACGGCCAGCGGACGCGGCGCCTTCCACAGTTTCGCCTTCAGCCAGCGAGAGAGGGCGTTCCAGTTGTCGGCGCCGGACTTGCGCGAGGCGAGCGCCCACGCCCACTTTTCGCAGTGTCCTTCCATCGTCTCGGAGAACGCAGCATGGCGCAGTTCGTGCTGGTGTCCCCATCCCGTCGAGAACCACGCCGCGTTTTTGTATCGCTTCGACTTGAAATGTTCGGCCGCCATGCGCCCGATCGCCGCGTTGTCGCCCGCGACGCGGGGCATCTTGACGTCGGGACGCGACAGGCTGAGGTCAACGGTGACGACTCCCTGCCTGCGGAGCCTGCGCACGTATGAGAGCATCCCCGCGTCGTCGCGCAGGGTGACGAGCGCGCCGTCGCCGCTCCAGCCGTCCAGCGAGTGGGTGAGGTGGTCGGCGATCGTGAGATGCCACGATCTGCTCTTGGCAAAAAGCGCAATGCCCTCCAACCGCCTTGGGTTCGACGGCGTGAGGAGCAGCAGAACATTACGCATTTTCTTCATGGTGGTTCTATGCAAGCAGCCGGTTTACTTTCACTACTTCTGCCAGGACTTCGGGCAATAGAAATGCGCCGTTGCATATCGTCTGCTCTGCGACCTTGAACATGGAGTCGTCGTCGTGGAGCATGTAGCGCAGCAGGATGTTGGCGTCAACGAGCGTTCGCATGCTTGGCCTCCATTGCGCGGGCAAACGCACCGGCTTCAAGTTTCCGCTTTTCTGAATCAGCGTACTGCGAGAACGCGCCGCTGGCTGTTTCATGGTGCGGCATAGCTATGGCAATTGGCATGGAGCGTGTCAAAACGCACTGCCGCGCAAAAATACGCAGAGCCTCGGCGAACGACGTGCCAAGCTCGCGGAACAGTTCTTCGGCGTCTTGCTTTAGCCCTGCATCCATGCGGAACTGCATGACGGTAGATTTTGTAGCGTACATTGATGTTTCCTTTTCGTGGTCAAGATATAAAAGATTATACTACAAATGTCTGACAAATGCAATAGGATTGTAAGAACGGGCGCACAATCCACCGCCCTGAGGCATGGGTATGACCGCCGTCCGCCGCGTCGTACTTGCAGTCAATGGTCTTGCGCCCGCAGAGGGCGCATCTCCGTTTTTCACCCATGCGTATTGGGATTTGGAAACAACCAAGACAACTTTCAAGAACAACATTGTCCTGCGGACGCACCTTGAACATTCAGAATCGTGGCAGTTTGAGGATCGGCAAATGGGCGCGGGCGAGTTAGCCCGCGCGCCGAAGGCCAGTTGTTTCAAATAGTTGTTTCCAATCTTCAGAAGACTCGGCGGTGAATTTCGCAGATGCGCCCGCCCGCAGAAAACGCCGCCGCGGGGGGATTGACAAATCATAGAAGGATGTGCTATAATACCGCCCGTCTTCTTTGGGAGACCAACGACGTTGAACGGTAAATCGCATAAGACGCCAGTGTGGAGGCATGGAACGGCATCGGAAACGACGCCGCGTATAACCACGCACAGACGCCCCGTGGCGCGTCCGCGCATGGCGCAAATACCCCCCCCCCTCATGGCCTGACGGCGCTGGGACAGCGGGCATCTTGCCCGTTGAAATCAACCACAACAAACCC
>JAGCVN010000033.1 GCA_017962315.1 Kiritimatiellia bacterium
GCCGTGACGCGATTCTTGAAGCGGCAACTCTTGCATCTGCGAATTCCATCTGCCATCTGCCAGGACTCATGACAACCGCACTTTGAGCAAGAAAAATGGTCGCCCCAGCGAATCCATTCAAGGTAGTCAGCGCAGTCTTGGTCTGTCTGAAACCAGTCCATGAACTCTTCGTAGTCATTCGGATATGGATGTTCTGGCGTCGCTTTCATGTTGAAAATGATATCAGATCCGCTTAGGCCCGTCAATCAGCCACCCAGTAAAAGTAAAGTATCAACCCATCATAAAACGGGACAAGGCTGAAACAGTTCAACCGTTCGTAATCGACACACAGAACCACATTCGATACTACCTCCGTGTCGGGCAGTACCCCCTCATCAAGTCCCTGAAATCCACCGTCCCCGCCCGGACTGTCAAGGCAAGACACACAGCGAAGCGGCACACCAAAACGGACAGGACTTGGCGCACCATTTTACTTTCCCTTCGCCTCCCGATAGACGCTTTCAGTTTCGCGGACTGTCTTTTCCCACGTGAAAACGGAGGCTTTCCGGTATCCCCGTTCAATTTGCCGGTTCCGGAAATCGGGGTTGTCAAGCAGACCCCGAATCGCATTCGCGATCGAGAGGGTGTCTTCCGGGGAACAGGCGACGGCGGCGTCGCCGCAGATTTCCAACGGCGCACCGCCGCTGCAGACGACGGGACAGCCGCACGCCATCGCCTCCAGCGGGGGAAGGCCGAACCCCTCGTCGTGCGACGGGAAGACGAACGCGCGCGCCAGCGAATAGAGCGCCGGCAGATCCGTCTGGGCCACGTACCCGGTGCGGCATACGCGGTGGCGCACGCCCTGCCGCCTGATTTCCGCGTCGAGGAGCGAGGCGGAGGCGCGATCGGGCGCACCCGCCAGCACCAGGTGCAGGTCGGGTCGTTCCCCCTGGACGATGGCGAACGCACGGATCAGCCCCGGAAGGTTTTTACGGCTGGAGAGGTCGCCCACGAACAACAGAAAGGAGGCGGGCAGTCCATACCGTCGCCGCGCCTCCCGCAACCGGGCGGGATCCGTCACGCGCCGGAAACAATCGGCGACACCCGGCGGGATGACGCGGAGTTTACCGGACGCGGCGGGGAAAACGTCCGCCACAATCCGTCGCGTATAGTCGGAAAAGACAACAATCGCGGCGGCTTTCCGGATGGAAGGCGGGAGCAGAAGACGGTAATGGAACCGGTTTCCCGTCCGGCAGAATTGCGGGTGGGTGAGCGCGTGGAGGTCGTGGACGGTCAAGACCGTCGGGCACGCCGCCAGCAGGGGCGAGACGTAGGCGGGCGCGTGCAGGAGCGCCGCGCGTCTGCGGGAAAGCAGGACAGGCAGGACGGTCTGCTCCCAGAGAATCCGAAACAGCCGCGACTCCCCGGTCACACGGGGCGCGGCGTACATCCGGAAGGCGGGAACGCCGGAACGCGTCGGGATGGGACGGTAACCGCGCGGGGCGCAACACGTCACCGGAAGCGTCCCGAAACGGGAAAGCGCCTCGGCAAGGGCATGGACGGTCACTTCCACTCCTGAATACGGTTCGCGGAGAACCATCGCATCGTAGAAGATTTCCGCCATGCCCCTCCCCCGTTCAGTCGGACAAGACCATGACCTGGTTCCGGTCCACCGTCATCGCGACCGCCTGTCCGATCATTTCAATGTTGACCACGACGCGCAACTTACTGGCGAGGCGCTCAATGGTACCGATGATGCCCATCATCGGCCCGTCGATGACGCGGACGTTCATCCCCTTTTCCAACGGCGGCTCTGCCGTCAGCATCGGATCGGCGTGCAACGCCTTGCGGACCATGACCAGCTGGCGGGCCAATAGGAACGGACGTTCCGGGACGAGGATCCGCACCAGCAGGTTCGTCTGCAACAGCTTCAACCGGCTGTCCATCGGGAACTCCGCGAAGACGTAACCAGGGAAAAGCGGCAAATCCACGTTCACCTTCCTACGCTGGACGATGCGCGTCTTCACCGATGTCGGGAGGTAGTACGGGATGCCGTAGGACGCGCAGAAGGCCGCCATCTTCTTCTCGCACCGGGGTTTGACGTAGAGGACTTTCCAATCAACGAGGGACATAGCGCAGATTACTTTCCCGGATAGAAACGGAGAAGGACGGTGGCATGCCCGAAAAGTTCCGTACGGTAGGTTCCTCGCATCGTGCCGAGCTCTTTCTGCCGCCAGAGATCGCGAACGCGGTAAGCGCCCGGAAGGCCGATGTCGGCAAGTGAGACCGTGATCTCCGCCGGGAAGATGTCACGCGAGACGAAACCGGCGACCGTGCTGCCGTCGGACATCGCCTTTGTCCAGACTTCATACGTCTCGTCCATGTAGACACGCGAGGCGGCTCGGCCGAGCGGATCCTGGTTGACCTCCAGCACCTCGTCGTTCGTCAGCAGGTTCAGCGTAAATGCGTCAAGTTGCGTCATGTCGCACCCGATCAGCAACGGCGAGCAGAAGAGGCACCAGAGCGAGATGTGCGTGTACTGTTCGTTCGGGGTCAGGCGGGTCGGGTGCAAGTTTCCCCAGCCGACCTTCCCGACGATCAACATGTCCGGGTCGTTCCAGGCGCCGGGACGGACAAACGGTTCAAGTCCGTCCTGCCGGTCGGCGATGGAACGCATGCTGCTCCACGTGTCGGTGATGTCGCCCGTCGTGCGCCAGCAGGAACCCAAAACCTTCGATCCCCAGGTGGAGACGTGCCCCATGCCGTACTGGCAGAGGCTGAAGACGATGTCGCGCTTCTGGTCGCGGAGGCAACGTCCCATCAAGGAATACGGGATCATCAGGCGTTTCAGATCGTTCCCGGGATTCTTCGGGGCGACGCGGCCGTAGGAACACCAGTCGTACTTCAGGTAATCGTAACCCCATTCCGCGTAGGTCTCGGCGTCCTGGCGTTCGTGCTTCCAGCTGCCGATGCAGCGGCCGCACGTGAGCGGTCCGGGTGAAGAGTAGAGGCCGATTTTCAGCCCCAGCCCGTGTACATAATCCGCCAACCCTTTCATGTCGGGAAAGCGCTTATTGGCGGCAATCCGTCCGTCGGGCAGACGGTCGGGACCGGTGAGCGTGTCGTCGTTCGACCCCGGCTTGTTCTGCCAGTAGTCGTCGATATTGATGTACGACCAGCCGTGATCGGCCAATCCGCTGTCTACCATCGCCTTCGCGGCGGAACGGATTTTCTCGTCTGAGACCGCATGCGCAAAGCAGTTCCAGGAGTTCCAACCCATCGGCGGCGTCAAGGCGATCGTCTCGCCCACGCACAGCGTGAAGTCGCGGCTCGTTTCGCCCTTGGCGTTCTTCGCCGTGAAGACGATCGGGTAGTCGCCGGCCTTCGCGACCTTGCCGGAAAGGATACCCGTCTTGGCGTCAAGCGAGACGCCGGCGGGCAAGCCTTTTGCGGAGAACGCGATCGGGCGGTCGCCGGTCGCCGGGACGGTGAAGAGGACCGGATTGCCAGGCCGGACGCCAAACACCTTCGGCCCGTTGATGCGCGGAGCGGAGGGCGCGGGCGGCGTGAGGATGCCGAGCTGGGGCATCCCGCCTCCGTCCATCGGTTTCACATGGCCCCCGTCGGTGACCGTGAAATACGCCTCGCACCAGTCGGCATGGTCGAAGTCCATCCCGTCACCGGCGTCCGTGACTTCAAGGCGCGCCCACTTCGCACCGCGCAGATCCGCATGGAGGGCAACCGGGCCTTTCCGCTTGGTCAAAACCCCTGTATCGGCAACCAGTTTCTTTTCCGCGAAAACACGAAACCGGACGGTCCCGTCACCCCCGTTGATCGTCTCGGCGTCCACGCCGACCTGCGCATCAAACGAGAGGGCATCCTTCAATTCCAGACGCATGGCACTGGGCGCATGCGTCCCGACACCGCGTTTGAAATTCGTCTGGTAGATGCGGAGTCCGGCGCCATCGACGGACTTGTTTGCTATCGGCTTCTTCCAGCCGCACGACATCTGTCCGAGATTCAACTGGTCGAGCCAGATCTTCTGATCGGCAGAAGAGAACCGGACGGCAAGTGCCACACCTGCAAAAAAGAAAAGCAACCGTTTCATACAAACTCCTTATACAACCGGGAACGGGAAGGAGTGTACCACGTCCGCCCCGCCCAGGGCAAACAGTAATCAGGACGATGCATTTACTTCTTGTTTTGCGCCTGAGCCAGGGGCGTCGCCCGGCTGAGGGTGAGCGCGTTCACGAAGTTCAGGGAGTAGAACAAGGTGAGCATAGCGATAACCCCCGTGTACCCCCACCCCAGTTTGTCGTGGACAAAGAGCGCGGCCTGGTTTCCGACTAGACCGGCGACGCCCCAGGCGGACAAGACCGCGCCATGGATCTTCGAGATGTTCGTCATGCCGTAGTGGTCGGAGAAAATCGAGGGGATCACCGAGAAGCCCGCTCCGTAACAGGCGTTGATGACGAGCAGCGCAAGACCGATCAACGGAGGCCAGAACGAGAGCGTCATGATGCCGGCCGAGATACCGAGAATGAAGAGCAGGATGTTCACGCGGCGCGCGAGGCGGTCGCTCCACCACGCGAAGAGGAAACGACCACCGCCGTTCATCAGGCCGGAGAGCGCGATGATCCAGGTGATCAGGTTCTCGCTGTATCCGACCGCAGCCGTCGTCTTCATCATCTGCTTCGCCAAGGGGATCAGGCAGAGTCCGCACGAAATGTTCAGGAACATGAAGAGCCACGACCGGAGGAAGTAGGTGTCGCGCAACAAGCGGAGATAGGAGAATTGCAACGCCGGAAGATCGTGTCCGAAGGACATCTGCTCGACAACCGGTTTACGGAGGAGGAGGGATGCGACCACCATCAGCACGGCGTAGAAGGCCGCGAAAAGGAGGAACGCCCGCGTCACGCCGTACATCTCGAACCCGCGCATGTGGAACTCGAAGAAACTTCCGGGAGCCCCGAACCCGAATCCCTTGTAAAGCAGGGTCGAGAGCGTCGACCCGAGGCCGAACGAGATGATGGGGAACGCGGCGGCGATCGCTTTCGAGTTGGGGAACCAGAGCATCATCGTCTTCACCGGCGAGATGTAGATAATCCCCGTCCCCGTGCCAACCAGCACGCCGTAGCCGAGGTAGACAAGCAGGAGGCTTTTCGCCTCGATGCCGAGCGCCGTCACCGCCATACCCGTCACGAAGAGCGACGTGCCGATAGCCGTTGAAAGGCGGATGTTGCGCTCCACGATCTTTCCGAAGAACGCCGCGCCCATGCCGAGGAAGAAGATGCCGAGCGAAAAGGCGAACTGGACGGCTCGCTGCGTCTCGCCGATCGACTCCGCGATCGCGGTCGCGACGTTTGTGAACGCATAAATCTGGCCGACGGAAACCGTCAACAGGAACGCGGGAATGATGGCGCGGAAGATCCGCGTGGAACCGACAGCATTATTCATCTGAGTGTCTCCTTGTTCGAATAATGCCCAGACGAACGACTTTACGAAGATCTGCGGTTCATGTGGTGAACTCCACCGGAGGGCGCCCGCCCTCTTTTCGTCAGTTCCGCAGACGCCGTCCACCTTAGCACACTCCCCCCCGTCCGTGCAACTTTTTTTCGGCTCTTCAACGTTTTTGTGGAAACGGCAGCATGGATCAATTGCGTGACGGCCGTTACAGACGCATCAAGCGCTACGCCGACAGCCGGGGGATGAGCCTACCCGGAGTCTGCCGCAACACGCCCGAATTTTCCATCGGCATCCATTCCGTCGATGGAATTCCGGAGAAGTCTAGGCACTGGACGGCCCCGATATGCCGTCCGAAGGGGCTTCGCGCCATCCGTTCGCAGGAGAGGACTGGCGCGCCCGTATCGATGAAGACCGGGGAAAATAGCGGAGTAGCCCTTTAAATTTTCGTTTTCCCTTTTCCGTTTTCTTCTGCTAGAATGGGCGGACTTTATGGCCATTCTTTCTCTCCATTCCGTACGTATCCAGTTCGGCGGGCCTCCCCTTCTGGAAGGGGTGAGCGTCAACATCGACCCGCTCGACCGGATTGCCGTGACCGGGCGAAACGGCGAAGGCAAGTCGACGTTGCTGAAAATCCTTGCCGGACGCATTGAACCCGACACGGGAAACCTCGTGCGCCAGCCGGGACTGTCTGTCGCCTACCTTTCGCAGGATGTACCCGGCGACCGCGAGGGTTCCGCGCTGGAGGTCGCCTCAGTCGCGGAAGACGGCGGGGAGGCCGCCCCCCGCCACCGTGTGGAGGAATACCTGCTTAAACTCGGCGTCGAAGCGGCGGCGCCGTTCAACACCCTGTCCGGCGGGCTCCGGCGCCGCACGCTCCTGGCCGGCGCGCTCGCCCGCGCCCCGCAGCTGCTGTTGCTGGACGAGCCGACGAACCACCTCGACGTCGAGCGCATCGAGTGGCTGGAGAAGTTCCTCCAGAAGAGCCGTTGCGCCTGTCTGTTCGTCACGCACGACCGCGCCTTCCTCCAGCACGTCGCAACGCGCGTCTTCGACCTCGACCGGGGCCATCTCGCCGGCTGGAACTGCGACTACGCCACCTTCCTCCGCCGCAAGGCCGACCTGCTCAGCGACGAGGCGGTTTTCTGGGAACGCAAAGAGCAGAAACTGAACGAAGAGGAGGCCTGGATCCGGCGCGGCGTCAAGGCGCGTACCCGCCGCAACCAGGGGCGCGTCGCCGCATTGCTGAAACTGCGCGAAGAGTTTGCCGCCCGGCGCGGAGGCGTGGGTCTCAGCCGGCTCGACCTCGGTTGCGCGGAGGCGTCCGGCGAGCGCGTCCTGAAACTCGACCGCGTCTCCTTCGCCTACCCCGGCGGGAAGGAGTTGATACACGACTTCTCCGCGAAGATCCTGCGCGGCGAACGGATCGGCGTGATCGGTCCGAACGGTTCCGGTAAGACGACCCTCCTTAACCTTCTCTGCGGACGGCTCGCCCCGACGGCGGGAGAAGTCACCCTCGGCGCGGGCGTGAAAATCGCCTTCTTCGACCAGCTCCGCGCCCAGCTCGACGTCAACGCGACCGTGCTGGAGAATCTTTCCGAGAACAACGATTTCGTCAACGTCAACGGCACACGCAAGCACGTCTACAGTTACCTGGGCGACTTCCTGTTCACCTCCGACCGTGCACGGACGCCGGTACGGGCGCTCTCCGGCGGTGAACGCGCCCGGCTGTTGCTGGCCAAGCTCTTCCTCAACCCCGGCAACCTGCTGGTGCTGGACGAACCGACCAACGATCTCGACGTGGAGACGCTGGAATTGTTGGAGGAACAGGTGCAGGGGTACGCCGGCACGGTCTTGCTGGTCAGCCACGACCGCACCTTCCTCGACAACATCGTCACCTCCTCGTTCGTACTGGAGGGCGACGGCGGGGTACACCTCTACCCCGGCGGGTACGCCGACTGGCAGCGGCAACGGGCGGCGCAGGCGGAGTCCCGCCCCGCCCCCGCAGAAGGGGACGCGGCGAAGGAACGCGCGCCCGCCCCCGCCTCCCGGCGCAAACCGCGCCTCTCCTATAACGAGCAACGAGAGCGCGAACAGCTGCCGGCCCGGATCGAGGAGCTGGAAGCGGAAGTGCGTGAATTGAACGCGAAGCTCGCCGACACGACATTTTACGTGAAAGATCCGACCGGAGCGACGGAGGCGCACGCGCGCCTCGCCGCCGTAAACGAAGAATTGGAAACGGCCGTCGAACGCTGGGCGGTCCTTGAAGAAAAGGCAGAATCCGTATGAGCGACATCCTCACCCCTCCACATAACCTTGAAGCGGAACGCGGCATCCTCGGCTCGATCCTTATCGACGCCTCGATGGGCGATTCCCGCGTCCTCGACCTCTGCATCGAGAACGGCATCACCGAGGATGCGTTCTTTTCGCCCGTCAACCGTCTGCTTTTCGAGACGATGCTGGGGATGCAGAAAGAGATGATCACGATCGACGCGCTGACGCTGAACGAACGCCTCCGCCAGATTAAACGGCTCGACAGCATCGGCGGCCCCGCCACCATTCAGGCGCTGATCGAGGAGACACCCGTCGCCGCGCACGCCGAGTACTACATCAACATCGTCCGCGAGAAATACCTGCTCCGCCGCGTCATCGAGTGCGCGCGCAAGGCGGAACAGCGCTGTTTCACGGATTCCGCCAGCGCCGATCTCATTCTCGGCGAAGTCGAGCAAAGTTTTCTCGGCATTGCCGAACAGCGCGTCACCAGCGGCGTCACCTGGAAACAGGCGTTGCAGAACACGATGGCGCACATCGACCGCGTACTCTCGCTCGGGAAGGGCGCGGTGACCGGACTGCCGACGGGTTTCGCGAACCTCGACCGCAAGCTCAAGGGTCTGCGCAACGGCGAGATGATCGTCCTCGCCGCCCGTCCTTCCATGGGGAAGACCTCGCTTGCGATGAACATCGCCGAATGTGTCGCGTTCGGGCGCGACATTTACGGACGCCCCATGAAGGGCGACAACAACCGCCCCCACCCGGTCTGCGTCTTCTCGCTCGAAATGTCCACCGAATCCCTTGCCATGCGTATGCTCTGCGGCTACGCCGGCATCCCCGCCTTTCAGATCGACCAGGGGATTATCCGGCCGCAGAAGATCAACCAGCAGTTGACGCGCGCGGCGGGCGAGCTGACAAAGGCGCCGATCTACGTGGACGACACCGGCGGCCTCGACGTGCTGGACATGCGCGCCCGTGCGCGCCGCCTGAAGAAACGGTACAAGATCGAGTTGATTGTCATCGACTACCTCCAGCTTTGCAACTGCCGCGAGTTTGCCAAGCAGGGGCGCCAGATCGAGACCTCGCAAATCTCCGGCAACATCAAGGCGATGGCGAAGGAACTCAACGTGCCGGTCATTGTCCTTTCCCAGTTGAGCCGGAACCCGGAACAGCGCGGTGACAAGTCCAACAAACCGAAACTCTCCGACCTCCGCGACTCCGGCGCGATCGAGCAGGACGCCGACGTCGCGCTCCTGCTCCGCCGCCCCTGCAAGGTGCCGACCGACCCGGAACACGACGACATGCGCCTCGCCATCGTCGATGTCGCCAAACACCGAAACGGTCCGACCGGCGAGGTGCGCCTCGATTTCGACGACACGCTCACGCGCTTCGGCGACCGTGCCGATGTCGGGAACACGACCGCCGGGATCGCCGCCGACGACGAACAGCCCTCGCCAACCGCTTAAAAAACCGAAGGAACACGAACATGAAAATCGCTATCGCCTATCCGCCCATGCCTTCCGAAAAGGGAGTGCCGCTGCTTTCCCAGAACCGGCAGTTCCAATGGTTTAACCAGCCGACGTACATCTACCCCGTCGTCCCCGCACTCGCCGCGACCCAGGCCCAAAAGGCCGGACACGACGTGGCGTGGCTGGACGGCATCGCCTCCGAGTGGACGCCGGAGGAGTTTGAAACGCATCTCGCGGAATTCGCCCCGGAGGTGATCCTGCTGGAGACAAAAACACCGGTCGTCAAACGCCACTGGGCGTACATCGCGCAGTTGAAGCAGCGCTATCCCGCGTTGACAGTCGTGCTGTGCGGCGACCACGTGACCGCGCTGCCGGAGGAGAGTTTTGCGAACTGCCCCGTCGATTACATCCTGACCGGCGGCGACTACGACTTCCTGTTGATCAACCTCCTCGCCTTCCTCGGGAACGGAACACGCGACACTGCGACGCTTGAAGCGGGCATCTATTGGCGTACGCCGGAGGGCTGCTCCTCGAACGGACGCTTCAAGCTCGACCACGACCTGCGCACCCTTCCGTGGATCGACCGCGACCTCACGCAGTGGCGGCTCTATTCCGAAAAGAACGGCAACTACCGCCGTACCCCCGGCACCTACATCATGTCCGGGCGCGACTGCTGGCACGGGAAATGCACCTTCTGTTCGTGGACGGCGCTCTACCCGCAGTACCGCACGCGCGACCCGATCGACGTCGTGGACGAAATCGGCGAACTCATTGAGAAGTACGGCGTGAAGGAAATTATGGACGACACCGGTTCCTTCCCCGTCGGTCCCTTCCTTACGACGTTCTGCGATGAGATGATCAAGCGCGGCTACAACAAAAAAATCCGCATCGACTGCAACATGCGCTTCGGGCGCCTCCGGTACGAGGACTACAAACGGATGCGCCAGGCGGGATTCCGTTTCATGCTTTTCGGCCTGGAAAGCGCGAACCAGGCGACACTCGACCGGCTTGTCAAGGCGTTGAAGGTGGAGGAGATCGAAATAGGCGCACGGGCGGCGAGCCGCGCCGGTCTCGATGTACACGTCACCGTCATGTTCGGCTATCCGTGGGAAGGCGAAGCGGAAATCCAGAACACCGTCTGCCTCGCCAGCCGCCTCCTGCGCAAAGGGTATGCGTACACGCTCCAGGTCACGCAGGTTGTTCCCTACCCGACCACGCCGCTGTTCCGCGAGTGCAAAGCGGCGGGCGACATCCTCACGGAGGACTGGGACGACTACGATATGCGGGTACAGGTGATGCGGTCCGGTGTCCCCGAAGAACGCATCAAGGCAGCCATCCGCGAAGTCTACAAGGCGTTTTTCCACCCGGAGACCATCCTCCGCCGCCTCTTCTCGACGCACAACCCGTTCGTCGATTTCGCTTTCTACTGGCGCGGTTTGAAATCCCTTCTCGGCCATCTCCGTGACTTCAAAGGATAACCGCCATGACCATCGCTTTTATCGGACTCGGCCTCATCGGCGGTTCGTTCGCCATCGACCTCCGCGCCCTTCCGGGGGCGGAGACGTTTCTCGGTGTCGACACCAATCCCGAACACGCCAAACGCGCCCGCGAACTGGGGCTTGTGGATGAAGTCGTCGAACTGGACGAGGCGATGTCGCGGGCGGAGACCATCATCCTCGCCATTCCCGTCGACGCGATCGCGAAGTTGCTCCCGCAGTTGCTCGACCGTGTCCGCCCCGGGCAGACGATCCTCGATCTCGGTTCGACCAAGCGGGCGGTGACGGAAGCCGTCACCGGGCATCCGAACCGCGACCGCTACGTCGCCGCCCACCCTATGGCGGGCACGGAGAATTGCGGTCCGGATGCCGCTCTTCCCGGACTTTTCAAAGGAAAGGTCGTGCTGCTTTGCGACCTTGACAAGAGTGCACCGGACGCCTGCCGCAAAGCGTTGGAGATTTTCCACGCCGTCGGGTTGAAGTTCGAGTTCATGACGCCGGAACAGCACGACAGCCACGCCGCGTTCGTCTCCCATCTCTCGCACGTCGTCGCCTACGCGCTCTCGCTCGCCGTGCAGAGCGAAGAGAAGGCCGGCTACGCCGTCCCGCGCCTCGCGGGCGGCGGTTTCGCCTCGACCGTGCGTCTCGCAAAAAGCAACCCGGAGATGTGGACGCCGATTTTCGTGCAGAACGCCGATGAAGTCCTCCCCGCGATCGACGCCTTCCTCTCAGAGATGCAGACCTTCCGCGATGCGCTCGCCGCGCACGACGCCCCGCGCCTCGACACCCTGATCCGGAATGCGAACCACATCAAGGAGCTGTTGCGCTGATGGACGCCTTTCTGCAAGAACGCCGGGCGATGGTGGAAGAAGCCCTCGCCGCAATCCTCCCTTCCCCCGCGGAATCCCCCGCCGGATTCGCCGAGGCGATGGCCCACGCCGTGCAGTCCGGAGGGAAACGCCTCCGCCCCGTCTTCTGCCTCGCCTGCGCGGAGGCGGCGGGCGGGAGTGCGAGCGATGCATTGAACGCCGCATGCGCCATCGAGTTGCTCCACACCTACACGCTGGTACACGACGACCTGCCGTGCATGGACAACGACACGCTCCGGCGCGGGAAACCGACGGTCTGGGCGGCCTACGGTGAAGCACTCGCCGTGCTGTGCGGCGACGCGCTCCAGGCGCTTGCGTTCGAAACGGCGGCGGCGACGGGCGACATCGCGCTCGTACGTGAACTCGCCCGTGCGGCCGGACCGGCGGGCGTTATCGCCGGACAAGTGGAAGACATCCGATACGATGGACATCCATCGCGGGAAGTGCTGGATTACGTGTTCCGGCACAAGACGGGCGACCTCTTCCGCTGCGCGTGCCGCATGGGGGCAATCTCCGCCCGTGCCGCCAAGGAAGCGTTGGCGGCCATCACGGCTTTTGCGGAACATTTCGGCCTGGCGTTCCAGATTGAAGACGATCTGCTCGACGCCGCCCAGTCGAAGGAGGACGCCAAACCTGAACTCTCCTGCCTCGACCTCATGTCGGCAGAAGCCGCCCGCGACTGGTGCCGTTCCGAAACGGAGGCGGCTGTCGCCGCCCTCGCCACCCCCTGCCTCGTCTCCGGAGCGGCACAGGCCCTCACGACGCTCGCCCGGAGTCTCATTTCCCGGACGGTGTAAACGAGTGCTACCGAGCGCCATCGACTACACAAAAACCGCCGCGCGAATCGCGCGGCGGCAGGAAAGGGCGGGACTTTGCCCGCCGGTTGTTGTGTGGTGTGGTGGTGTGAAAATCAAGAACCAGATGCAGCGGTAGCAGCAGGAAGCTTGTGCTGATCCGACTCATCCGAACCATTGATAGTCGGGTTCGGGCAGACCGGGCGATCGGTTCCGGTCGGAACCGCATACGTAGCTTTTGAAGACGGGCAGGAAGGCGTGACTTTGATGTACGCGGTCGAGCCGAAAATATCCGACGCCGCAGGGGTCGGCGTTCCGCCGATCTTCGCCTGTTCAACCGCGCCCTCGATCTGCTTCAAGTTCGCGATGCAGGCGTTCTTCTGGGACTCCTTACGGGACTTGACAAAGTTCGGGATGGCGATGGCGGCCAGGATGCCGATAATCGCGACCACGATCATGATTTCAACCAACGTGAAACCCTGTGTGCTGTGTTTCTTCATAACAGTTCTCCTTGTGTTGTGATCCTTAAACCATCTGCTACCGGCATCCGTCGGCAGACACCCGGATAAGGAGCAGTAGCCGTGCCAAACCGGAAAACAACGTCTATTTTCGCCATTTCTCCCTCCCGGACACCGCCTGCCGCCTCTCGTTTCTCAAAAATGATAGCCGCCTTTCGCAATCAAGAGAAGGATTCCCGCCAGCTCCCGGACGGATTCCTAGGATTCCGGAGGACAAGAAATCTGCTCCTTCCCCAAATACACCTGGAAATCGGGGGGGAGGGGCGCCGTGAACGACAACGGTTCGCCGGACACGGGATGGGGGAAGGCGAGGAAAGTCGAATGGAGCATCTGGCGCTGCGGCACCGGATCGAGCGAGGCATCCGCAGACGAACGGCCGTACATGGCGTCGCCCAGTACGGGACAGCCGATGTGGTTCATGTGGACGCGGATCTGGTGGGTACGCCCCGTCTCGATGTGAACCCGCATGAGCGTGTAACGCCCGAATCGATGTTCCACCTTCCAGTTGCTGACCGCCCGCCGCCCGTTCCGGTCCACCACCGCCCAATGCTGGCGCAACACCGGGTGTCTCCCGATCAACGTTTCAATCCGTCCCGATTCCTTTCCCGGCGCACCGTGGACGAGGCAAAGGTATTCTTTCCGGACCCCCCCGTTCTGAAAGAGCATGGTGAATCCGCGATACGCGGCATCCGTCTTCGCCACCATCATCAACCCCGACGTATCTTTGTCGAGCCGGTGGACGATCCCCGGACGCCCAAACCCGCCGATACCGGCAAGGTCCTTGCAATGGAAGAGCAGCGCATTGACGAGCGTCCCGTCCGGATGTCCGGGACCGGAATGGACAACCAGTCCCGCCGGTTTATTTAGGACAAGGCAATCGGCGTCCTCGAAAAAGATGTCGAGCGGGATCTCCTCCGGATGGGGTTCGACCGGCACGGGCGGCGGGATGGAAACGACCAGTTCCGCCGCGCCTTTCAACCGTTCGCACGAACGGAGCGGCGTCCCGTCCGTCGCCACGATATGGCCTTCTCGCAAAAGCGCCTGGATACGGGAACGCGAAAGGTCGGGGAGCCGCTGTACAAGCCACAGGTCAAGACGGATACCGCCCGTCCCTTCCGGCGGTACGGAAAGCGTCCGCGTATCGGGGGCTTCGGGGGCGGGGAGTTCGTCATTCCCGCAATCCAAGCTGTCGGTGCCGTCGTTCATTCGTCCCTGTAGACATCGACGCGGGTGGAACCGCGTCCATACGGCGGAGGTCCGATGACCGCCTTCCCCTCGTCTGGCGGCGGCTCGTCAGAGGACAGTCCGCCTCCGAAACCTTGCTCCATTGCCACCAACCGATACTCGTTTTCGGCGGAGACGAAGATGAAATAGGCGATCAACAGCATATTGAACGAACTGCCGACGAACGGAACGCGGATGCCGAAAAGCTGCAGTACCGCGCCGATCGCGAAAAGGACGGCAATACCGCGCCCGATGCGCGAGGCGACCCACGTGGCCTTCGTGCGCGACATAAAGAACTGTTGCAGCACCGCCCGCAGGATGCGCCCCCCGTCCATCGGGAACGCGGGGATCAGGTTAAACGCGCACAAAACCAGGTTACCCCACCCGAAGGCGAAGAACAGGACAACCTGCGCAGGGAAACTCCACGGAGGGGCGAAGAGGAAAATCCCGGCGAAACCGAGCAGGAGACTGACGGCGGGACCGGCGAGAGCGACCAGCATCTCCTGCCAAGGTTTTCGCGGCATCGTTTCAAACGTAGCCGCCCCGCCGATCAACATCAAGGTGATGCTGCGGATTCGGCAACCGAACGCCTTCCCGACCAGGCTGTGGCCGAGTTCGTGCAAGACGATGGACACCAGAAGAAGCGCAAACGCCAGCAAATCATAGGCGGGAGATTCCCAGCGCCCGAACATCCAGATGGCGAGGATGATCAGCGAGGCGTCCACCTTTACAGGAATGCCGAAAACGGTGAACAAATGCCAAGAAGACGATTTAAACACGGCGACCTCCTTTCGTTTTGGAACCGGAACGGCCGCCGGCCGCCGGAGACGGGGCGACCGGCTGCACGCGGTTGTCGGGGAGGCTTGTCACAAGCAGGTTCGACTTGGCGCCCAACGGCTCGACGGTGTACGATCCCGCATCGGCGGGAATCAGGCAGGAGGTCCTGCGTCCGAGTTCCACCGAGACACCCCCCGCCGTGACGCGCACACCGCCGGACTTTTCAACAAACAGGGCGTGAAAGGTGTCGCCACGCAACCGGACGGTTTCGGGGGCGAAAAGCCGCAACTTGCGTAATTCAAAATAACGGGTAGCCGCGACGCGGAACCACTCGTTCAATCCGTGCGTCTCGACAGCGCTCGGTTCAACGAGTTCGGGCTGTCCAAGGGAAAAATCGATCGCCTCCAACGCCTTGTCCGTCTGAAGGAGGCGGCCGGCGACAGGCGGGCGGTCCCAGTCGTACAGACGGAAGGTGGTGTCCGAACTCTGCTGGACTTCGTAGACGAGGCATCCCGCACCGAGCGCGTGGACGAGGCCGCCGGGAATGACGAGGGCGGTACCCGGAACGGCTGGAACCGCGTTGAGGAGGGAGGCGACGCTGTCGTTGCCCGACCGCAACACCCGTTCCAGCTTGGCACGGGTGACGCCGGGTTTCAGTCCCGCATAGAGGAACGCCCCCGGCTCAGCCGCCAAGACGAACCACATCTCGGTTTTCGGGAGACCGCCGACACGCGCCGCATTCTCGTTGTTCGGATGAACCTGGACACTCAGGTTCTCCGCCGCGTCGATGAGTTTGAACAGAAGAGGAAAACAATCCTTGACGGGGGCGTTCCTTCCCACAAGCCCCCCGCAGGCGGCCAGTTCAGGTAACGTCAACACATCGCCTTTTACGACACTCACGCCAGCCGGGTGGGAAGAAATCTCCCATGATTCGGAACAGGGTGTGGGGGCGCTTGACGAACGGCCGGGAAGCTTGGCGATACGATTCCCGCCCCAGGGACTAGTCTTGTAGACGGGATTGAAAACAAGAGGCTGCAGAAGCGGTTCCATTTCGGAAACTATCGCTGTTGCTCTTCGGAGACCAGCGTCAAGATCCGGTTGAGGAGAGACGTGGATTCCGTCTGCTGTTTAATACAGGCCTGGCACATATTGACCAGCTCCGCATACCGGTGGAGCGTCGAAATCCGCGACTTCTCCAACTCGGAACGGCGGCTCTTCACACTATCGAGCGCCTGTTCCAGTTCGGCAACCGTCTGTTCGCATTTCAACAACATACGGCGCGTCTGGAAAAGCTGGGTAAGCAGCTCGCCCGGATTGAGGTCTAGATCGGAGAGGTTCATCCCGTCCGGAATCGGGACCTGAATCATCTCGCCACATTCCACACACCGCGTCTGTAACCCGGCACCACGATAGTCGATCGCCAGGTTGTGCCCGCAGTGCGGACAATCGAAGACGATATCCGTTGGCCGGATGTCGTCGCCGATGTCCTCCATGTCTTCGGTCGGCGCCTGCCCCTGAAGGCCCGCCGCCCCTTCAAACGCCAACTCGGCGTTTCCGCTCTGTTCTTCGTTCTCTGGATTCATCTTTTCGCTCCTCTGTTGAAACGGGAAACAGGTTCCGGGAGGGGAGACGGCGACACGCCGCCGAAGACGGGCACGCGACTAGGCCTTGGTAACCTTGCCGTGCTTGATGCACTGGGTGCAGACCGTCAGACGGCAGACCGTCCCGTTCGGCAGCTTGGCACGGACCGAACGGAGGTTGGGGAGAAAACGACGGCGCGTGATGCCCGTGGTGTGCAAACCGATGCCGCCCTTGTACTTCGCCAAACCGTGGCGAACAATCCGGTTTCCGACGGACGGGTGCTTCCCGCAAATGTCACATACTCTCGACATAATTCATACTCCTTGCTGAAAAGGAGGTCTATCATATCAGCAAGCGCAAGAAAGGACAAGCGTAAAATTCGGGAAGTTTTATGTTGCCCTACCCCGTCCCGAAACGCTACACTAACCCCGCGGTTTATCAAACAGACGGGCGCGTGGTGAAATTGGCAGACACGCAGGATTTAGGTTCCTGTGCCGCAAGGCGTGTGGGTTCAAATCCCACCGCGCCCACCAGGGGGCGGGGGCAGTGCCCCGCCCCCCACGAGATTGCGGGCAGCGGCCCCCCACGAGATTGCGGGCAGCGCCCCGCCCACCACGGGATTGCGGGCAGCGCCCCGCCCCCCACGAGATTGCGGGCAGCGGCCCCCCACGGGATTTCGGGCAGCGCCCCGCCCACCACGAGATTGCGGGCAGCGCCCCGCCCACCACGGGATTGCGGGCGGCGCCCC
>JAGCVN010000034.1 GCA_017962315.1 Kiritimatiellia bacterium
CCCGCCCCCGAACAGCGGCTTCCGCGGCGTCGCGGGGGCTGCGCCCCGTGTGCCGCCGCCGGACGACAACCCTTTTTCCGGTTCCCTGCCCGCGCCGCAACGCCCGATGGAACTTCCTGAGCCGCCTTCAAAACCAGCTCCTGTCGTGGAGACGCCCCTTCAGCCGGAACCGTTCGACTACCCGCGTCCGGATCCGTTCGGTGTGGTTCCCCAGGCACCGGTCGCGCCGCCGGAAGGGGAGGGTATCCCCTTGTTCGCCTCTCCCGCGCCGTGCGAAGGTGCGCCCTGGAAATGGTCGCGCGTGATCGGGCAGGTTGCCGACCGGTACGTGCTGGCGGAGACCGATTCCGGTTATGTGACGCTCGATCCCGTCGCGGCGCGGGAACGCATCCTGTACGAAAAAATGATGGGCGGGTTGCGTAAAGGGGAAGTTCTTTCGCAACAACTTCTCTTTCCCGAATCCGTGCGGCTCGCCCCGGCTGATTCCGTGCGTCTGCGCAAACACCTGGACGCCCTGCGGACGATGGGATTCGAGATTGAAGACTTCGGCGGCGACCATTTCAAGGTCGAAGCCCTTCCCGCCGTCGCGGAAGAGGCGGGAATCCCGTGTCGTGAACTGCTGGCCAACATTGCGCAAGACTTTGAACTGGGCGGGGTGCGCCGGGGTTCGGAAAAGTGGCGGGAAGAGATCATCGCCCGTTCCATCTGCCACGCATCGAGCCTCCGTACGATGAAACTGCGCGACGAAGACGCGCAGAAACTGATCGACGCCCTCGCCGCCGCCGAGATGCCTTATACCTCGCCCCGCGGGAAACCGACGATGTTCTTCACCTCGTACCGGGAACTCGACCGCAAGTTCGGGAGATGAAAAAATGGGTCTTCAACGTTTTTGTGGAAAGCTGGGCTTGCTGATGCGGTGTAATGCGAATATACTATCCTCCCGCAGAAAGGAAGAATCGTAGATGGATGTGAAACAGCATGATGCCGCCCTGCCGGGGCTTGGCGAGGAATGGACGGTGGGTGACGGACGTAAGCCTTGACGTGGCGCGCAAGCGCATCGACATATGTGGGGTACGCGATGAAGGCAGCCCTCCAGACGGGCAAGGCTGTGGATGTGAACGATGGCACCTAAGCGAATAATCCTTGTGCGGCATGGCCGGTCGGCGGCAAATGACGATCCGACCGTGTACAGCCGTGTGTCTGACTACAAGATGGAAGTTGTCGAACAGGGTCTGTGTCTTGGAGGGAGTGAGTTATGAATGTCGTTGACAGAATGGCGCGGTTGGCGATGATCGCGCATAACGGCGTTAACCGGAAAGGACCGGGCAATAAGCCGTATATTGTTCATCCTCATGCCGTTGTGGCGATATTGAAGGAATGGGGCTATACAGAACAGGACGATGCTGTGACACTTGCAGTAGCGTGGGGACATGATATCTTGGAGGATACGGAGAAGCCAGAGTCGGCAATCCTCGCCGTCGACGATGTGCTTGGGCCGCGTATCCTAGCCGGAATCAAGATGCTCACTTTCAAGCCGGGAGTGTCTTCGGCGCATCCCGACTATGGGCGGCTCAAGGCGGACTATATTGCAAACGTGGCTCGTGACGCCTCTCCGGAGATTGTTGTCGTCAAGATTGCAGATCGGCTCTGCAACACGCTCGACTACCTTGCCGATGGCGAAGCTGAACATGCGCATGCCTATCTCGGATACGGATCCCCGTTGCGTGGCAGGATAGGGGATTGCAAATACGCAGCGGCGATAACGTCAACATGGCACATGGTCGAAAGCTGCGTCTGAGGACGAGAGTAGACGAGCAGGAGGAACTGCGAAAAGGAACGGCAGATGGGGACGAAGAAATGAACAAATTGGAAGAGAATTTTCTCTGCTGTGCGCTTATAAACTATAGCCACAAGGAGCAGAAGTGGGCCGAGAAGTTCTGATTCCTCGTGTGAGAGTTGACAATATGATCCTCTCGATCTTACGGTTTTCGACAATGAAGTAACGATGGAAACAATTTGACTATCGCGTTAAAATCGCGTACAACCTTTGTCGGTGAATGCAAAGGAGAGAAACCATGTTTTGCGGATGCCCGTCAAAGAAAGCGGAACGGGACTTCGGACACCAGACTTTGGACGACGTCAGCCCTGAAGTCCTTGCCGCGCTGAACAGGTTTTGCGTGCGGTTGGTTTTCTGCCTCCACGCCGAGGATGACAGACTGTTCAAATGTTGCCGCTGTTCAAATGTTGCCGATATCCAGTCCCGACAGGCAATCGGAACGGGGGATATCGAGGCGTTCGACGAGACGCACGTCCATTGCGTAATCGTGGGGACCCATGTGAAAAAAGAACACACGGATTCGTCCACGCCTAACGGCGTTTGCGATTCCGGAAACGAGAGCCGCGTTAGCGACGAACAAAACCGTTTGGTAAAAGTAAAAACAATCCTCGGCGGCGGCCGCACCATCCGTACCGACCACATCAACGCCTGCCTTGCGCCCAAAGGTTGCCAAAACCCAATGCTCAATTGGCAACAATCATCACCACCACTGCGCAAACCATCTCTGACGCGCGGGCGGCGTACCCTGAACCCGTGCTTGCCGCCTGGGGCCCCGCGCCCGACACCCCGGAATCAGGAATCGTTGCACACCTCTTCAATCTTTACGCAGGGAAAGTGAAGGAAAACAGGGAAAGGTAGGTTTCTTTATGAAAATCACGGCGAAAGCACGTTACGGGTTGCGAATCCTTCTGGATATCGCCCTCTTTGAACGGACGGATCGCCCCCGCACGATTCACGAAATCTCCATTTCGCAGGGAATCTCCGAGAAATTCATCAGCCGCCTGGTCGTTCCGCTCCGCGCGCGGGGTATGATTCGTTCGGTACGCGGCAAACAAGGCGGGTTCCGGTTGGCGCGTGCACCGGAAGACATCACCCTGCTTGACGTCTTGGAGGCACTGGAAGGCGACGTCTCGGTTGTCGATTGCGTGACGCGGGCGGACGCCTGCGAAAAGGCGGTGTCCTGCGCGGCGCGTTCCGTCTGGATGGATGTGAACGAGGCCGTCAAACAGGCGCTGCGTTCCCTCTCGCTCGTCGCCGCGATCGAACGGCATCGCGGCGGCGTGACGGTTCCCGCCGCCGTCTCCGAATACTTTATTTGAGACCGAACTTGATGCCCAGTTCAAGGCCGCGCAGTTCGGACAGACCGATTAGGCGGCCGCCGTACGAATATCCGTAGTAACATGTGCGGCCTTTGTCGATGTCGAGCATCCGGCCGTGGTCGGGGCGCATGACGATCTCCCGTCCGCGCCGGCGTTCCTCCTTCACGAGTTCCAGCATCAGCGCGGGCATATCCGTGTTGCCGGTGAGGTGCGAGTCGCTTTCCCGGAACACGCCCGGTTCGGCGTGGAGCAGGTTTCGGAAATGACAGAAATGGATGCGGTCGTGGAACTCCCGGAAGATTTTCACCGCGTCGTTCCGCAGGTCTGCGCCGAGCGACCCCGTGCAGAGCGTCACGCCCGCGTGGACGGAAGGGCAGGCCCGTACCATGTCACGGATGTCCTTTGCGGAGGAGAGGATGCGCGGCAGTCCGAAGATCGGGAAGGGCGGATCGTCCGGATGGATCGCCATGTCGATTCCCGTCTCGTCCAGCACGGGCGTGATCTCGTTCAAGAAGGCGTAGAGGTTCTGTTTGAGCCGGCGCGCGTTCAGACCGGCGTAGGCCGCCAGTTCGTGCCGCAACCCCTCCGGCGTCGCGTCTTCCGTCGTGCCGGGAAGCCCGAGCAGGAGCGCAGAGGTGATCCGTTTCTTGTCACGGGCGGATGCCCGCTTCCAGACTTTTTCCGCCCGGGCGCGGGTGGCGGTGTCGTAATCCGCCTCAAGCCCCGGACGTTTCAGCACGAACATCTCGAAGGCGCAGACCTCGTACTGGTCGTAGCCGAGGGTGATCGAGCCGTCGGGAAGGACCACGCGGAGGTCGGTCCGCGCCCAGTCGTGTACGGGCATGAAGTTGTAGCAGACCACCTTCACGCCGCACGCCGCAAGGCTGCGGAGGTTGCGTTTGTAGTTCTCGATGTAACGCAGGTAACCGCCCGTGCGTTTCTTGATGTCCTCGTGGACGGGGACGGACTCCACCACGCTCCACGTCATCCCCGCCTTGCGGACTTTCTCTGCGCAAGCCTTGATTTCGCGGAGCGGCCAGACGTCGCCCGGCTTGCGGTGGTAAAGCGAGGTCACAACGTCCGTGACACCTGCCTGCCGGATTTCCTGTAACGAAACCGGGTCTGTCGGCCCGAACCATCTCCAACCTGCTTTCATTTAGAAAACGCTCACTTCGTAGTCGAGTGTGAAGGATTCGCCGGTGGTGAGTTCAAGGGGGTTCTCATAGATCGGCATGGGATTGACGAACCGGTGGTCGGTCCAGGTGTAGTAACGCTCAGACCCGATGGTCTGCAACGTCTTGACCTCGATACCGTGGCCGGTCGCTGGGTCTACGTACCGTACGGCCGTGATCCCCTTCGGCCCCCCGCCTTCGAATTTATCCCGCACCGGTTCGCCCCCGACGCCCGACATCGTGAACGCGCGCATGAAGGGGGCCATCCGCATGGAGAAGCCGCCGTAGCCGATCGGACGGCGGCAGTCGAGCTTCACGGAGGGGGCGCGGGCGGTGAAGACGTGCGTCGAACGGATGGTGTAGCCGCCCTTTTCATCCGGTTCCGAAAACGAGACCGTGCGCTCTTCCTCCAGCAGGATCTTGCCGGGATTGGCGCGCGGGCCGTACCACATCGAGAGCTTCACGTCGCACGCACCACCCTTCGGGTCAATCTGGAAATCCTTGACGACGGTCATGCCGTCCGGGAAGAGATTGCTTGCGGAGGGCCGGCGCGGCTCCCAGTAGTTCAGTCCGTTGATGTACTTCCAGCAGAACCAGAGGCCGAGATGCCAGGGGTGGTCTTTCGGGCGGATGTCCGTCACGCAGCGTCCGTCGGGGAGGCAGAGCGGATGGATGAACGGCTTGCTTTCGCGGTTGGCGATGTTGAACTTCCACACCGTCTTTCCGCCCTTTACGCATTCCGCGCCGTCGATGGTTACGTTGACGGCGGCGGGAAGCACGATCGGCTTCACGCCGGTGCATGTGTCTGGACGCCGCCCCATCGCCCAGTACGAGGCTTCCAGGAGGTGCTTCAGCCATTCCGGCTTGCTCCAGTCCTGCGGGCGGTGGCCGAGCGCGGAGTAGAAGACGCGGCCTTTGCCGTAGGGCTTGCACCATTCCAGAACATGACCGCCGCTCTTCGGACAACCCCATTTGTCGGTGGCACGGCTCTCTTCGAGGACATCCTTCCAGTCGAGGATGAGGAGCGGGCGGATGGCGGCATCGTCGGGGTGGTTGAGGTAGATCTCGTCGCCGTCCCAGACGTAGTTTTCCGGCATGCACGCCATCGCGGTGTGCGTCCGGTCGATGTGGGAGAACGGTACCGACTGCTGTTTCCGGTAGTGGCGCTCAAACGAACCGCCGAGAAGTCTGCGGAACCGGTCGCTGCCGCGTTCGCACGCGCTGGAGGAGTGGGTGGCGACCAGTCCGCCGCCGTTCTCTACGAACCGGTAGAACGCTTCGCGTTGCGCGTCCGTTTCAAAAAGCTCGTGGTTGCAGTTACACAGCATGACCAGCTTGAGCGACTTCATGGCGTCCGAAGTGAAGAACGACGGATCTTCCGTGACCAGGCAGGTCAACCCGTTTTCCGTGAAATACCGCTGCACCTGTTCCGCGCCCGCCTCGGTCGAGTGGTGGTGGTAGGCACGCCCGCCACCGTCACCGTTTGTTCCGGGTTTGACGTAGTTCCAGCGCGTGTAGACGAGTACGTCGACGGGGGCGAATGTGGCGGCCCGCGCCGCGAACGCGGCAGTCAACCCGGCCGCGAGAAAAAGGATTCGTGTATGCATGGTTTTCCTAGTGTAAAGTCGTGAATGGCGCACAGTATAACCGACACCGCCGATTCGGGACAATGGAAAAATGGAAACCGTTTCTTTAACGCAGCGACGCCAAGTAGCGACAGCAAAACGCACTACTGCCGGAAGAGGGCGAGGAGGTCGTTGCGGGTCAGGCGGGAATCTCCCGTGCCTTCCAGCAACGATTCGGCAAGTTCCTTCTTGCGGGCGTGGAGTTCCAGGACGCGCTCCTCGATGGTGTCGCGTGTGACGAGGCGGTACACCGTGACCGGATGCCGCTGGCCGATGCGGTGCGCGCGGTCGGCGGCCTGGTTTTCCACCGCCGGGTTCCACCAGGGATCGACCAGCACAACGTAGTTCGCCGCCGTGAGGTTCAACCCCAGCCCGCCCGCCTTGAGCGAGATCAGGAAAAAGTCGCCCTCCCCCCGCTGGAACGCCTCGACGCACTTCGCGCGCGTTGCCGCCGGCGTCTTGCCGTCAAGGTACTGGTACGTCCAGCCCTTCGCCGCCATCCGGCCTTTGATGTGCTGCAGGACATCGACAAACTGGCTGAAGACCAGCGTCCGGTGTTGGTTGTCGTGCAGGTCGGAGAGAAGTTCGTCCAACGCCTCCATCTTCGCGCCGGCGGCGATCTCCGGCAGCACGAGTTCCGGAAGACAGCAGTAGCGGCGCAGGCGCATGAGCTGGGCGAGGATCCCGATGCGGTCGTTTTCGTCGGACTGTTCAAGTTCCTGCAGCGCGGCGACACGGCAGGCTTCGTATCCGGTGCGCTCCTCTTTCGACAGATCGACGCGCAACGTGATTTCCGTCTTCTCCGGCAAATCGTCCAGCACGTCGCGTTTGAGGCGGCGGAGGATCAACGGTTTGATCAGCTTTTTCAAGGCGGGAAGCGGGCGGCCCTCCTCCGTGAACGTCCGTACGAAGGCATCGTGCGAGAGCAGGAGTCCGGGGTTCAGGAAATCGAACAGGCTCCACAGTTCGTCCAAGTTGTTTTCGATCGGGGTACCGGTCGCGGCGACGCGGAACGTCGCCTTCAGCGTCTTGACGCTGCGGGCGCGTTTGGATGCCGCGTTCTTGATGGCCTGCGCTTCATCCAGCACCAGCCCGTTCCACTGGACGGTGGAGAAGGTCATCAGGCGGTGCTGCAGGAAGCTGTAGCTTGCGACGACGACCATCCCCGCGCCGGGTTTTTCGATGTAGGCGTCGTCTTCACGCGCCAGGACCGGCTGGAGGCGCGGGGCGAAACGGCGGAGTTCCGCGATCCAGTTGTCGCAGACGGAGGCCGGTGCGATGACGAGCGACGGCCCGCCGGCGGCGCGCGCCTGGAGGAGAGTGATGGTCTGGAGCGTTTTGCCGAGGCCCATGTCGTCGGCGAGACAACTGCCGATGCCGGCGGCGGCGAGCCGCCACATCCAGCGGAACCCTTCGTCCTGGTAGGGGCGGAGCGTGGCGCGGATGGATTCCGGCACGCGGGGATTTGCGGCAAACGCCTCGCGGACGCGGGCGAGGCGCTTGGCGAGTTCGCCGGGCAGCGACACGCCGCCGTTGTCGTCGTCGCGGAACGCCTTTTCGAGCATCGGGAGCGCGGCGGGGTTGACGCGCAGGGTCTCGCCCTTCATCTCGCCGGCGGCGTTGAGCGCTTCGAAGCGGCGCACGAGTTCTTTTGAGAGGCGGAGGTAGGCGTTCTCGCCCATGCGCACGAACGGTCCCTTGCGTCCCGTGCGCAGGGCGGCGAGAAGGGCGGTGAGGCGCACGGCCTCGCCGTTGTCGAGGCGGATGTCGCCCTTGACGCCGAGCCAGAACTCCGCGCCGCCCGCGTCGTCCAATCGGGCCGAGGCTACGTTGCGGAGGTCGAACCGGCGGATCGACCGGGGAATCCATTCGACGGGCACGGCGGCGTTCTGTTCGTGGAGCGTCTCGAGTACGGCGAGCGCGTTCTCCAGGTCATCGACCGTCCAGGTGTCCTCCCCGTCCTTGAATCCGGAAAACGGTTCCATCGCCTTGCGTACGGGGTCGGCGGCGGCGGTCTCCGCCGCGAAGTCGCGGTCTGCCAGCACGGGCGGGACGAGCGTGGTGAGCGCGACGGACTTTTTGCCGTGCCCGGGGAGGCACCAGACGTCGGCCTTGGGATGGATCCGGTTGCGCAGCGAGACATGGAGGATGTCGTCCTTGTCGAGCTGGAGCCGGACGGCGGGGGCGACGGCGGCTGCGATGTGTCCGAAGGTTGTTTCGTCGCCCGCGTCGGAGATGGCACCCTGGAGCCGGAGCGGTCCGCCGGCGGCAGCGGCCAGGAGGTCGGCCGCCTCTTTTGCGGCGGCGGCGGGGATGGTCAGGGACGGCATACGGAGGAGTTCGTCCTCGGTCGTGTGTTTCCGGAGGGCGGCGTAGAGGCTGGCCACCGTCTCCGAAATGCGCAGGACGCGCACCGAACCGGGATCGATCAGGGCGAAGCTCGCATCCGCCCGGTCGAGAGACTTCGTGTGCAACGCAAGGGGGATATACAGCGAAAGGTTGCCTTCCGGTGTGTACTTGGTCTTTAGCGGGAGATCCTCGCAGGTGAGGTTCACGGGGATGCCCAGGAGTTCCTCCGGCGGTGCGGCGGCCGAGGGCTGCAGATACCGGTATTCGTCCCAGTCCGGGACAAGCACGATGTCGGGCAGGCCCTGAAGGTGTTCAAGCAGGGTAAGGAACAACTTGTTCCGCGAATGGACGGAGAATTCACTCGTGCCGTACAGGTCGTGGGAGATGTCGAGGACGAGCGGCGCCAGCTGTTCCGGGAAGCCGCCGGAGACAAGTTCTCCCTTGCGCGCGGCGTCGAGGATTTGTTTCACGCGCACGGCGCTTTCCCCCGAGACGCTGCCGTTCTTCAAAAGGCGGGAACGGTAAAGGGAGAGTCTCGTGAGTTTATACAGGTTTTCGGGAAGGGACGTCGCGTCCCGTTTGAAGGCGAGTTTCCACGAATAGACATACGCGCTGGCGGTGTGTTTGCGCGGTTTGTCCGTGCGGGCGGCCGCCTTCGCCTGAACGACCTTTTCAAGGACTTTTGAAACTTCGAGGTAGGTGGGTTCCCACGGGCCGCGGATCAGGGCCGGGCGGACCGGCACCCAGAGATCCCGGTGTCCGTCCAGGAACGTCTTGGCGGCGTCGGCCGTGCCGGGGTCGCGTAAGGCGAGTCCGGCGATGACGCCGGCGAGGGCGTTGTAGCCGGCGGCGTACGCCCTTTGAAAATCGGCGATCGTCTGTTCCGCGTCCGGCGCGGGAAGGGTCGGGTTTGCGACGTGGCGGTAGACCGCCTCGACCAGCCGGCTCAACGGCGTCTCCATCACGCGTTTCGCACGGGAGGCCACCGGATTCAAGACGCCCTGATTCGTATATTGCCCGTAGCAGAAATGGTGGACGAAAAGACAGGCCCAGCCGGGAATCGCAGAGGCCGCCGGTTCCCTCAGGGTGTAGATGGAGAGGAGCTGGCAACGAAGGAAGCCGATCAGCTTTTCCGGTGCCGCGAGTGTCTGCGTGGTCAGGAAGAAAAGCATCGGCAGCAAAATGTTCATGGCCGGCCGGTCGTTCCGGAATTTCTGGGCCAGGATGGTGATGATGTCGAGCTTTTCCCGGAGAGAGGCGGGTTTCGAATTGATTTTGAAGAAACAGGAGGCGAACTCGAAGATCGTGCGTAGGTCGGGGTTGCTGAACTGTGCGGACCGGAAAGAGGAGTAGAGGCTGTAGAACAGGTTGCGGTCTTGCCGCCAGAGGGCGAGCGAGACCAGTAAGACGTAGGAACGCCAAACCTGTCCGGGCGGGATTCCGGGCAAAAGGTCAACGCGCTGGATCACGAGGTCGCGACAGTCGTTCACTTGGGTCAACGCGGCGAGGATCTTGGCGTCTATCCGCTGTATGCGATCGTTTAACGGTTCGTAAAGGGATGACATAATATCTACGCTGTGTCCGGAGATTGGAAAGGAAAAAAAAGAAAGGGACGGCGAATGACCGCCGCCCCCCTCTTTTGGAACCCGCGCGGAAGTTACTTCCCGAGGATGGCTTCCTTGAACGCCTTGCACGCGACGATCTTGACGACCTTCTTGGCCTTGATCTTGATCGTTTCGCCGGTGGCGGGATTGCGGCCGGTGCGCGCGGGGCGCTTGACCAGCTTGACCTTACCGATCGCGGGGAGCGTCAGTCCCTTTTCTTCCTGCTTCGCGCCCTTGATGGCGATGTCGACGAGTTTATCGTAGACGGCCACGGCCTGCTTCTTGGTGATGCCGGCGGCTTCCGCGAGCGCGGCCAGGATGCCACTCTTGGTGGTCGGGACGACTTCTTTCTTAGCCATTTTGTTCTCCTTTGGTGAATGAGTTCCGAGGCAACCTAGCATCGGAAACGCCCTTAAAATATAGGGGTTTTGAAAGCTTGGCAAGCGAAAAACGCGAAAAAACGCGAAAAAATAGCGATATAAGTGCGCGAGAGCCTTTCAAAACCCTTGTTTTGGGTCATCCTGGATTCTTGCGGCAAGCGAGCAGTGTACAAGGCGGTTTTTGATTGAAACGCAGGGACGCGGAGGGGTAACGTCCCCGTTGCCCTCCAACCGCTTGAAGTGACCGAAAGGGTACGGAGAAGCGGTGCACGTCCCCCCTGTCCTCTGCGTCTCCGTGCTTTGCCTGTAACTTCATTGTTCACAAATACCATCATTGCCACAAATACCGAAGCCGCTTGCGATTTGTGAGTTGTGAACAATTGTGACACTTGCGATTTCTGAACACTATCCAAGTTACCCTCATCTACATTCCCGTGCGCGGCGCGGGCGGCGGGCTTGCCTATAACTTCACCCCGCAACAGTGGGTGGATTATTTATGGACACAGAGACGCGGAGAGCGCAGAGGCGCGGGGGAGAAAATGGAAAGTGTAAAGGGGTGGCGCCGTTGTCTCAAGTTGTCCGTGTCGTCTCCGATCATCAGGGGGCAATTGCAAAACATCGCGACAGTAATCTTTAACCGTGCAGAGCACATATTTCAACGGTACGCCTTGGAAGCGGAGACAACCGTGACAACCGTGACAACAATTTGAAGAAGCGTGGCGGTCGCGAAAGAAGAACAAACGGATTTGTTCAGGCCTGACGGCCTTCGCGATTCCGGGAATGTGAGCCGCGTTAGCGGCAAACAAATCCGTTTGTTGGACAATTCCCCCAACGCCAGTGCAAAGTGGAAAATGTTAAATGGAAGGGGGGCGCCCCTCCTGCCGTTGCCATTTCTCTGCGTCTCTGCGCCTCTGCGTTAATTTTTTTGTACACACGTTCCTTCCGGCCGGCTTGCCGCGTACCGCAAGGGCGGCGGGGACGCCGTCTTTCCCTTCCCCGTGGCTCTGTGTGAGACAAATAGTTATCCACATCTACATTCCCGTGCGCAGCGCGGGCGGGGTGCTCTGCGTTAAAAACGTCTTTGCGCGGCGGCCCACCCGGAGGGTTCGCCTTACCACGTCCGTTGACGGGGTGGAAAAGGCTAGACAACGGGAACGTGAATTGGGTAGACTAACCGCATGAATTGCAAACAATGGCTACTTGCGGCGGCGTTGCTTTCATTGAACGCCCCCGCCGCACCGAACTGGATCGCCCCCGGCGCGACGGTCTGTGTGGAGGTCGCGGTGGAAACTTCCCCCGACGACCCGCGCCTCGGCGTGTTCGTAAAGGTGCCGGACGGTGGTATGCTGCCCGTCCCTTTCGCCGTGCCCCAGGCGTATTCGGAGGACGGCAAGCCGTTGGAAACGCTCGTTTTCGGATACGACAAACAGGACGGTGTCGGTGTCCTCTTCGCCGAACCGCCCGGCGGCGGCAAGGTTCACCTCTATTTTTCCCCCTCGCAGAAACCACCTGTCAAACCGGCGTCCGACACGCTCTTCCCCAGTCTCGTCCTTTTCACCCGCAGCGGCAAGGGGGCGCTCGACATCGCGAAATCCCTCCAGTCCCGTTACCCTTACGGGCAGGATGCCTGTTTCGACCGCTGGAAGTGGTGCGGCAGCATGGTCAACCCCTTCGGCCCGGACGATCATTATTCGCTCTGGTTCGTCGGCGGGTTCATCCTCGAAAAGTCTGAACGGATCTGGTTCGCGACGATCTCCGACGAAGGGTCGGAAGTGTTGATCGACGGACGCAAGGTGGCTTCTTGGACGGGTGTCCACACCCGCAAGAAGGGGGCGAAGGGGGAACACGGGGCGTTTGTCCAGCTCGACAAAGGGCTTCACCGGTTCGACTATTTCCAGTTTGAGTTGACGGGCAAGCAGGAGGCGCAGCTTGTCTGGAAGCGTCCCGGCGTCGAAACCAAGACCGGCCTTCCCGAAATGCTGTCCGGGTTCGCGAAATCCGGTAGCGGCAAGATCGAGGGCGTCCGCTACAAAGACGGCCGCGTCTGCGGGACGATCGTCCTCCACAACCAGCGGGGCATCGAACAGCCCATCTCCTACTTCTGGTTCGGCGAACGGCCGGTGAACCTTTTCTCCGTGACGGCGCAGACACCCGGTGACGCGAAGGCGACGCTTGAATTCGGGAAGGGACAGAAATTAAAAACACCTACCGCGACCTGGCTCGCCGTCGGCCGCCCCGATGAACTTTCCGTGCCCGTCGCCCTGACCGTCGAAAATGCCGCCGGCACGACCCGCGTGACGCGCTGGCTGCGTTCGCCGTGGACGCCGTCCAAGGCGTCGATCGAGAAACCGGAAGACCGCCTCGCCTACCGCAGGGCGTTTCTCTGCATGGTGAACGCCGTCCCGCCGCCCGGCGACCCTTGCGCAGACTGGGCTCCGGACCTCTGGGCGGTGCTCGTCGAGCTGATGGAACCCTACAAGGGCGGCCCCCTCCTGAAGCGCCTCTTCGAAGACGGGTTCGCCACGCTCCAGAAACGCCCCGACTGGCAACGCTGGAAGCTGGAGGACCGGTTCATCGAATCGCTCCGCCTTCAGAAGGACGGGGACCGCCTTCTGGCGTGGATTGCCCGCTTTGAAAAGACGGAACGCGACAGTGCGCGCAAATTCCACTGGAGGGAAGAGCGCGTCAACGCCCTGCTGCTCGACCTTGCCCGTCCTGACGCCGCCGCGCGCGAACTCGCCGCGCTCAAGGAAAACGCCTCCGGCGCGGAACAGGCGCAGATCGTGCTGTTGCGGACAGGGGATGTCGCCCGCGCGCTCGGCAAGCACGACGAAGCGTTGAAGTCCTACCGCGACGCCGAGGAGAATTACCGCGCCCGCCACAGGGCCGTCGGCCGGCGCGCGGTCGCGGCGGCGAAAGGCGCGTCCGTCGCCCGTTTCAAACTGCCCGACGCGCCGAAGGGAGAGGAGTGGAAAACCTACACCGTGCGCAACGCCTCGATGTACAAGACAATCCTCTCGCAATTGGAACAGAATGCGTTCGACGAGTCCCTGCAAACGTTGCGCACGTGGGAGAACGAATCGCCCACCGGCAAGATGGAGGGCGAATACACGATGGCGGAGGCGCGTGTCTACCGTGCGCTGGGCGACAGCCGCCGCGCCGTCAACGCGCTCGACGTCTACGTCCGCAACACCGTCATGACGGCGGAGCTGGCGGACGCGATGAAGCTGGAGGCGGAGTGCCTGGCCGATTTGAACGAGACGGCGCGGCGCCGCGCACTCGCCAGGGATTTTCTGAAACGGTTCCCCGGCCACCCGTACGGGGATCAAATGGAGGAGATGGCGCGATGAAAAAACTGGTCCTGTCCGCGTTTTTCACCCTGTGCGGCTGCGTTGTCGCAGCCTCCGCCGCGCCGGGCATCAAGATCAATCCCGGCAATATGTCCCCCTACACCAAGACGCACGTCGGATCCAGGCTGTACACGCCGCCTTCCGAAGAGGCGTCGGGCGGCATCGAGGGAAAGCTCGTCGATGCGCCCTCCAAGGTGCTGGGCGTGATCTGCATGCCCCAGAAGTTCCCGAACATCTCGTCGCTCAAACTTGTCGAAGGCGGTTCCTCCCGGAAAAACGCCGGCAACGTCAACACCGACATGACCAACGAGTGCTACCTCGCGACGCTCACGGACGACAACCGTTTCCGGTTCCGGGGGCTTCCCTACGGCAAGTACGACCTGTTCATCCTCTGCGAGAACTGCTTTTACGAGGGGCTGAAACTCAACCGCGAGGAGGAGTCGCTGACCGACGCGGACAAGGCCGCGATCAAAGCGAAGCTCGTCGAGTCCAATCCCTTTTTCAACGTGAAAAACCAGCACCGCATCGAAGGCCAGACCGGGCAGTTCGGACGCGCCCGCGTGCTGGAGCAGGAGGTGCGCACACTGCCGGTCACCGACCAGGCGGCGCGCGTCCACCGGGACATCCAGATCCGCAGCATCAAACTCTGCCTGCTCGACAGCGTGGGCGGCTCGCGGATCGGCACGCACTGGGACGTGAAAAAGACGCGCGAGATCGCGCGCCAGGAACTCGGCCCGCCTGAGACCAAAGGCGTCATCCCCGGCTTTCACCGGAAAGACCTGCAAGGCATCCGCGTCGCCGGGAAGGTCAAGGACGTCGGCACCATTTCGTTGGACAACCGGAAGGAAGGAAAGTAACCATGTCGAAACTGTTTTTGCAAGAGGCGGCCGGCACCCGCCTGCTCGCCGAACTCGATCCCTCGAAGACCTACACGGTCGGGCGCGCGGATGACTGCTCGATCCTGCTGGAGAACGGTTCCGTCTCCAGCCACCACCTCCAGTTCTCGCCGGACGAACGCGGGTGGATCGTGCAGGATCTCAAAAGTTCGAACGGGACCGTCGTGAACGACCAGCCGCTCGATCCCGCGCAACCGGTGCTGCTCACCGGCGACACGCAGCTCAACCTCGGCGGCGAAGTGATCCTCTTTTTCCAGGCCGGCGGCGACGCGAGAACGGAGACGAAGCCGGATCCGGCGAAAGGCGCGTCCGCCGATGACCTCGCCCTCGTCAAATCGATGGCGAAACTCTCCGACCAGATCCGCGCCGAAATCGCGAAAGTCATCGTCGGGCAGGTCGAAATCATCAACCAGGTGTTGATGGTCATCATCGCCGGCGGGCACGGCCTTCTCGTCGGTATGCCCGGCATGGCCAAGACCACGCTCTGCTCCACCATCGCCAAGGTGCTGGACATGGAGTTCAAGCGCGTCCAGTTCACGCCCGACCTGATGCCGACCGACATCACCGGCTCCGAAATCCTCGAGCACGACCCCGTGACCGACAAGAAGACCTTCCGTTTCATCAAGGGGCCGATCTTCACCAATATGCTGCTTGCCGACGAAATCAACCGCACTCCGCCCAAGACCCAGGCTTCCCTCCTCGAGGCGATGCAGGAGAAGTGCGTGACCGTCGGCAACCAGACCTACAGGCTTGAACCGCCATTCTTCGTGCTCGCCACGCAGAACCCCATCGAGCAGGAAGGCACCTACCCGCTGCCCGAAGCCCAGCAGGACCGCTTCATGTTCAACCTCTGGGTGGATTATCCGGCGGAAGACGAGGAAGAGACCGTTGTCAAGGCGACGACGGCGGGCCGGAAACAGGATCCGCAAAAGGTGCTGAACCAGAAGCAGCTTCTCCAGCTGCAGTCCGTCGTCCGCAAGATTCCCGTCTCCGACCACATCGTCAAGTACGCGGTGCGGCTCGTCCGTGCCACGCGCCCGCAAGATCCGAAGAGCCCGGAGTTCATTAAAAAATACGTGCAGAACGGCGCGGGGCCGCGCGCGGGACAGTTCCTCGTGCTGGCGGCGAAAGCGCGCGCCGTCCTTGAAGGCCGTATCCACGTTTCCTGCGCGGACGTGGTGAAAGCCGCCGTGCCGGTGCTGCGGCACCGCATCCAGGCGAACTTCGCCGCCGATTCGGAGGGGATCTCCACCATCGATCTGGTCAACCGCCTCGTCAAAGAGATCGAGCAGCCCGGCGAAGAAGACTACAAATAGAGGTAGTCGTTCAGGACGGGTTGCAGGCCTTCGGAGGAAAGGTCGGCATACATGGCCTGAAGACTTCGCGGGTCGGCAATCTCGAATTGTTCGCCGCCCGCTTTCGCACAGGCGGCCCCGCCGTACTTGCTTTCGTGGTCGCCGACACCGGTGGAGACGCCCGCCGAAATTTTCGTGGCCGCGATTTTGGCGATCCCGTTCCGGAAGGCCGCACTTTCACGCGACGAGACGGTGATGCCCGCGAAGGGAAGGAAGAGCCGGTAGGCGGTGAGGATCTGACAGAGTTCGCGTTCGCCGATTTCGCCCGGCTTGATGGCCGCGTTGTTCGCGATTGGGCGGAGACGCGGACAGGAGAGGCTGATTTCGGCGTGCGGGTATTTACGTTGCACGAAGTAGGCGTGAAGCCCTGTGGCGAAAGCGTCGCGCCGGAAGTCGGATAGCCCCAGCAGCGCGGAAAAGGCGACACCCCGCATCCCCCCCAGCAGTGCGCGTTCTTGCGCGTCAAAGCGGTACGGCCAGACGCGCTTGCGCCCCGCCAGGTGCAGTTCGGCGTAGGCCGCCAGGTCGTAGGTTTCCTGGAAGACCGTCACGTAATCCGCGCCGCATTCGCGCAGGTAACGGTATTCGTCCACGTTCATCGGGTAGACCTCCAGCCCGACCATGCGGAAGTGACGCCTCGCAAGCTTACACGCTTCGCCGATGTAGTCCACGCTGCTCGCCGAAGGGCTCTCGCCCGTGAGCAGCAGCACCTCCTCCATGCCCGACTTCTCGATCACCGCCATTTCGCGTTCGATCTGTTCCGGCGCGAGCCGCATCCGCCGGATGTCGTTGTAGCGGTTGAACCCGCAGTAGACGCAGTAGTTCTCGCAGAAATTGGCGATGTACAGCGGCGTGAAAAGATAGACCGTGTTGCCGAAATGCCTGCGTGTTTCCAGACGTGCCTTGGAGGCCATTTCCTCCAGGAAGGGCGCGGCGGCGGGCGAAAGCAGCGCGGCGAAATCGTCGATCCCGAGCGCCTCGCGGTCGAGCGCGCGGCGCACGTCCCGCGCTGTGAACGACGCGGC
>JAGCVN010000035.1 GCA_017962315.1 Kiritimatiellia bacterium
AACGCAGATGCTCCCGATCCCAATTCATAGGGGAGTTGAAACTTTTCTTATCATCCGTGTAGAACACGGAGATTTATTGAAATTTTCTACACGTTTTATGCGTTCTGCACGGTTAAAGATTACTGTCGCGATATTTTGCAATCGCCCCCTGATGATCGGAGACAACACGGACAACTTAAGACAACGGGGCCACCCCTTTACACTTTCCATTTTCTCCCCCCTCGCCTCTGCGCTCTCTGCGTCCATAAACAATCCCCCCATGTTGCGGGGGTGAAGTTATAGGCAAGCCCCCCGCCCGCGTTGCACGCGGGAATGTAGATGAGGGTAAGTTTCTGAAAACAACTTGAACAACTTGAAAACAACGTTTGCTTCTTCCGCGCACAACCATGCGCGGTTATGAAAACGCCGCGCCGTTGCGCGGCGAAAGAAGGATGTTGTCTTTACAAGTTGTTTCGGTTGTCGCCAATCGAACTTATAGGCAAGATACGGTGAAAAACTGTCGGATTTGCGCGAGCAATCAAATTCATATACACCCATTAATTCCGTCCGGCACAATAGTGGAACGGGAATCATCCTCGTTCACAAATCTTCACTGTCCCCCCATACCAATGAAAGCAAACAAACGGATTTGCTCACGCCTAACGGCGTTCGCGAGGGGGAAGTAAACCGCGTGAACGGCGAACAAATCTGTGTACTAGAAGGAAATCGGGATTGTCGAGTGAACAATGAGGATTGAAGATTGCGAACATTTCCACAGTTTTATTAGAAGTACCGGATTTTTGGCTCTTCAGGCATACGCATGGGTGTTTTATGCCGACTTCCGGGCATTTCGCCGAGACTTTAATTCTCCTTCACTGTCTTTCCGTTTGATTAAGACGCAGGGACGCGGAGGCGCAGGGAAGAACAGATTTCTAGGTACAGGTATTCGGCGCAGGGATTACAAAGAGGGACAGGCTGTCGTCGGCGACGTTTCCGGGAGGGGAAACGTCCCCATTGCCCTTTCTCTGCGTCTCGTTGAACCGGACCCACACTCATGCACGAAATCCCGCGATTTTCAAACGAGGTTTTCAGGATGAAAAACGGGAAATGGTTGACGGGAAACGGGGACGTTATCCCATGGAGCGTTACGCCCTTTTTTTCCCCATGACGAGGCGGGTGACGAGACAGTAGACTGCCACGAGGACAGCGCAACCAAGAAGAATCCAGACCAGGTCGCGGTCGACAACTTTCTTCCCTTCCTTAATCAAGTCCGCGTAGGAGAGACCGGCGGCAGAACGCCCCAGCGACCAGCCGACGATGGCGAGCACCGCCGTCCAGATTCCCGCCCCCAACCCGGTGAAGAAGGTGAAGCGCCCTAGCGGCATCTTCGCGATACCCGCCGGAAGCGAAATCAACTGGCGGATGACGGGGATCAACCGGCAGACGAACGTCGTCATGTCGCCGTACCGGTTGAAAATCTCGGAAGCGCGTTCCAGCGCTTCCGGCTTGACGAAGAAATATTTTCCGTATTTCTGCAAAAACGGCAATCCGAGTTTCTGTGCGACAACGTAATTGAAATACGCCCCCGCCAACGATCCCGCCAAGCCGACGGCGATCGCGATCGCGAGATCGAGCACCGGAATCCCGCAGGTCAGTTCCGCTCGCGCGGCGAGAAACCCGGCGGGGATCATGACAATCTCGCTCGGAAACGGGACGAAGGAACTTTCCACCGCCATAAAGAGAAAAATAAACAAAAAACCCCAGACCGGTGCGAGTGCGACAATCGTCTCGATGTGTCCGACAAGTGCTTCCAACATACCTAACCTACCCTTTCTTCTTTGTGCCCACCTGACTGAATACGTTCTTCGATGAACGTCCTAAGCGCGGCGATGAACCGCTCAATGTCGGTGTATTCCAACCGTTTCAACGCCTTGCTCCACCTGTCCGCGAACGTTCCCCTGCCCTGGCGGCTATGCTGGAACAACGCATCGAAGACATGCGCATGAAGGCGCAGCGTCTGTTTCATCGCCGCGAGCCTCGACGAGAACGCCCCCAGGTACGCCTCCAGAAACGCCTCCGGGTCAGCGACCCGATTCCAGCGGGAAAGGACGGGGCGTGCGTATCCCTCCAGGAAAAAATCAAACGGATGATCGACATCGCCGAACGTCCCCGCATGGTCGGCGACCAGCAGCTTTCCCGGCAAGCCGTCATGTCCCGGCAGAAGGATTTCGTCTCCGCAGTCGTACGTCACGCTGCCCTCCGCGTCGATACGCCCCACGACGATGTTTGGCGCGGCGGCCTTGCCCAGAAGTTTTGCGAAGCGGAGGGAGAACGCACGATTCTTCAAATCCGCATCCGAAACTTTGTCTGTCGCCGTGCCTTCGATAAAATCGCGCATATAGTAGACCGTCCAGATCGGTGTCGTGTGATACGCCCTCTGGCGACCGTTGTACGACTCGTTGAGCATGTGCAGCGTCTGGTTGACCGGGATCGGCATACCCAGTTCCCAGCAACCAAGCCGCCTGTTTTTCGTATACTCCGTATAGTCCAGCGACTCCATCAACGCGCGGAGGAGGTCTTTCCCCTCGTCCAAATGTTCACCCACCCCCCAGCGCTGGATGCGCAGGATACGCAAGACCGGCGCGGGCGCATCCTTGTACATGACTTCCGCGAGATAGGAACGGTGTCCACCGACAGGCGCCTTTCGGCGCATCCCTGGAAGGATTCCCCCGATGTTCACGTACTGCAACGTACCGAGGTCGCGCATGAAATTGCAGATGAACCCTTTTACGCGTTCGTCGCAGAGGCCGGCGAGGGAGGTGTCTTCCGGATGTTCCTTGGCGTAGTCGAAAATCGAATCAAAGACCAGCACGCCGTTTTCCACGCGCGCGCCGGGGTGCCAGAGGATCTGCCTGAAAAATTCCGGCGAGAGACCTTTGACCATCGTGTCGGAACGGACATCCGCCTGGGTGTCGGCGATACAGGAGAACATCCGCCGCCGCCATTCGGGATTCCCCGGGTCATCCTTCTGCAACGTATCGGGGACGTTTTCGGCAAAATGCCGGAGAATTTCCCGATGGGCCGCAAAAAGGGCGTCGTCGGGCAGCGTGTCGAACGCGAACGAGACCAGGCAGGAACGAAGTGCGTCACCGTCCGCCGCGAAAAAGTCGATTTCCCAGAAGAAGCCCCGGTTGCGCCGCGCGGCGTATTCCTTGATCTCGCACAGGTGCTGGCGGAGGACATCCGGGGGAAGCCTCCCCAGTCCGGCGAACTTCTCGACCGTGAGGTAACGCCCCCCGTTCGCCGGATTGTAGTAGTAGATCGGGAGTCCGCCGATCGCCACCAGCGAATTCTGGATTTCCCGGACGATCATCTCCCCGCTCGTCGGCGCGAAACTGATACGCCAATACTCGCCGCGCGCGCGCACTGCCTGTTGTACGAGCGGATCCTGCGCACGCAGGAAACGGATATGGTGTTTCGGGACAATCTCCTGAAGGGCCTCGTCGGCGAGAAACGCCAAGTCCATCCGCTGCGGAACAGGGCGGATCAAGACGTCTGGAAGCCGCATAATCAGATCGACCGCGCTCTCCGCGATCGCCGTCCATTCCGCTTCCGTCAACGGCGGCTGCTGTGCCGCCTTGCGTCGTTCGTCGAGGATTTCACGATACTTCATCTGTTGGAAGGCATGGGGCATTTTCGGGAGGGAGACCAGCGTCCGCGTCTTCACGAAATACGTTCCGATATGGCTGAGCAACCGGCCGTTCGCCCCGGTCGCCAAAGGCATGTCTCCGATCAACTCAAGTTTCATATCCAAACCCTTTCATCAAAAAAACGTTTCATCGTCCCGCCGCCTCGTAAGCCAGGTTGTACTGCCGGCGGAAGAAAGCCGTCCAGCGGGCAAGCCGTTCCAGGCGCGGAACGGCCGCGTATTCGCGCACGGCAGATTCCCACGTCAGGGGCACGGGATCCGCGGGCATCGCCTGCAACAGGCGCATCGCGGCGGGATTTTTTCCCGGTCCGCCGGTCTGGAGAATCCTGCGCCACGCACGCTTCAATTCATCTCCCGAATCCATGCACATCGCACGGATCAAATCGCGCTGGATGGAGAAATGCCGTCCCGTCCAACGCGGCGCGCCCACGAAAGCGTCGCCCAGATGGTACGCATCCGCTTCCGGGCGGTCGAGCGGGTCGGCGTAATACGGCCGGACCGATTCGCAGAATGCGTCTGCGGCGGGATCCCCGGAGCGGTAAAACTCGCGCCGGATGGGAAGGCGGCGCAACGCCTTGCGCAAAGGTCCGCCGGGCGTGCCGGGCTTGAAGCACCAGAGCTTCTGCCCATCGCGGCTCAGCACGAACTCCAGAAAACGCTCGCCAAGTTTCCGGTGGGGGGCACCGCGCAGGAGACTCACCGGATCCGCCGTGACGCCGGACTCGCCGAGCGGCGTGACGTAGGCCATGACCTCGCGGCCGTTCGGGAGCGTAGACTGCTCCGCCTGCATCCGCCCGAAGAAATCGATGGCGAGACCGGCCGCGACCGCACCGGTTCCGACATCGACGGGGACCTTGCCGGAGGAACTGGTGAAATAGAGCGCATTCGCGCCGATCCGCTGGATCAGGCGGACGCCGTCGAGCCAACCCGCCGCCACCGCGCGGACATAGGTTTCCGGAACGACACCGCCCTCCGCCCGGTCATGCTTGGCGCGGGCCAGTTCCGCCTCATACGCGGCCACCTGTTCCTTCGTGATACCGGCGGCCTTCACGGCGCGCGCACACTGTGTCTGCAGGATCAGATCGAACGCCTTTGCCACGCTTCCGCTCTTCGTCGGATCGGAAAGCCCGACCGCACCGAAGTACTGCGGATCGGCCAGGTCGTTCCAAGAGGCGGGCGGACGCCCGATGCCGAGATCGCGCAGCCGATCGCTGTTGTAGCAGATCCCGAAAAGGCTCAGGACGTTTCCGTAGAACGCCTTGCCTCGCCAGACTTCGCCGTTCAACGTACGGGGGATCACCTCGCGGCCGGAATCGTCGCGGAAAAGTCCGGGCGGCTCTTCCCCATCGGGCCAGGCGGGCACGGTCAAGCCCAGGCGTTCGGCCTTCTCGTGGTCAAAAACGCCGCCCCCGAAAAAGACGTCCATGCGGCAGGTTACCTTCGAAGGGTCGTCCAGCGCCATCGCCGCCTCGCGGGATAGCCGTTCCCCGCGCGCCGCCGCGTCGCGGCAGCACGCCTTCGCAGAAGCCTGGTACTCGCTCTCCAGGTATCGCATGATCTCCGTCGTGCCGCCGATCACGCGCCAGTCCAGGCGGACAGGTTTCCCGAAACGCCGCTCGTGCCAGGCGGAAAACGCCGCACCGAACTCATCGCGGATCGACTCGTTGTGCGGCGTGATGACGACCAGCTCCAGTCCACCGCCCGAAGACGGCGCGGCCCCTCTTTCCCGATGGAAGAGAAGCGGTAACGCGACAATCAACGCCGCCGAAAGTAAGACTGCAACCCATTTCATGCGTACCAGTATAGCAAAATGGAAAGGGAAAATGAAGCAGAAAGCGTAGTTTCAGGCGATTGAAAAAAGTTGAAAAAAGTGCTTGCCTTATCCCCGTGGATTTGCTATCGTGATGCCCGTTTTCCGTGAGCGCCACTAGCTCAATTGGATAGAGCATCTGACTACGGATCAGAAGGTTGCAGGTTCGACTCCTGCGTGGCGCGCCACTTAAACGGAATTGCGGGGTGGAGCAGTCTGGTAGCTCGTCAGGCTCATAACCTGAAAGTCGTGGGTTCAAATCCCACCTCCGCTACCATCTTTTGAACGTTTCGCCCGTGGGCGAAACGTTTTTTGCATTTTGTCCTGTCACTCGCGGAGTGCGGGGATGGGACTTGGGTACGGGAGCCAGAGGAGAATCGATGAAGAACCATATAGAAGAGAACGAGGCGGAACGCCCGCTCGGCGGACGGGCGAAACCGCGTATTCTGATCGTCACACCAGAGATCACCTACCTGCCCTCCGGCATGGGGAACATGGCGGATAGGCTACACGCGAAGGCAGGCGGGCTGGCCGACGTTTCCGCGTCGCTCGTCTCCGCGCTCTTCGACCTGCACGCCGACGTCCACGTCGCCCTGCCCCACTACCGGCGGATGTTCCACATTGAGTCCGCGCAGCTGGTCAGCGAGGAGTTGGAGATGTACCGAAGCCACCTTCCCGACTCGCGCATCCACCTTGCGGAGGACCGCTGCTTCTACTACCGGCAGTCGGTCTATTCCGGCGAGAACGAGAACCCCAAGCTTGCGCTCGCCTTCCAGCGCGAGGTCATCAACAACATCATCCCTTCCGTGCAGCCGGACCTCATCCACTGCAACGACTGGATGACGGGGTTGATTCCCGCGGCCGCGCGCCGGCTCGGCATTCCCTGCCTCTTCACCGTCCACAACATCCACACGCACTGCCTCACCCTCGCCCAGATCGAGGACGCCGGGATCGATGCGGCGGAATTCTGGAACAACCTCTATTTCAAACGGATGCCGTACAATTACGAGGAGTCACGGGACTCGAACGAAATCGACCTGCAGGCGTCCGGCATCTTCGCCTCGCACTTCATCAACACCGTCTCCCCCACCTTCCTGGAGGAGGTCGTCAACGGCTGGTTCGATTTCATTCCCGACTCAATCCGCCAGGAGCTGCGCAACAAGTACTATGCCGGCTGTGCGTCGGGTATCCTGAACGCACCCGATCCCGACGACACGCCGGAACGCGACCCCTACGTCGAAGTCAAGTACAACGCGGACACGCACTGGGAGGGCAAGCGCCAGAACAAGGTCCTCTTCCAGCGCAAGGTCGGGCTGGAGGAGAACCCCGACGCCCCGATCTTTTTCTGGCCCTCGCGGCTCGACCCCGCACAGAAAGGGCCGCAGCTGCTCACCCACATCCTCTACCGTTTTCTCTCGAAATACGCGAAGGAGAAGGTGCAGATCGCCGTCGTGGCGAACGGCGCCTACCAGCAGCCGTTTCGCGACATCCTGCGGTTCCACGACCTTTACGGCCGCCTCGCGGTCTGCGACTTCAACCAGAACCTCTCGCAGGAAGGATACGCCGCGTCCGACTTCACGCTCGTCCCCTCGCTCTTCGAGCCGTGCGGTCTTCCGCAGATGGTCGGGCAGATCTACGGTTCCCTCCCCGTCGTACACGACACGGGAGGCCTGCACGACACCGTCGAAACGCTGAATGTCGAAGCCAACACCGGCAACGGTTTTTCATTCAAGATCTACGACAGCCAGGGGCTCTTCTGGGCGCTCGACCAGGCGATGCAGTTCTGGCGGCTCCCGCAGGAAACCCGCCGCGCGCAGGTCTTCCGCATCATGCGCGAGGCCAGCGCGCGCTTCAACCACCAGACCTGCGCGAAGGCGTACATCGACATTTACGAGAAGATGCTCCACCGCCAGCTGGTCCGTTCGTTCCACTAGCATGGGCACGCCGTTCGAGATCGGGAACGCCCCCTTCCGGCTGGAATCTGCCTTTGAACCGATGGGCGACCAGCCGGAAGCGATCCAGGCCATCGCCGACGGACTGCTCCAAGGAAAGAGTCGATTGACGCTGGAGGGCGTCACCGGTTCCGGAAAGACGTTCACAATGGCGAACGTGATCCAGCGTGTCGGCCGCCCTACCCTCGTCATTTCCCACAACAAGACGCTCGCCGCCCAGTTGTTCGCCGAGTTCAAGGCGTTCTTCCCGCACAACGCCGTCGAGTATTTCATCAGTTACTACGACTACTACCAGCCGGAGGCGTACATCCCCGCGACCGACACCTACATCGAGAAGGATGCCGCTGTCAACGAGGAGATCGAACGGTACCGGCTCGGCGCAATCGACGCCCTGGTCAGCCGGCGCGACGTCATCGTCGTCGCCAGCGTCTCCTGCATCTACGGTCTCGGCGAACCGCAGAACTTCCGAGATATGCTCGTCGTGGTCAACAAAGGCGAGGAGCTTGGGCGGGACGCGTTGATGAGACGTCTCATCGAGATCCAGTTCACCCGCAACGATTACGAACTCTCCTCCGGCACCTTCCGCGTAAGGGGCGACACGCTGGACGTCATTCCCGGCTATTCCACGAACGGATTCCGCGTCGAATTCTTTGGCGACGAGGTGGATTCCATCCGCCCGCTGGAGACCGTGACCGGACGCACCGGCGAAGCGATGGATCAAGTCGTGTTCTCCCCCGCCAAACCGTTCGTAATGACGGAAGACCAGTTGAAACCCGCGATCCGCCGAATCCGTGAGGAGCTTGACGAACAGCTCGCCTTTTTCGAAAGCAAAGGGAAACTGCTGGAGGCGCAGCGTCTCCGGCAACGAACGGAGTTCGACATCGAGATGCTGCTGGAACTCGGATACTGCAACGGGATCGAGAACTACTCGCGCCCGCTCGAAGGACGCCCGTCCGGTTCCCCTCCCGCCTGTCTGCTGGATTATTTCCCGGACGACTTCGTGACGTTCATCGACGAGTCCCACGTCACCCTACCCCAGCTCCGCGCCATGTTCAACGGCGACCGCGCGCGCAAGAACACGCTGGTGGACAACGGATTCCGCCTCCCCTCCGCAAAGGACAACCGTCCGCTGACGTTCGATGAGTTTATCGGGAAAGTCGGTCCGATCGTCTTCACTTCCGCCACGCCCGGACCGTTCGAGCGGCAACAGAGCGAACTGACGGCGGAACAGGTTATCCGCCCGACCGGTCTTCTCGACCCGCCGATCGAAGTCCGCCCGTTGGAACACCAGATCGACGACTTGATGGAGGAAATCCGCCGGTGCGCGGAGAAAGGCGACCGCGTCCTCGTCACCACCCTGACGAAGCGATCCGCGGAAGACCTCACCGCCTACCTGCACGAAACGGGAATCCGCGTCGAATACCTGCACAGCGACATCAAGGCCTTCGACCGCGTGGACATCCTTTCGCGCCTCCGCAAGGGCGACTTCGACTGCCTCGTCGGCATCAACCTTCTTCGCGAAGGACTGGATCTTCCGGAAGTCGCGCTCGTCGCCGTCCTGGATGCGGACAAGGAAGGTTTCCTGCGTTCTGCGACCTCGTTGATCCAGACGGCGGGGCGCACCGCACGCCACGTCAAAGGGCGCGTCATCCTTTACGCCGACCACGAGACCGACGCGATGCGCCAGATGATCGAGGTGACGAAACACCGCCGAGAGAAACAAGAAGCCTACAACCGCGAACACGGGATTACGCCGCAAAGCGTCAGGCGGGCCTTCAACGAAAGCAAGGCCATCTACACCGAAGCAGAACGGATCGAAACCGGCATGGTCGCAGAATCCCCCGAAGCCTACGACGTGCAGCGCGTCCTCGCCGACTTGGAGCGTGAGATGGTCGAAGCCGCCAATGCGCTGGAATTCGAGCGCGCCGCGATGCTGCGCGACGAAATCCGCCAACTCAAAACCGCGACCGGGACACCGGAGAGGGAAAACAACAAATCCAAAAAGCGTTATAAGGGAAAAGGCGCACGACGACATTCGTAGAACGGACAGCCTGCCCGTTCCGACACGCGACGAGCGACGACCGACACGCGGCGAATGCAATCGACAGCAGATATCCAATCGTATCGCCCCACCAGAAGCAGAGGCCGGAGTCCTCGGGTCTTGACGCGCCTATGTTTCTGTCTGCCCAATACGGACCTTCCGCCCGGAGTTGGACTTTGCCGGTTTTCTCTTTACATTTCCTCTTGCGCTTGCGTTCCGGGGGAAAAGGCGGTATACTGAAGGGCGTTGTTGAAAACAATGTCTGTGTCTTCTTTTTGAAAGGACGAAAAAATGCGTACGTTGATTCAGTCGGCTCTTCTGGCCTGTTTGTCGTTTTGTACACTTTCCGCCATCGCCGCGGAACCCGCCTACGATACGTTGATCTCCCATCGGGGCGAGTCTGTCGATGCGCCCGAAAACACGCTGCCCGCCTTCAAGACGGCGGTCACGCGCGGTTTCGGTTTCGAATGCGACATCTACCTCTCCGCCGATAAGCGCGTGTTCACCTTCCACGACCGCGATCTGAAGCGGACCTCAGGCGGCAAGAACACGAAGAAGTGCGCCGAGGCGAACTGGGAGACCGAACTCTCCAAACTTGACGTTGGCGGCTGGGGGCCGTGGAAAGGTTCCAAGTTCGTCGGTACGCGCCCCGCCCTTCTCGAAGAGGTGCTTGACCTGGCCGTCGACGGCCGCTGGATCTACGTCGAAGTCAAGACCGGACCTGAAATCGTCCCCTACGTCCGCGACATTTTCCAGAAGCAGTCCAAGGCGAACCCGCGCAACACGCTCTTCATCACGTTCAACGCGAACACCTGTTCCGCCCTCAAAAAGGCTCTCCCCGCCTACAAGTCCATCTGGCTTGTCAGCCCGAAGAAGGGCAAGTACGACACGGCGGATGCCCTCATCGCGCAACTCAAGGCACTCGGCGCGGACGGGGTGGACTGCCACTACAAGCCGGGATTCGTGACGGCGGAATACGTGACGGCGGTCCGCGACGCCGGTTTTGAATTCCACGTTTGGACGGTCGATAAACTCGTCGATACCCTCGAGGCATTCAAGCGCGGCGTGCAGACGGTGACAACCAACTGCGCAAAGAAACAGCTGGACCAGTACAAAGCAGCGAAGAAGTAACGCATACGCTGTTTCGCGGGAAGGCGGACGTTCGGGAACGTCCGCCTTTTCCCGTAACACACGATGAAAGCGAACTACCACACGCACACCTCGTTCTGCGACGGCAAGAACACGCCGGAAGAGATGGTCGCCGCCGCAATCCAAAAGGGGTTCGATACGCTCGGCTTCACGGCGCACGCCATGTATCCGTTCGGAGGCGAGGGGTATCTCTCGACCGCACGGTACGGCGAATACGTGCAGACCATCCGCGCGCTCGCCGAAACCTACAAAGACCGGATCAAGATCCTGCTGGGCTTCGAAGCCGATTACATACCGGGGCGCACGGCACCCGACCGCGCGCGTTACGCGCCGTTCAAACCCGACTACCTGATCGGCTCCATCCATTTCGTCTGCGCCGGTTCGCCGGACAGGCAAGTCGCCGTCGATTACTCCCCCGAACGGCTCGCGGCGGGCCTCCGGGATTGTTTCGGAGGCGACGCGAAAGCCTTTTTGCAGAGTTACTTCGCCGCCCTCCGCGAGATGGTTTCACATCACGAGTTCGACATTGTGGGACATCCCGACCTTCCCCGGAAATTCAACGGGAAACTCCGCTATTTCGATGAAGCGGCCCCCTGGTACCGGGATGAACTTGTGCGGACGGCGGACGCGCTGGCCGCCTCCGGGAAAACCGTCGAAATCAACACCGGGGCGATTTCGCGGGGCTGGCTCGACGACGCCTACCCGTCCAAGGAATTCCGTCGGCTGCTCGCGGAGCGCGGCGTCCGCATGATCGTCAACTCGGACGCGCATTTCGTCGATGGACTGGACTGCGGCTTCGACCGCCGCTGGGTGGACTAACCTGTGACAGAGGCAAGCCCGCCGCCCTTGTGGTGCGCGGCAAGCCGGACGGAAGGAGCGTGCGTACAAAATTTGAACGCAGAGGCGCAGAGACGCAGAGAAATGGCAGCGTCACGCTCTGCGTTCTCCGCCTCTCCGCGCCTCCGCGCGAAAACAGTTTCCCTGTAGATCAAATTATCGAAAAGGGGCGGCGTCTCCGCCGCCACTCCCGTCTGCCGCCCCCTACGGCAGCGCCCCGACCGTGACGGCGAAGGAGCCGGACTTCGGGAGGACGGCGACGCCTGCGCCCCCGCCGTCCACGACCTCGCCCGTGACCTTGACGGTGAACTTCTTGAGTTTGCCGCCCTGGAGGGCGT
>JAGCVN010000036.1 GCA_017962315.1 Kiritimatiellia bacterium
ACGATGATCGCGCTCGTAATGCTGTTCTGCTCGAACATCACAATCCCGTGGCCCAATTGCAACGCTCCGATGCGCATGAACAAAGGGGAAAATCGTCAAGAGGTGGCATGAGCCGACCCACACTCATGCACGAAGAGCCAAAAATAATGTGTTTCATGGTTGTCCTCTCTGGACGCGGAGTTTGTCGTCGTCTGAAAAGTAGTACCCGGTGCGGACGCGGATCGTCCTCTTGCCGGGCCTGTCGGGGTCTTTCACCTCGTCGATGTTGATGTTTATTCGCATTTTCGTCCTTTCGGTTTTCGGTTCGTGGTTCAAAGTCCCAACTCGCCCTGCGCCGGGCGCGGCGTCCCGTTCTTCACGGCCCACGCCGCTTCGTCGAGCGCGGCGTCGAAGTCCCGCTCGGCCTGTTTGGATCGCGTCAAGGCGTTGACGCTCCGCGTCGCGAAGTAGTCCCGCTGCGCTTGCCGCATGATCCGCCCCTTGTGGAGCGCGTCGAACACTAAAGCCTGCACCGCGTCTGTCATTGCCCGCCCTCCGCGAAGTCGAAAAGCGGCGTGTCGTTTTCAAGCCGCCGCCGGATCATCTGGCAATAACTCTCCTCCTGTTCAATCAGGACGGCGCGGCGTCCCGTCACTTTGGCCGCGATCCCTGTTGCGCCCGATCCCGCGAAACAGTCACACACAAGGTCGCCGGGCCGCGTCGAGGTCTTTATCAGGTCGGCCAGAAGGTCGACGGGCTTTTCGCACGGGTGGCCGAGCCGCTTGTCTATGGCCACCACGTTGTACCGCAACACGTCGGACTTCGTGCGCGGCTGCGCGAAGTGCGGACGGCGCAACGCCTCCCATTTGTCGCGGAGTTCTTGCCACTCGCCTTTAAGGCTTTGATATTCCGCCTTGAGGCTTTCGTACTCGCGGCCCTGGGCCGCGAAATCGCGTGCCTGGCACGCGGCGACGCCCGGCTTCAGGTGTTCGTTTAGGATGGCGCGGAGGTGTCCGTACATTTCCTCGGTCGGCAAAACATACTGGTGGCTGGTGAAGTAGTGGCCGCATATCGCGCCCTTGCCTGTCCGGGCTTTCATCAGTCGGCACACGTCGGCGACGGTCAGCGTCGTCTTGGCCAGTTCGCCCTTGAAGTATTCGACGAGCGGCTTCATCTTCGCGTCGTGTTCCTTTTCCTCGCGCAAGTGCCACGCCCGTTCCGCGTCCTTCTCCGCCGTGCGGCCTGTCGCCATGACTTCGCCGAAAAGTATGCGCTCCGTTTCCGGGAAGTAAGTCCGCAGGGCATCCGGGTCTTGTTTGTTCACTCGGCTCTGGTATGGCAACGCGCCCGACTCCGTCTTCACCCATACCAACTCCTGAAGCGGCATAAATCCGGCGCGGGTGTACTGGCTGCGGGCGTTCAGGAATTGGCCGGGATGGCCGAAAACGTAGAACGCGCCGTTCGTCTTCATCTTCGGGCGGGCTTCGGCCAGCATGGCGTCTATGAGTTCGGTCGGGTCGCCGTTGTCCCAATCGGTCGCCGCGTCCGCGAATTGGTCGCTCTCGACTTTGATTCCATACGGCGGGTCGGTCAGCAACAGGGCGACGGACGCGGGTTCGATCTCGCGCAGGACTGCGCGACAGTCGCCCTTGTAAACCGTCACCGCCTTGCTCTGGTAATATGGGGTCATGTGTTCGTGTTCCTTTCAAGCTGCAAGGCGCAAGGCAACGCGCAAGATTGCCCTGCCGTAGATAAAGGTAACGGCGGCGCATAGCGGCACTTGCCCGTTGCCCAACGTCTCGATCCTGTGGACGCGGTGCGTCTTCCGCGTCGTGATTCTCTGCATGAGCGGCGTCGGCCATTCCGCCGGATCGTCGGCAAGGTCAAGCCAAGGCATGACGCATTGCCCGCCGTCGGCGTTGCGGAAGTTCACGTCCGTCCACCAAATCGGCCAGCCCATTAGCCATTCAACCCAGTCGGGGTTCAGCATCCCGCAGTTGGCCGTGTCCGGGTCTTTGCCGCCCGTAAGGTGTGACGACATGGCGCGGCGTTCTTCGGGCGTCTGACGCCCGATTTCTTCCAGTTCCTTCAACTTGGCGAATGAGCCGGAGCAACCGCCCATCGTCTGTGTGCCGACCGTCGGGTAAAGGTGGCTTTTTGTCTTGCCGCGTTCGACGGCGTAATCCAGACGGTCGCGGTCGGATCCGTTCTTGCCGCTCCCTTTGTGGTCTGACGCGCATGGTGTCGGCCACGGGGCCGATTCTGCGGCCCGCTTGACCGCCGTGTCAAGGCCGTCGCCGCTCTTGCCGCCGTATTCGCTGCGGTTGCCGTTGCCCTTTACGGTCGGCGTGGCCCACGCCGATTCTGCAAGCCGTCTGTTTTCCTCTTCGACAACTTCGCCGAGGTTTGGTGTGCTTCGCCTGAATTTCGCGGAACGCGGCTGGGGTCGGCACGGCGACGTGCCGAAAAACCGTGCCGGGGCGTTCCCGCCCTCAATCCCCGCGCCGGAAAGTTCCCCAAAAGCGGTCGCGCCTGTGTCTTGCACCCACGGCGGCAGCTGAAAGCACTCCCCACGCACCATCATACCCCATCGCGGCCATGTCTGCGAGTACGTCGCCAAGTCCCCTTGAAACAAGAAATGGGGAATTTTCCACGAATACGAAACGGGGTCGAATTTCGCGAATGATACGCGCATATTCCGCCCATAGTCCGCTTCTCTCTCCGCGTATGCCCGCGCCTTTTCCCGCGCATGAAATATCCTGACACGGAAAGCCCCCGGCAATGACAACCTCGTCGCGGCGTTCGCGTAGGTCTGCGAACATTCCGGCGCACTCTGGATTGTCGGCGCGGAAGGTTCGCACGTCGTCCCATATCGGCAAGCCGGGGAAGCGCAAGCCAAGGACGGTTCTCTGGTACTCCATGATTTCGACGGCGCACACGGGCGTGATTCCTTCGAGCAAATCGGCAAGGATTCCGCCGCCGCCCCCGGCGAAAAGATGAACCGAGTATTTTGGCTTTTCCACATTGTCGTCCTTTCGTGTTGGTAAAGCCGGGCGGCGTCCGGCCCTTTTCGGATCACCGCCCGGCGGCACTCAATCAGAATGGCAGGTCGTCGGTATCGGTCGCGCCGTCGTCCGCTGGCGCGGGTTCGTCGGCCTTGTTGATCGCGTTCACCACGTCCGCCCAATCGGCGATTGTGTACTGCTTCGACGGCTTGCCGGGCTTCAACGCCTTGCAAAACTCCGCAAAGCCCGCTTTGTCGTCGCCGTGCTTTTTCGCCCATTCCTCAATCGCGGTCGCCGCCGTGCAACCGAGGACGGGCTTCGCCGCTTGGGTTGCGGGGCCGTTGCCGCCCGCCGCGCCCGTGATCTTCTGCAATCCCATGCCGATGATGTCGACGTAGTATTGCGTACAGTTCGGCCCGTCCCATTGGCGGCCATTCAGGACATACGGGATGATGACGCAATCGCCCTCGGCGATTCCTTCAAGGTGGCTCGTCCCCTCCTTCTGGAACGTCACCTTTATCGGCGACGGGAAACGGTAGCCCGTCTCGACGACGATCTCCTGTTTCCAGAACGTCCCGGTGGTGTTCCGCCATTCGGGAAGTACCGCGATTACCTTGCCGCGAACTTCGGGCTTTGGCCGCCCTGTGTTAGTCTGTTCACTCATGTCTGCTTTTCTCCTTTTCGGGGTTTACGAAATGCGCTTCACGTACCGTTCCATGCCCGGCTCGGTGAAGTAGCGCACATAAACCGCCTCGCGGTCTGCTTTCTTCACCTTGCGCCCGTTGGCTTCGTCCACGGCTTTCAACAGTCCGTCGACCGCCGTCTTGGAAACGCTCACGGCGGCGGCGAAGTCGTCGGGCTTCACACCGTACACGATGACGGACTCGGCAAGCCCGCGAAGGTCGGCCAGTTTCGCCCGCCCGCGCCGCTCCGCGTAGCCGTACTCGATCCCGCTTGCCGCGTCGTAAACGCGCTCCCCCGCGTCGAGCGCGGCCTTGACCTCGGCTTTCACGCTCTTCACGAAAGACTCCAAAATGGGAACGACGGCCATGCGCACGGCAAGCGGCTTCGTCAGGATTCCGCCGCCCTCGACAATCGCGACGGCGCGGCTGATCGCCGGGCAAGTCGCAGCGTGTGCGCACAACTTGCACCATGCGCTCGGCTTGCCGCACTTCGTCCGGGCCTCGTCGCCGTCAACAAACAACGCGCCCTGCGCCGCCTTGACGCGCTCGATTATCGCCGCGCAAGTCGCCCTGGCCTCTGGAAGGGAAAACTCGTGCCGCGCAACCGTACGGTCGCCCCCGGCAACGACGAAAAACACGGCGCGGTCTGCGGCCAGTCTGCCGTCAACCAGTAAGACACCGTACATCATGCCTTGCGGCAAATACGATTTTTCGCTGTCCGCGTTCGCATATGTCTTGTAATCGGCAATGTAGATGGTCGTGCCGTCCTGTGATCTCCAGTAGGCGTCAACCGTCCCGAAGTTTCCCTCAAACATCGGATGGCTTCCGTTGTACTCCGCCCGCGTCTCGGTGTAGATGTACGCCCCCGGCGCGGTTTCGTCGCGGAGCCGCTTGATCGTGTTCGCGCCCCAAACGCCGCGCTCGATCTCGTCCTCGGTCGTGCCGGGGAGGTAGTTGTCGGCGGGCTTCACCCCCATCATTTCGGGGTCTGGCGGGGTACTCTGGCCGTTGGCGATATTCGCCTCGACTACCTTGTGGCTGCGCGTCCCGCTCTGGGCGTCCGCGCCGCCGGGTGCTGATTCGTGGCACGGGCAAACGCCCCGCGCCGGAAGGGTGGACGGCGCGATCTTGCAATGGGCCGCGCTCTCGTTCTCGTTCGTGTTCATCTTGTGTTCGTCCTTTCTGTGGATCAAAAGCCCAAAGCGTCCGCCGCCGCACTCGCGGAGGGGTTCTTCGCCGTCTGGGTGTGGTTGTGGTTCTCGGCGGCTTCGCCGTCGTCGTCCGCGCCGTCGCCCGTGACGATCTCCAGAAGGGCCGTCAACGTGTAGCGGCGGGCGTAGGTCATCGCGCTTCCAATCGCTTGCGGCCCTGTGGCCTGTGCGACAATCGGGAAGGAACACGAAACCTCCTCGCCGCTCTTGATCTCGGCGACGTGGGTCGTCAGTTCCTTCTTGTCGCCCCGCGTCTCAATCGTACAGAATACGATCAAGCCCGCGCCGTTCAAGGCCTTGCGCACGGTTTCCCAGATTTCGTCAATGGTCGCGTACTTACTCTTGAAGTGCGGGTTCTCGCTGTTCTTCCTCACCGTCTCGATCTGGGCCTGTGCCTTGTGGATCGCGGCGTAAAGGTTGACGGGCGGTTTGCGCTTCAACTCGTCGATCTTGGCGCGGAGTTCCGCTTCGACTTCGCCGATCCCCGGCGGAACGTCGCGGCGGTATTCCTCGATCTTCGCGGCAAGCGCGGCGTCCTCGCGCTTCTTGGCGAGGGCGGCTTTTGCGGCGGCTTCCGCCTGTGCCTTGTCGGCGGGCTTCGTGGTCGTCGTCGCGCTCATTTCATCACCTCGTCCATGATTACCTTGTAAAGTTCGTCGAGGGTCTTGCGCATCGTGTTGTAGCGGTCGCCACCGACGTCTGGATATTCGTCGTTTTGGTTTGCCACAACCGGGGTAAGGCAATGCAATACCTCGGCGGCGTTTTCGACTCGCTGCTTGAAATACGGCGACAGTTCGCGGGGCTTGGATTCCGGCTCCTTCGTTTCCAGAAGTCCGAGAATGATCTCGCAAGCCTCGTCGATGTCTTGGCTTTCAAACGGCGAATTATGAGCCCTCAAAAACTCCCCCGCCCTTTTCCCGGCGTTGGTATCGGCGGCTACCTTGATTTTTTTCAGTTCTGCTTCAAGGTTAAAACTGTTCGTCCGCAGCTGTTGGATTTCGGCGGCCTGTTCCTCGCAAATGCGACGGAGTTCGACTTCGCGCTTCTCGGCGTCTTCGCGTCTCCCGTCGGAATATTCAAAGCAATTCGCGGCGGAATTGAGTATGGCAAGGTCGCCGATGGCAACAATGGCCTTGATTTCGTCGTACATACTCATTTCGCGCCGCCTTTCTTCTTGCCCTTGTCGCCCTTGCCCTTGCCGTTCTTCTTGCCGCGCTTCGTCTCGTCGGCGGGCGCGGGAAGTGCCAGCGGCTTCGGCGCGTCGAGCATCTTCACTTCAACGACCTCGGCTTCCTCTGCCTTTGCCGCGTAGTCGAAGAGGTCGCCTTGTTCGCCGATCCCGACCTTGGCGTTGTCCGCCGCAACCTTCGCGCTGATCGCGATGTCTTCGTACAGGCGGTCGGCAAGGGCGCCGACAAGTTTCGCCGTCTTCTTCCGGCGGTCGAGCTCCATGCCTGTCGCGTCCGTCAAATCGACGGCGGCGAACGCTTGGCCGATCTCGATCATCCGCTTGCGGATTTCCTCAAGCCCGGCGATGTACTCTTGTCTCATCATGGTTTTCGTCCTTTCGGTTTTTGTTGGTTGGTTTACCTGTTCGCGGCGTCGGCGCACTCGCGCCTCGTCGCGTTCAGAAGTTCGTAGTTGCTCATGGCGCGGGCGCGTTCGGTCGCCTCGCGTTCCACGCGGTCACACCATGCCGCGAAGTCGCGGTCGGCTTTCAGGTCGCAACGGATCTGGAAGCACATACCGCCTACAAACGCCGCGACCAATGCGGTAAGCGCAACCGCAATCCACACGGCAACGACAAGCCACGGAAAGCCGCACTCGTCGCGTTCGCGCTGCTTGCGTTCCTCGTCCCGGATGTCGCGGAGCATAATGTCCTGAATGTTCATCGCGTCGTTTCCTTCGTCGCGTTTGTGATCCCGGCAAGCCTCATCACGCTCTCGCGTACCCAAAAGCGTTTGCCCCCGACAACGCAGTGAACAGCGTCGGTGAGCCGCAGTTCCCCGCTTTTCGGATTCTTCGCCCGCCTTTGGAGCGTCCGCACGGATATGCCGAAAAACTCGGCAACCTCCGCGTCGGTCATGATCGGTTTTTCCGGCTTCATCGCTTCAGCCCCCTCTTCTTGAGGTTCTTACGCACGAAACAGGCGACGGCGGTCGCTTCGGCGGTCGCACCTGTTTCGTTCTTCATTTCCTCGATTTCGTTCGGCCAGAAGCGCACAAGGATCACGCTGGGCTTCTCGGCAGTTACGGGCGCCGAGGCTTCGCCTACCGTGGTGGTCTGTCTGGTGGTCTGTCTGGTGGTCTGTTTCATTGTGTCCTTTCGTGTTTTGGGGTTTTAATCAAGGGTTGCCCGGCGTTTCTGGTCGACGCCGCCGGGCTTGCGTCGTGTGCAATTACTTCTGCGGCGGGTAGTCTTCTTGCCACCCCCAACCGAGCAACGTGCGCCTTGAGTTCGATTGATTCGCAAGGGCGGTCGCCGCCCGGCACTCGATCTCGCGGAGCGCGGCCCGCGTCGTATGCCGTGTTGTTCATGGTCTGTCGTCTTTGGTATAAGTCCCACCCGCAGCGCCCCAAAAAAAGGGCAAGCGGCCGGAGCGGGCGGCTTCACTTTGTCGCGGCAGGTATAAGTCCCACCCGGTTGGACAAAATAAAACACGCAACGGCTTCTGGGGTCTTTCCCTCTTTCCTGGCGCGGTTCTCGATCTTCACCCACGTCTGGGGGTTGAAGAGGTGGCGGAATGTCTTGATGGTCTTCATGTTAGCGGATTCCTTTCTTTGCTTTCTTAGTTTCACGTTTCTCAAAGTTGGCGTCGATAATGGCGCGGGCGCGTTGCTCGTCCTCCCTTGTCCACGGATCGTTTGCAACCTCGTCGTCGAGTACCGCGTTCATCGCGGCGGCGACGCTGATTCCGGCGGCGTCGGCACGTTTCTCGTACTTCACGAAGACACGCACATCCACCGACAATCGCTTCTCGTACTTGTCGAGCGCAACCATGCTCATTTTTTTCCCCATCTGTTCATCCTTTCTGTTTTTGTACTTTGAGTTGCCCTTTGCCGCCCAAAGACATCTACGATTGTGACATAAGTCCCACCCCTGTGTCAACTATAAAAACTGAGTTTTCTTAAGATTTGTAAATTAGTGTTGCATATTACCATACTTTGGCTACAATATGCGCCATGAAAGCAATTAAAAACCATGAAATCATCATTATACGACATCCGACAATCCGAACGGTTTTACCGAGAATGTTTTTGCCGATAAGCTTATTGGTGTCTAGCTATTGGGGTGGTTGGATTGTCGCGACGGTTGCCGTTTTTTGGATCACGTGTAGCGTGATTCGCTCAACGATTGATGTAATCAGCGAAACATATATTCTGACTAAAACCCGCGTTATAAGTAATGTGGGTATCCTCCGAAAAACTATATCCGCCGTCCACTTATCGGATATAAGAGCCGTTTTCGTTAAGCAATCTCTCGTTGGACGGTTGTTTGGATACGCAACCATCGATATTGGGACTGCGGCCATGGGGGATCTTGAAATCACGCTGCGCAATGTGACGGATGCGAATTCGATCACGCAAACTATAGAAAGATTACGCACTGATTTGATATGAGTTTCCCAGCCGCAGGTGCGGCATGGGGATTAAAACAAACCTACAACACACGACCGAATGGCATGAGCATAAGGTAACCTGCATGAAACAAAACGTCCGTAAAAATACGTTTCTGTCACACTCTTGCTTTGCCTGTTATGCTGTGGAATACCAATGGCATTCAAAAGGCCAGGGGTTCGACTCCCCTTACCTCCACCATTTTCAAGGCAAAGGCATTTGCGTTCCAAACGGCTTGGAACGCCCCGCAAATAATGGCGAATGTCAAGGCTTTCCCTTTTTACGCAAGTTCTTTCAGGTAGCGCCTGACGCCGAAACCGTCGCGTTCTTCACGGAAGAGGGTCTTGTTGGCTTCTTCGTCCTCGATAAACCGTTCGGCCTTGGCGTCCCACTTGAGTTTCCGTCCGAGTTTCAGCGCGGTGTAACCGAGCACACACGCGACGGAGGTACGCTGCGCCTCTTCAAGAGGCATGGCGAGCGGCCCACGCGTGCGCATCTCTTCCACCCATTCGCGGTTATGTTCCATCGGACGCAGGAGCGGCTTGGAGACCGGATCTTCGAGGATACCTTTGCGGTTTGCGGCGATCGGCATTCCGGCGAGCTTGCTCGTGGAAACGCCAACGGGGTCGCTCTTCGTCTGCTTGCCCGCAAACCCGCAGAATACCCAGTCGCCTTTCTCGCCGACGAAACGGACCCCGCACGGATACTTGCGGGTTGACGCCATGTTGATTGTTGCGCCGGAAGGGTACGTCCACGTGATGTCACAGTCGCCGTGTACATCCCACAATCTGCGTTTCGGGTATTCACACGTCCCTTCCACCGTCGCGGGGCCGCCGAGTTCTTCGCCGAGGCCGCGAATCGCCGTATCCATGTGGTGCGCACCCCAGTTGGCGACCATACCCATGGTGTACGACTGGATCGTCATCCAGCCGGGTCGCGTAAAGTTCACCTTGCCGTCTCTGCCCCTCTGGTGGCTGCGGATCTGTGCATAGGGTGCCGCCGGCGCCGCCCCCTGCCACATATTCCAGTCGAAGTCCGCCGGCACTGGTTCCTCGAGCGGAAGGTTGTATTCTTGCGGATCGTCCGGCACGCCGACTTCCACGCGCACGACCTTGCCGATGCGGCCTTCGCGCACACATTCGACGGCGTGGATGAAGTTCTCTTCCGTGCGCTGTTGGGTGCCGGTACGCAGGATGCGTCCGCATTTCTTCGCCGCGTTCACGATCGCACGGCCTTCGCCGACCGTCAGCGCCATCGGCTTCTGGAGAAAGACATCCTTTCCGGCGAGGCAGGCCTCGACGGCGATCTGCGCGTGCCAGAAATCCGGCGTGGCGATGAGCACGCCGTCGATCGCAGGATCGGCCAGCAATTTCCGATAGTCTTGGTGGCAACGCGCGTCGGCGACGAGGTCGCGCCCCTGCATCTTCTTCCCGGCGAGACGCCCTTTGAGGCTACGGAGACGCGCGAGGTCGACATCCGAGAGCGCGATGAAATCGCAGTAGTCCCTACCGCCGTTCCGTAGGCACGACGGTACGTTGTAGGCGTGGGCGATGCGCCCGCAGCCAATGACGCCGAGCGCAAGTTTTTTCGACGGCGCCTGCGCTCCTAGAACGCTCGCCGGAAGGATGACCGGGAATCCCGTCACGATTCCCGCAGAAACGCCGCAACGCAGAAACGCCCGACGGTTGAACGATCCAGATGAATGAGCCATGACTTTTCTCCCCTGATGTGAACTGCCTCTTGTGTTAGATGATTCGATCTCCCCAGAACGCCGGGGCCACGTCGCCGCAATAGGGCGAAGCCGCTTCGAGGGACCGCTTGATCAACGGCGCCTCGAGCCGTCCCGACTTGTGTCCGAGTTCCCACAGGTGCCCGAATACGACTCGTTTCGGAAGGACGCGGCGGACAGCGTCGGCCACGTCGATGCTGCCCATCGGGAAGAAGAGCCAGAGGTCGGGGCTACCCCATGTGGTTCGAAGCTTTGTCGAGACGCCGCAGTCACCGGTGTGGAACAGCCTCCAGTCGCCTACGCGGATTTCAAAGGCGGTCGTGAAATCGATCAAGTACTGGTTGTGATCCACGAGCGACGTGCGGATTTTCACGTCCTTGATGGAGAACTCCTTTTCGGCGCGGGTATAACCGCCGCCGGACATCTTTTTGGTTTTGCCCCACACGCCGTAGTTGTCGAGGAAGTTAGAGATCACGACCTTTCCCGCGGCATTCAGCCGGTTGTAAAGTCTGTTGTGGAAGTGGTCGGCGTGATTGTGCGTGACCAGCGCGAAATCGAGGAACGGAGCGAATTCGTGCGCCCTCCGGTGGACAAGGTCGATCGAGAATATCGATTGCGGCGTCTTGACGACATACCCCATGTTGTAGACGCTCCAGACGGCAGGGATCGATTCAACCTTGGTCTCCTTCACCTCGCGGAACACCTTCTTGAAGGCGCGTTCCACCTTTTCGAGCGAACCCAATCCGCGCGTCTTGCCGTCACGCCAATAACGTCCATAATCCTCCGCCTTGGAAAGAGTCGTCTCCTGCTGCCAGTCGTCGATTCTGGCGATCATCTCCGGATTGCAGTTCCGTTTCAGATTTTCCTCCACACGGGCGTCTACCCCTCCTTTCGCCTGGTCCGCAAACGCGCCCGACACAAGTGCGCCGGCTGCCGTCGCGAGAAAACGCCTCCGCTTCATTTTTAGCATCCTCCCCTTTTTTATATTCATCGACATCCCAAAACGACATACCCCCACGAACCGAGGCGGCACGTGCCGTCGGCAGACACCCCGCCGCGTTCTGCGAGGATCGCGTTCCCGCACCCTTTGACGTCTGTCTTGAACTCCACGGCCTTGCCTGTGAGGTTCGCAGCCACAAACACGGCCTTGTCCCCGAACCGGCGCACAAACGCGATCGCGCCCTCCTTCTCGCCCGCCGTCACCCACTCCTGCGAGCCTTCGGAGAACACCTTGTTTTCGTGGCGCAGCTTCGCGAGCGCGCGGATGAGCGCGAGGCGCTTCTGTCCGGCGGGCTGGAGTGCGCGCGCCCAATCAACGGTCTTGCGTGCGCGGCCGAGATCCTCGACGGGCGCGAAGAACGTGTTGAGCGAGTTGTCGGCGATCTCGTTGCCGTTGAAGACGAGCGGCAGGCCGCGACGCAGGAACGTGAGCACGAACGCCGCGTTGCCGGCCTCGACGGGGTTGACGCGGTCGAAGCGGTTCTCCCAGTCGTCGGCGGCCGTGTCGTGGTTGTCCATGAAGCAGAACATCAAGGAGTCTTTCGGAATATTCGCCTCGTAGGTACGCACGCCCGGCATCTTCTGGTCGAGCGTCTTGTTCTTCGCGGTCACCTGTCCGTGCAGGGACGGCGTGAGGAAGTTGCGGATCGAGAAGCTCCACGGCCAGGCGTAGCAGGCGTCGAACGCCTTTTCCAGCCACTCGGGATTCGTGCCTTCGTTGATCATCACGAGTTCGGGTTTCACCTTCTGGCACGCCGACACCGCCTCCACCCAGAAGTCGATCGGCACCTTGTCGCCCACGTCGCAGCGGAAGCCGTCGCACCCGAGGCTGATCCAGTGGAGCATCGAGTCGATTAAGTACTTGCGCACGTCCTTCGAGGCGAAGTTGACGTACGGGAAGTGCCACTTCGTCGTGCGCACCGTGCCGTCCGCGTTCTTCTGGAAGGCGTCGGGGAACATGTCCTTCATCACGTTGTTCGGCCCGCAGTGGAGGTAGACGAGGTCCATGTACACCTTCATGCCGAGCGCGTGCGCCTTGTCGCTGAACGCCTTGAAGTCGGCGTCGCCGCCGTATTCGGGGTCGATCTTGTCGTAGTTCGAGATGCGGTATGGGTTCTTGGGCGTGACGAAGCCGCTCGCCTTCTGGCGCCTGCTCCAGCCCGACTTGTCCATGTCGCGGTCCATCTCCACGAATGGACACAGGTACACCACGTCGATGCCCGCGCCGCGCACGTGCTCCAGCATCTCCGCCGCGGCCTTGAACGTGCCGTCGCGCGTGAAGTTGCGCAGCACGATCTGGTACACCACCGCGCTTTTCAGGTACTCAGGCGTAGGACGCATCGCTCCGGACGCCGTGCCCGCCGCAAACAACGACACAATGCCCATAGCTGCAACGGTAACGATTTTTGTGGTCTTCATAACTTCTTTCCTTTTCGTTCCTTCCTGATGTGGAGTTCACTTCACTGTCTCGGCGACGCCGCCCTTGAACTGACAAGATCTGCCGTTGAAGGAAAGGCCCGCCGCCCGGACGGGCTTGCCGGCGGCGCGATACGGCGAGGCATGCTTCTTGCGCTGCGCCTGCGACATCGCGCGACCTTCGGCGGCCTGCCCGCCTTCAATTCGAAGATGTACATGCCGCAGGGGTGGTCTGCCACGAGTCCGCTCATCAGGTTCGGGAAATCCTCCCGTACCTTGCCTGTAAGTTCGATTGGTGACAACCGAAACAACTTGTAAAGACAACATCCTTCTTTCGCCGCGCAACCGCGCGACGTTTTCATAACCGCGCATGGTTGTGCGCGGAAGAACCAAACGTTGTTTTGAGTTGTCCATGTTGTTTTCAGAAACTTACCCTCATCTACACCGCGCGCGGCGCGGTCGGTCCGCTCTGCGTTGGGAATGCCGAGGGTCAACCTCTTCGCCTTCTTGCTGTAGTCCAGTATCGTAAGGTAGCCGGGCTGGTAGGGCATTCCCGCGACCGGGGACCTGCGGAGGTCGGACACGTCCAGCGTCGCCTTTGAGACGTTCTCCAGTTCCTCCGGATCGACCGCGAAGACGCCTCTTCTGGCGATCAGGTTCATCAGGAACGACGCCTTCCCCGTCTCCGCCCGGTAGAGTTTGAATTCGTCCTTTGGGTTCACCGTCGCGTGGTTGATGGAGACGGGATTGTAAACATTCCCCCCCTTGCCGAGCCAGAAGCGGTAGCCGTTGCAGAGGCGCTTGAGTTCGGCGCGGTACGCCTCCATGTGCCCGGAGAAGTAGCGGTCGAGTTCGCCCTCCGTGTAGCCGGACATGGCGGTGTAGGCGTCCTCAAAGGAAATATCGGCGAGCGACGAGAGCGTGGAGAAAGTCGAAGGCTGCGTGACCTTGCCGCCCCTCGTGATCATCGGGAAACGGATCTTCCCGGAGCGGTCTTTCATCTGTCCGTAGACCGGCGCGAGGGAGGCGCGCACGCGCTCCGCCACCCCCGCGTCCTTCTGCGCCTTCGCCACGGGGGCGGGGCGCCCGTCGATCAGGATGACGGGCGGGACGCTCCTCTTTGCAAGGACGTCAATGGCGTTGTCGAAGTTGGCTTCCGGCGTCAGCTTCGGATTGTATCTGCACCCGGCACCCACAAGCCCGTGTTTCACGCATTCCGGCAGGTTCGCGAAAAACCTGTCGTAGTCCTCCGTCGCGCACATCCCCATGTCGAGGTGGATGACAGGGTACTTCTTCCTCCAGTCCCGGTCAGTGTCCATGATGGCGAGACCCCCGAACAACTCGCGCCTTCCCTGGAACATCGCCTCGAGGGTGGAGATCGTCAACGACTTGCCGAAGCGGAGCGGGCGTGCGAGGAAGAACATCTTCCGCCCTCCGGCCGAGGCGAGACGATGGAACCACGCCGTCTTATCCACGTACAGGCATCCCGATCCCCGCAGGGAAGGAAAGTCGCAGTTGTTCTCTGAAATGGGTTTCATGTCTACCGGTAAGGATACCAACTTTCACCATCGAACGCAAGGGCAATGAGGGCGGTTATAGCGAAAAAGTGAGCGGCAGAAGTTCAGCGACGGTGGTCGCCGCGATGTCACCCCCCTCCAACGGGGCGATGTAGACGGGCATGTCGGACGGACAGAATTCCGCGATGACCTGGCGGCAGGCTCCGCAGGGATAGGCGGGACGTTCTTTCCCGCCGCAGACGGCGAGCGCGGTGAACGCCCGCCCGCCCTCTGAAACCGCCTTGAAAATCGCGGTTCGTTCCGCGCAGTTGCAAAGCCCGTAGGAGGCGTTCTCGATGTTGCATCCCGTCACGATCCGTCCGTCGCGAAGCCGGAGCGCCGCTCCGACGGGATAGTTTGAATAGGGACAATAAGCGGCTTTCGCCGCGTTTCGCGCGGCCTTCACGAGTTCGTCCGCGTCCTGTTGTTTTTGATTCAGCATCGGTTTCATCCTAGGTTGAGTGCGTCCACGTCCACCGACAGCGAGACATCGTTCTGCACGGGGAAGCGGGCGAGCACGGATTGCAGCACGTTCAAGATGGCGCGCGACGAAGGGGCGAACAGGATCACCTGATACCGGAAATACCCCTTCGCCTTTGAAAGGTTGCACGGCACGGCGTCCGAGACGCGGATTCCCGGCGCGGCTGCTGCCTTGAGTTCCGCCGCATACCGTGCGGTCGTCAGGCGGAGTTTGTCCTCGTCCCGTCCTTTGAAAGTGAGGCAGGTGAGGTGTTCGTAGGGCGGATAGCGGCCCTCCGCGCGTTCGGCGAGTTCCTGGGACGCGAACGGCTCGAACCCGTCGTCCCCTGCGGCGGCGCGTACCGCGGGATGTCCGGGCGCGTAAGTCTGGATGAAGACCTCGCCGGGCAGTTCGGCCCGTCCGGCGCGCCCGGACACCTGCGCGAGCAGCTGGTAGGTTCGTTCCCCCGCACGGAAGTCGGGAAGGTTCAGGGAGGTGTCCGCCATCAAGACGCCGACAAGGGTGACGTTCGGAAAGTCCAGACCCTTGGCAATCATCTGTGTCCCGATCAGAATGTCGGCGCGGCCGGCCCGGAAGACCGAGAGGATTTCGTCGTGGGAATGTTTTCGCGCGGTGACGTCCGCGTCCATGCGCAAAATCCGCGCCCCGGGAAAACATTTCTGGAGGGCGAGCTCCACGCGCTGCGTCCCGAAACCGGAATACCGGAAGGCAGGGTCGCCGCATTCGGGGCACCGTGCCGGAACCGGTTTCCATGCGCCGCAGATGTGGCAGCGGAGGCAATCGTCCGCACGGTGGTAGGTGTAGGCGACGGAACAGTCGCCGCACTCCGCCGTATACCCGCATTTGGGGCAAGTGAGCGAGGTGGCGTAACCGCGCCGGTTGAGGAAGAGGATGGACTGTTGTCCGCGCTCCAGTCGGAGTTTCAACGCTTCAAGCAGATCGCCCGAAAAAATCTGCGCGTGCCCCGTCCTCGCCGTTTCAAGCCGCATGTCTACCACGTTGACGGCGGGCATCGGGCGCCCCGCCACGCGCGACCGCATCTTCGCGATGGCGTACTTCCCGACCGCGACGTTGTGCCAGGTCTCCATGCAGGGCGTGGCGGAACCGAGGACGACGGCGCACCCCTCCAGGTGCGCGCGCACCACCGCCACGTCGCGGCCGTTGTAACGGGGCACATCCTCCTGCTTGTAGGAGGGTTCGTGTTCTTCGTCCACGATGATCATGCCCAGCCGCTGCACGGGTGCGAATACGGCGGAACGCGGGCCGACGACGACCTTTGCCTCGCCCGTCCGGATCCGGTGCCATTCGTCGAAACGTTCGCCGTCGCTCAGCGCGCTGTGCAGGACGGCGACGCAAGAACCGAAACGCCCCGCGAACCGTTGCACGGTCTGCGGTGTCAGGGAGATTTCCGGCACCATCACGATCGCCCCGCCGCCACGGCTCAGGATATGCGCGATCGCCTGTAGGTAAACCTCGGTTTTACCCGATCCCGTAACGCCGAAAAGCAATAGGGGCTTGCGTTTTCCGGGGGTGTCCAGAACCTCGCGGATCTGCGCGAGCGCCCCCGCTTGTTCCGGGGTGAGGGGGAGGGGCGTCGTCGGCAGCACCTTGCGCCGGGCGAGCGGGTCGCGCCGCCGCTGCAACGGCTCGATCGTCACCAGCTTTTTTTTCTCCAATGCGCGGATGACCCCTTCGGAACAGGAGAACTCTTTCGGAAGGGCGGTGAGCCAGCCTCCGCCGACACGGACGATGCCTGCGAGGACTTCCGCCTGTTTGGGCGTGGGCGCTTCCGCGTCGGGCGGGGGCGGCTGCACCGCTTCGACGTAGAGCTGGACGCGCGCCTTCGCGCCGGGGTTCCGGACGGCCGCAGGGAGGATACAGCGGAATACGCTCTCCAGCGGCGCGAAAAAGTACTGCGCCATCCAGAAGGCCAGCTTCAAAAGGGCGGGAGAGAAGAACGGGACCTCGTCTTCAATCGTCGCGAGCGGACGTAACGAGGGTGTCTCTACGCCGCCGAAAAGGGAAAGCTGGGCGGGGACGCCGACCTCGTCCCCCGCGTCTTTTGAGGCACCGCCCCCCCTCTCTACGGACGCGATGTACCCCGTGACCATGCGCGAACCGAAAGGTACGCGCACCCGCTGCCCCGGTTTGACGCGGGCGGCGAGTTCGGGCGGGACGGCGTAATCAAAAAGCTTGCCTGCCCCGGTTTCTGTTAGGACGGATACGGTCATCGTGAAAAACGCAAGGTACAAATCTCAAAACCCAGAAGCGGAGCGTAGCGTAGTCCATCCATGCGTGGTTTGCAAGTCTGGAATTGACGAATGGTGCGAGAGTGGTAAGATACGCACATGAGGAAAAAGCGCACAGACCTTAAGATCCCCTACGGGATCATGGATTTCAGGCGCCTTCGCAGGGAGGGGTACTACTACGTGGACAAGACGGAGTACCTCGCGCAGATGGAGGCGCGGGACAGCTTCATCTTCTTCGTCCGTCCGCGTCGGTTCGGCAAGTCGCTCTTCATCGCGATGATGGAGAGCTATTACGACCTCAACCAGAAGAAGGACTTCAAGAAGCTTTTCGGCGATTTGTGGATCGGCAAGCACCCCATGGAGAACGCCAATCGCTTCATGACGCTGAAGCTCGACTTCTCCAAGGTCGGCGGGACGGGACGAGAACTTCAGGAGTCGTTTGAGAAACATATTGCATCAATGCTCGAAGAGTTTCTGTTCCGTTATTCAGAGCATTACGATGATGCCTTCAAGACCGCTTTCCCCGGCAAGACTGCCGAGGAGAAGATCGCGGCCGTCACCGCGCGCAGCAGGACAATCGGCATTCCCCTCTATCTGATCATCGACGAGTATGACAACTTCACGAACCAGATGATCCGTGCATCTGGGGTGACGGACTACCGCGAGATCACGCACGGCGCGGGGTTTTACCGCAATTGGTTCAAGAAGTTCAAGGGCGAGTTCGACCGCACCTTCATGACGGGCGTCTCGCCCGTGACGCTGGACGACCTCACGAGCGGCTTCAACATCGCGACGAACCTCTCCATGGACCCCGACTTCAACGCTGCACTAGGCTTTTCCGAGGCGGAAGTACTTCAAATGTACCGTGATTTCAAGGGTACGGGCGTGTATAAGTCTGACAATCCAGAGGAGGTCGTGAATTCCATCAAGCCTTGGTACGGTGGCTACTGTTTCGCGAAGAAGAAGGTGGGCGTGGAGTGCGTTCTTGATCCTTTGTCGGTCTTGTATTACCTTGAAAGCCTTGTATTTTACGATATGCGTCCGAGAAACATGATTGATCCCAATACGAGGCTTCCGTTTGATAGATTTCGGTCGAGAAAAGGGAAGATCGGTTACGAAATGGAACTCGCGGCGCAAAACCTTTCAATTTCCCATCAAAGGAATGAGTTTCTTCGAGAGCAATACTTTAAGAATTGGAAAGTTATATCTGAATTGGACTCAGCAGCGCAGTCATTCGCCTACGAGGGGAAGTGGCGGGAGTTCTTTGAGCTGGTGTCGAAGAACTTCGCTGAGACGACGCCGATACGCGGCGGTATCGACGGCGAGGTGCGCATGCAGGGGTACTTCCAGTGCGAGATGGGACATCTGCCGCAGTTCATCACCTGTGCTGAGCTGGAGATGTCGCACGGCAACTGCGACTTCTTCCTCTTCCCGGAGCGTCACTACTACGGCGACGTGCCGCACAGCTACATCGTTGAGTTCAAGTACCTCAAGAAGGGCGCGAAGAAAGCCGAGCTGGAGGCGCAACGCAAGGAGGGCGTCGCGCAGCTGAAGACATACGCGAAGGACAGGAAAATCCCCGCCCTCGCGAAAGACACGACCCTCCACCTCATCCTCGTGCAGTACCGCGGCCCGAAGATGGCCAACTGCGAGCTCGTGGGCGAGAAACAGTACTGATGAAGGGGTCTGAATGATCTACAACACGATCAATGACGCACGGACGATAGCTGGGAACGGCGAGGGGACGCTCCTCGCGAACCGCTACCGCGTGGTGCGGCAGCTCGGCCAGGGCGGCATGGGGAGCGTGTGGCTCGCCGAGGACACGCAGCTCGACTTGTTCTGAGTGCTGTTCGTCGGGGGATATCCGTGACTAGCTCGCCGAATCCAATGACGGGGGCCGAGATGGGGCCCGTGGCTTCTTGGGTCAGTCCATTTCGAAGGGTCTGGCTTTTCGTGGCAATGGGGTGCAACGAGATTTTTCTGCAAAAACTTTCAAAACCCCATTGACAAACGCCATATTCTTTGGTATTCTATAGAACATGAAAGAACAAAAGCGCCGCAGGGCCGAAATACTGGGAGAACTCGAGAACATTCCGTTCGCG
>JAGCVN010000037.1 GCA_017962315.1 Kiritimatiellia bacterium
TAGAAGTCCCAGCCCGGCATGAGCAGCTTCGCGTCGGGGTAATCGCGCTCCACGCGCGACATGAAGCGCTGGAGTCCGAGGACCTTGAGCTTGAAGTTCTCCTTCTTGTCTGTGGAGAGGATGCGCTCCCCCGTGCCGATGGTGTGGAGGAGACGCGGCTCCGGCGCGCCCGTGCCGTAGGTCTCGACGGCGGTCTTCGTCATCTTCCAGTATTCGTCGATCCAGCGCTCGTCGCGCACGTCCCACACGCGGTTGTTCTCCGGACGGCTATCCGCGCCCGGATAGAACGGCGGCTTGCGGTTCTCGATGTAGTCGAGCGGCGTGGGCGCGTACCAGTGGGTCATCGTGCCGTAGTCCTCCGGCACCATCAGGCCGCGCTCGAAGCCGTATTTCTGGAGGTTGTCGCGGAGCTTGCCCCGGAATTGGAGGCTCCAGAAAAGCGAGCGGTCGTTGTAGCCCGTCCCCGCGCCGGGGAGCGGCTTCGACGGATCGGGGTAGGCGCACGCGTCGGGGAACGCCCGCTGGAAGAGGTCGTCCTGCCCGATGCGGAGCATGAACACGTTGAGGCGGCGCTTGAGGATCCAGTCGATCTCCTTCTTCCAATCCTCCGGCCCCCAGTGCTCCGCCTGGAAGCGCGTGAGGCCGCGGTGCGCGAAGTAGCGCAGGCCGCGATACTCGAAACGCGCCTCCTCGTGGACGTCGAGGTTGGAAAAGTCGATCGATTCCTTCTTCGGCACCACGTCGCCGTCCCAGAACCACCGGCAGCCGCCGCGCCGTTCAAGGAGGTCGTAGAGGCCGTACCACACACTGCGCGTGTTGGAGCCGGTGATGGTGACGGTCTTGTCGCCCGAAACGATCGCATACGCATCGTTCCCCGACTTCGACACCTTGGGGTCGATAGCGAACGCCACGATTCCCTCCGGCGCATCCTTGCCGGTGATCTGCCGATAGTACTTCGCGAACTCCGAACGGGGGAGCGCGAAAGCGTCTTCCGCCCGGGCGGTAGACACACAGAACGTGATGAGCGCGACGGCCGACAACGGGGCGAACGCGACCTTGAACAATGATTTCATTTGCATGATAGACTCCTTTTCCCGCCCCGCATTTTAGCAAATCCCGCCTCCCATTCCTACTCCGATTTGAAAAAAATGCGAAAGTTCTCAAACGCATTCGATTGACTTTCCGGAGGGGACGTGGGAAAATGACGTTTTCGACGATCACGTTAGGGAGAATCCTCATGCACAAAACAACCTGTTCTCGCCGGTCTCTGCTGAAGGGAATGGCCTCTTTGCCCGTTTTCACCATCCTTCCCGCCGGACTGGTCAGCGCCGCGGGAATCGTGCCCGCCAAGCGTCCGAAGCCTTCTGAACGCATCAACGTCGGGTTCATCGGCTACGGGACGATGGCGCACGACAACATCGGCAACTTCCTCAACAACGACCGCGTCCAGGTGACGGCGGTGAGCGACCCCAACCGCGGCACGGAGAAGCTGTACGGGTACAAGGCCCAGCGGGGCGGCGGCCTCGCCCCCTGCAAGGCGCGTGTCAATGCATTCTACGCCGAAAAGACCAAGAACCCCGGCTACAACGCCTGCCGGACGTTCACCGACTTCCGCGAACTGCTGGACAGCGACGTCGACGCCGTCGTCATCAGCACGCCGGACCACTGGCACGCGCTCAACGCCATCTACGCCGCTCGTAAAGGCAAGCACGTTTACTGCCAGAAGCCCATGTCCCTCTCCATCGGGCAGGGCAAGGCGATGGTAAAAGCCGTCGCGGAGACGGGTATCACCTTCCAGGTCGGTTCGCAGCAGCGTTCCTCGAACGAGTTCCGCCGCGCATGCGAGTTCGTCCGTAACGGTTACCTCGGAAAACTCCAGCGCATCGAAATCGGTCTTCCGGGCGGCAAGTTCCTCTCGTTCGGGAAGAAAAACGAATGGGTCGCGAAGGCGGCCGCGAAGGTTCCGGACTATTTCGGCAAGGACGGATGGGAGATGTGGCAGGGGCCGGCCGCCCGGCGCGAGTTCATCCCGGCGATCCACGCCCCCATGTCCTGGCGATTCAACCTCGCCTACGGCGGCGGCATGATCACCGACTGGGGCGCACACCATCTCGACATCCTCCAGTGGGCCCTCGGCAAGGACAAGAGCGGCCCCGTCGCCGTTGAAAACATCGTCGGCGACATGGATCTTTCCGACCCCGTCTGGAACATCGCCGGCGAATATTCCTTCGAAGTGGTCTACGAGGACGGCACGCGCGCCTTCGTCTCCAACCGTTTCCGCAACGGGCTCCGCTTCATCGGGGAAAAAGGACGCGAGATTTTCGTGTGCCGCGGCAAGATGACGACCATCCCGCCGGAGCTTTACCGCACGAGGTTGAGCGAAAAGGACGTGCGCCTCTATGTCAGCGGACAGCACGAGAAAAACTTCATCTCCTGCATCTACGACGGCGGCGAGACGATCACGCCCTGCGAAGTCGGACACCGTTCCATCACGATCTCGCACATCGCGAACATCGGTCTGCGCACCGGGCAGAAGAACCTCCGCTGGGATCCCGTCCGCCAGGAGTTTCCCGGCAACGCGGCGGCGAACGCCCTGATCGCGCAGCCGCTCTCCAACGGCTGGGTGCTGGACCCCGCCTCCGCCTAACGGCACAACCAACCACACTCCGGCAACCCGTGCGGCTTTCCCGCCGGGTTGCCTTTTTTGTGTCCTTTGCGGCGTATCGCCGGAAAACGCTCAGAAATCGTAGTCGATTGACAAGCCGCCGCTGAATACCCCCTTCTTTTGGGGGACAAACGAAGGTGGCACCGCCTCTTTCGTCTCGACCTTTTCCGTGACGGGGAATCGCCAGCTGTACGCGCAAACCGCCACGGCCGTGCCAGACGGGTGTTTGACCACTTCGCGGAAAAGCAGTTCCGACTGACGGAACAGATCCATCCCGTCGAGAAGGATCCCCCGTTCCGCCAGAAATCCGTCGAGAAACGCCAGCGCGATGTTCCCCGCCTTGTTCATCGCGTCCTCCCGGAGCCGCAGCAGGCGCCGGGGGTCTTTTTCGCCGTCGCCCGCCGGCCACTGCCCGAACACGACCAGCGAGGGGATACCCCGTTCATTGTAGAAGAAACGCGAACCGAAACTCTGCACCAGCGCGGCGGTATCCGACGGCAGGAACGCCCGTGCGGGGAGTCCCTGGGAAACGGGGGCGCGCGTCGCGTCACGGCCGTCCGCGACGTCGCGGACAAGCGCGTCCACAACGGGGTCGTAACGGAGAATGACCCCGATGCGCGCCGCCCCCTCGGCGGACTTTCCCTCTAGCGTCTGCGTGACGCAAAGGCCGCGCTTGCTTTCCGCCACCTTGGCCGGCTCGCCGGGATGGAGGCCGTTCATCCGCCGGATATGCTGGGCAACGGCATCCCCCTTCGCCCGCATGAACGAGGAGAGCCGTTCCGTCACGAACGAAGACTCCGACGGTTCGGCATTGACGTCGACCGCCGCCGTGTAGAAGACCCGCCCCGAAGCATCCGGCTCGCCGAAACGGATACCCGTCTGACGCGCAAAGGCGTCGAACCGCTCCTCCAGCGTCCCCGTCCCGGGCAACACGGCATTGAAATCCGGCGTAACGGAAAAAGCCGCGTCAGCCTCCTTCGCGGCGGAAGGAACTTTGGCGGCACGCGACTCCCCCGGGGCCTGTGCCATGGCCTGAAAAGCGGCAAAGGCTCCGTATCCAGCGAGAAACGTCACAAAGATCATGTTCATGATTCTACGTCCTATTAGGATTTATTCGTGGGAAAGTAGCCGTTTTTCCAAAAATCGAGGAAACTTTTTTCATTTCCCCTAACACCCCCGGATATGGTATACTTCGCCGCGTTATGAACACTACGGAAACTGAACTCAAGTGTGCGCCGAAGAAACGGACGGGGGCGCGCTGCGTCGTGGACGGCCTGATTCACGCCGGCTGCGAAGTCCTTTTCGGGTATCCGGGCGGTTATGTGATCGACATTTTCGACTGCCTCTACGACGCCCCGCTACGTTTTATCCTGTCGCGCCACGAACAAGGCGCCGCGCACATGGCGGACGCCTACGCCCGCGCCACGGGAAAGCCGGGGTGCTGCCTCGTGACGTCCGGCCCTGGGGCGACCAATACCGTGACCGCCCTCGCGACGGCGAACATGGACGGCATCCCGATGGTCTGCATCACGGGGCAGGTTTCCTTGAACATGATCGGCAACGACGCCTTCCAGGAGGCGGACGTCGTCGGGATCACCCGGTCCGTCACCAAACACAATTTCCTTGTCCGCAACGTGGACGAACTGCCCGCCACCCTCGCCAAGGCGTTCTACATCGCCACCAGCGGGAAACCCGGTCCCGTCGTGGTCGATATCCCAAAGAACATCCAGCAGCAGCTCACCGCGGCGGTCGAACCCGAACACATCGACATCCGCGCCTACCGTCCGGCGGGATCCGTCGATGACGATTCCGTCGCCCGCCTCGCCGCGCTCATCAACGCCTCGCAGTCGCCCCTCCTGTATGTCGGCGGCGGCGCCGTCGGGGGCGGCATCCCCGGATGCCTCGCGGAACTGGCGCGCAAAGCCTCGATCCCCGTCTGCGAGACGTTGATGGGGATCGGCATCTTCCCGTGCGACGATCCGCTCTCGCTGCGCATGGCGGGGATGCACGGCACGCTCGCCGCGAACAAGGCGATTTACAACTGCGACCTCTTGCTCGCCTTCGGCGCCCGTTTCGACGACCGCGTGACCGGGAAACTCGCCGCATTCGCCCCGCGTGCGAAAATCGTTCACGTAGACATCGACTGCTCCGCCATCGGAAAGAGCGTGCGGACAGACTTCAGCATCAACGGCGACCTGCGCGACCTGCTGCCCAAGCTCCTCCCGCTCGTCCAGTCCAGCAAGCACGAAGCGTGGCTGGAACAGGTTTTTGCCTGGAAATCGCGCCACCCGTATTCCTACCCGTCGATCCCCGGCACGTTGATGCCGCAGTACGTGATCGAGCAGGTGTGGGAGGCGACGAACGGCGAAGCGATCATTGCGACGGATGTCGGGCAAAACCAGATGTGGGCGGCGCAGTACTACCCCTGCAAGACGCCGCGCCAGTTCCTCTCCTCCGGCGGACTCGGCACGATGGGGTTCGGGTTGCCGGCGGCGATCGGCGCCCAGCTCGGACGCCCGGACAAGCGCGTGGTCTGTATCACGGGGGACGGCGGCATCCAGATGAATTTCCAGGAACTGGTCGTGGCGGTCGAACACAAGCTGCCGATCCTCGTGGTCATCCTGAACAACACCTACCTCGGCATGGTGCGCCAGTGGCAGGAGCTTTTCTACGGGAAACGCTATTCCGGCGTGACGCTCAGCCAGCACGGTCGCGGCGGGAACGAAGGAATCGCGGATTCGCCCCGCTACCTCCCCGATTTCGTCAAACTGGCGGAAGCGCACGGGGCGAACGCCTGCCGCGTCTCCACGCCGGAGGCGGTGAAGGAGCTCCTTCCGAAAGCGCTGGCAAGCCGCCAGCCCTGGGTCATTGAATGTCTCGTCAACCCGGAGGCGAACGTTCTTCCGATGATCCCGCCCGGCGGTTCCGTCGCGGACACGGTGGAGAGCTAGAATGCAAGGATGTTGTCTTTGCAAGTTGTTTCGGTTGTCGATAATCGAACTTTTAGGCAAGCGTGTATTTTTTTAACGCAGAGAGGCAGAGAGCGGAGAAAACGCAAAGAAAAAAAGGGACGTGGACATTGTTCACAAATCGCAAGTGTCCTCGGTATTTGCATTTGTGAACACTCGTCACTCTTCATTCTTCATTTTCCATTTTCCATTTTCCATTTTCCATTTTCCATTCTTCATTTTCCATTTTCCATTTTCCATTCGTCATTCGTCATTTTCCCCTCGCCCGGCTCGCTCGTCGCGGCGGCCGGCGTCCCGCCTCGGCCGCCCTGCGACTTCGCTCGCTCCTTATCCTTTACTCCGTTCCGGTATCACGCAGTCCTGCGGAGCAAACGAGGCGGAAGCCGTAGTGCCCGTACCGGGAGCCAGGGTAGTACCTGCCCCGGTCCGCGGAGCGGCAGTTGGAAGCCCTGTTGCGCCAACTACCGCCACGCAGGACACGGTACGTCCCCGATGCAGGCCCCGTCGGATCGGTCGCGCTCCCCGACGGGTACTCCCCGTACCA
>JAGCVN010000038.1 GCA_017962315.1 Kiritimatiellia bacterium
AGATTACGCATTCCATCTCGGCGTTTGATTGATCGACGAGCGACGAGACGCCGGGCACATGCTTGGAGAGATAGTCCGTGAGTCCCGCGAAGAGGTTGAGCCGCGCCAAGCGTCCGTTTTCGACCTTCATGTAGGCCGTTCCGGTTACGCTCGACACAAGCGCGGTCGTGAGGGGCGCCTCGAACATCACCCGACCGGAGAGGGTGCCGTGCTTGTCGCCGGGTTCTACGCCGAAGACCTGAGACGCGTCTTCCATGGAAATCCCCTTGCCGCGTATCGCAACCTTGAAGGAGGCGCGTTCGCTGTCGAATCCTGGGAAAGAGATGAGCCCGGTGCCGGTGATGCTGCCGCCATGCGGCAGCGAGGCGTGCGCGTCGCGGAAGGGGACGGCGTCGCCGCGCAGAAGGAAATCCGTTTTCGCCTTGACGAGCGGGATGCCGAAGAAGCGTCCCTTGTCGAACGCGAGCGTGCCGTCGAGACGGTTGGTGGCGGCATGTGCCGGATCCACGGCGAGGAGTCCGTCGAGCGTGATCGTGGGCGGCGTTTCCGGCTGCAGGCAGTCGAGCGTACCGTCGGTGAGCACATCCGCCACGGCCAGCGCGTTCGAGAGCGAGGTGCTCGAGCGCACGTTACGGAAGGTCACGTAGCCGATGTCGTTGGTGTTCTCATAGAACACGGTGCCGGACATGGAGGTGCCGTCCGCGATGTTGGCCGAAAGGGGGCCTACGGTGATGTGGGCGTTCTAGCAGTGGCCGCGCACGAACACGCGCACGTCCACGTTCCCCTGCGCCGTTTCAAGCGGAACGCCGCGGTAGGCACCGCCGGTTGGATGAAGATCGAGAAAGAGGCGGAGATCCGAGTTCCGGAGATTGACATCGAACCGGCAACCGGCATCGACGGGGGTCGTGACGCCGGTGAAGCCGTCGATGAACTGGTAGCAGTTGCTGATGTCCAAGGCCTGAAGCATCGGGCGGATGTTCGGCTGACGCGCCTGGCCGTGTACGCTGCCCAAGATGCGCTGGCCGGGGATGTCAACCTCGCAGTCGCCCGTCACCTCCATCGATACGTCTCGGTCGGGGAACACCACCCGCGCGCCGGAGAATTGAAGGACGTTCTGGGAGGCGGAGACGCGCTCGACGGTGACGGCCTTCGCTTTGAGGTCGAGGACATCCGCGTCGATGATCTTCAGCTTGAACGGCGCGAAGCTGGGAATCTCCAGTTCGACGGGGGAGTCCGTCTCGGTGAAATCGTAGGAGCCGGGGAATTCGATGGAGTCGGGGATGTAGTAGCCCTCGGGAAGACGTGGCATCTTGAGCGCCGTGACGGTGACCGTCTTCACAAGGTTTTCAAGGCGCCAGGGGAACCGCGAGAAGGAGAGGTGGATATCGACCCTGTCGGCGGAGAGGAAGGGTCGCGCCTCGGTTTTTGTGCTATCTAAAAGGCGGAATCCGTTGGCGCGGATGCGCGTGGGAAAGCGGAGGCAGACGGAATCGATGCGGACGATCAGGTTGGAGGTGGAGACGGTCTCGGCGTATCGGTCAAGCATTTCGGCCGGCAGACGGATCTCGAAACGCGAAAGAATGAAAAGGGCGGCGGCGGCCAGAGCGAAGAGGACAACAACAAATTTCAGTACCGCTTTCATGCGCTTTTGGCAGCCCCAAGGAGAGTCGAACTCCTCTTACCTGGATGAGAACCAGATGTCCTAGCCGATAGACGATGGGGCCAGTTTGTTGGTGCACCCGGTGGGATTTGAACCCACACACCTTGCGGCACTAGAACCTGAATCTAGCGTGTATGCCAATTTCACCACGGGTGCAAAAACAGGTGCGTAAGATACCATATCACCGCCCCCAATGCAAGCGAAAAGTAAAACAAACTGGCATTTCGCGCAAAACCATGCGGTGCCGTTTGAATTGCGGGCGGAGGTTTGATAGAATGTAAGGCATTTGAAATTGAGCGGGAAAGGACTTTGCAATGGCAGACAAGATCGTGTTGGCGGGCAACATCATCGTCGACAACGTGAAGACGATCACGGCATGGCCCGAAAAGGGAATGCTCGTGCCGATTACGGCGTTGAAGCGTTCGCCGGGCGGCGCCGTCCCCAACAGCGGCATCGACCTCAAGAAGCTTGACCCCTCCGTGGAGGTGTCCGCCGTCGGCAAGGTCGGGGCGGATGACGCGGGCGACTTTGTCACGGCGTTCATGCGGGAGCGGGGCCTTGACGTTTCCGGCGTGCAGCGCGTGGAGGGGGTGCCGACCTCGTTTACGGATGTGATGACCCTTGCGGAGACAGGCGAACGCACGTTCTTCAACATGCATGGCGCCGACTCGCGACTTGTTCCGGAGGATATCGATCCGGCGACACTCGGTTGCGACCTTTTCCATCTGGGCTACCTGCTGCTGCTGGATGGTCTCGATGCGGCGGACGAGGAATACGGAACGAAGGCGGCGCGTCTGTTGGCAAAGGTCCAGGCGGCGGGAATCAAGACTTCGCTTGACATCGTGAGCGAGCAGTCCGACCGGTTCGCGCGCATCGTGCGCCCTGCCCTGAAGCACTGCGACTATGTGGTCATCAACGAGGTGGAGGGATCGCGCGCGACGGGGCTTCCCGCCACCGATGCGGCGGGGCGTCCGACCGTTGACGGTCTGCGGCGCATCTGCGAGGCGCTGTTCGGGCTGGGCGTGAAGGAGCAGGTTGTGGTGCATTGCCCCGATCTGAGCGTGTCGCTCGACCGTGCGGGGCACTTTTCCGCCCTGCCGTCTTTGGATCTCCCGAAGGGCTGGATCAAGGGCTCAGTCGGCGCGGGCGATGCGTTCTGCGCGGGGATGCTCTATTCGTTCCTCAAGGGGCTGACGGCGGAAGAGGGCATGCGGCTTGCGTCCTGCACGGCGGCGATGAACC
>JAGCVN010000039.1 GCA_017962315.1 Kiritimatiellia bacterium
CCTCTCCGCCGTCGCCGCGTCCCTCTCCGCCGTCGCCGCGTCCCTCTCCGCCGTCGCCGCGTCCCTCTCCGCCGTCGCCGCGTCCCTCTCCGCCGTCGCTGCGTTGAGCGCGGTGGTCGCGGCATCGAGTGCAGCCGTTATTTCGCCTAACTTCGCTTCTTTTTTCGCGAACTCCTTCTCGCGTCTCGCCCTTCCGCGTTCACGGCGCAACCAGTCGACGAATCCGTCGTACTGCGCCCTCTCTTCGTCGCTAAACGCGGATTCCTCTACCATGTCGAGCGCCTTCTTCACGTCAGGATTCGCTTCAAGTTCCTCAGGCGCTTTTCGGGTGTTCTCGTTGATTTCGGTCAGGAATCGCAACCACAACACCCGCATTTTCCTTCCGATGTACGTTTGGGGCGAGAACTTCGGCAGTTCCACGAACACAATCTGGATTCCGTCTATGGTCTTGTCTTTGTATTTGTTATGCGCGAGTGTGTAATGGTGGTAATAATCCTCCGGTATGTCGGGATTGACGACCTCGTTGATGAGGTTGAGTGAATATACCGTTTTAAGATCGCCATATTCGCCACCGGCAGGGAGCTGCCTTACATACGTCTTGGCCGCGTTGAACAGGACGCGCTGGTTGTAGTCTGCTGTCCAGATCATCTGCATCTCCACGACGAACTGCCTCCCCTGCTGGTCCTTGCAACGCACGTCCACGATGCTGTCTTTGTGGAGGGGGTCGTCTGGGACGACTTCGGGAGTGAGGTATTCGACGGTGGTAACCTTGCTGTTGCCGGGAAGGGGTAGGAGCGCGTTCAAAAGGCTCGCCACCAGGTCGGAATGTTCTCCGAAAATCTTTTTGAAAGTCAAATCCGCCTTTGGATCAAGATACTTGGCCATATTGGTCTCCTTTCTTTTCACGCTAATGACGATAACGCATTCCCGCTACAGGGGATTGCACCCGCAAGTAAAAACGCACAAATTTTAGCAGAGGCCACCTCTAAGGTCAATAAAACATTGAAACCTGGACTTCCATCTGGTATACTGGGCTTTCTATTTTGAGGAAAGCACGTGTACCTGAAACAGATTGAAATCAGTGGTTTTAAGAGTTTTGCCGACAAAACCCGGCTTCAGTTTGAGCCGGGGATGATTGCGATTGTCGGTCCGAACGGGTGCGGCAAGAGCAATGTCTCAGACGCGATACGTTGGGTTCTCGGCGAGCAGCGGCCCACGCAGCTGCGGTGTGCGCACATGGCGGATGTTGTCTTCAACGGCACCGATAGCCGCAAGCCCATCGGTATGGCGGAGGTCTCCATCACCTTCACCGACTGCGAGAAGCTGCTCGGGACGGAGTTTAACGAGGTGACGATCACCCGGCGCGTCTTTCGATCGGGCGAAGGCCAGTATTTCATCAACAAGGTGCCCAGCCGGCTTAAAGATGTGAACCGCCTGTTCATGGGGACGGGTATCGGCACGACTTCCTATTCCGTCATGGCACAGGGCCAGATCGACGCCATCCTTTCGTCAAAGCCGGAAGACCGGCGCGCCGTATTCGAGGAAGCGGCCGGTATCACCAAGTTCAAGGCGGATCGCAAGGAGGCGTTGCGTAAACTCGAACAGACCGACGTCAATATGCAGCGCCTCTCCGATGTCATCCGCGAAGTCAAGCGACAGATCGGTTCCCTCCAGCGCCAAGCCGGCAAGGCCCGCCGTTATCAGGAACTGCACGACGAGTTGCGCGGTCTCGACATCTACCTCACAAAATGCCGTATCGCCGCGCTGGAGGAGCGCATCACCCAGATCGACGAGTCCATCCGTCTGCTCGACGGACAGACCGCCGGCCACCAGCAGTTCGTCGCCGAGGCGGAGGCCGCATCATCCCGGATGCACGGCGAAATCCATGAGATCGAGGAGCGGATCGCCGTCCTGACGGAACAGGCTGCACAAGCGGACAACGCCCACATACGCGCACAGGAAGTAATCAAGACCAACGGCGAACGGATCAACGAATACCGGTCTTGGGCGGAACGCGATACGCTGGAAATCAACGCGACGCAACAACAAATCGACCAGGTCCGGATGCAGCTCGACTCGCTGGAGCAAAAACGCCTCCTGACTGTCAAGGCGATGGAGTCCGAGAAGCAGAAACTCGAAGACGCGCAAGCCAGGTTCGACGTCCACCGCGACGAACTTGAACAGACGCGAACTCGGCTTCAGCAGGACCGCCAGCACCAGATGGCGTGTGAACGCCGTGTATCCGAAATCCAGCAGATCATGGGCGAGATGGACAATCGCCAGCGCGAAGTCTTGATGAAGCGCGACCGCCTCTCCGCCGAATACGCCCAGGTCCGTGAATCCCTTGAGGCGACTTCGAACGTCCGCGACACCATCAAGGCTCGCCTCGACGCCCTGCGCGAAGACGCAGAAGCATGCGAGACGCGGTTCGAGACGTTGGAGACGGAACGAGATGAAGCATCGGAGACGCTCCACCGATTGCAGGAGGAAAATACGCGGATGCAGTCAGAGGCGGCGGCGAAACAGGCGCAGCTCGACCTTCTTGCGGACAGCAAGGAGGCGTCTGGCGACTATTCCGGCGGCGCGAAACTCCTTCTCGATCCGTCGAACCCGCTTTCCCTCGCCGCCGGCGAAGTCCTTGGCCCGCTTGCCGAAAGAATCAACGCGCCTGCGGAATTGCGCCTCGCGGTGGAGGCGAGCCTCCGCGCCTGGCTCGATGCCGTTGTCGTGCGCGACGCCGAGACGGCGCGGACGTTGTTCGCAAAGCTGCTTTCACATGGTGAACACATGGCGGCGAAAGTCATCCTCTCCGCCGGTGAGTTCCCCGTTCCCGCCCCCTCTGCCGTTCCGGAAGGACTTTCAAGGTTGCTGGATCTCGTGACGGTTTCCGACGATTTCCGCGAAGCGGCGGAACGTCTTCTAGGATCCGTCTTCCTTGCCGATTCGCTCGCCTCCCTTCCGCCGCTCCCGCCAGGAGTCGCCGTCGTGACCAAAGACGGCGCGGTCTTCCACGGGGACGGGTGCGCCGAGCTTTGGATGCCCGACAGCGCGGTTTCCAGCCCCCTCGCCCGCCGGATGCTGATGACGGAAACAGAAACCCAGCTGGACGACCTTCGCCAGCGACTCGCGCAGTCCACCGCTTCTCTCGACGCATTGAACGCCCGTTCGTCCGAGCTGTCCCTGCAACTGGCGCAGACGCGGAGCGAGTTGGACGAAGACCGCCGGAAGGCCGCCCAGGCGGAGGGCGAATTCCAGGCGATCGACCGCGATGCCGCCCGCGCCCGTTCGCGGCTCGAAGCCGTCGAGACGGAGTTGAACGGGATCAAGGCATTGACGGCGGACGACGACGAAAAGCGAGTCGCGCTTGCCGCCGAACTGGAGACCGTGGCCGCCGACCGCGCACGCTTGCTGGAGGCGACGCAGGAAGCTTCATCGCGTCTCGAAGCGATGGAGGGAATCTACAGTGAACTCAGTCAGGCGTTGACGGAGTCCCGCATTCAGGTTTCCAGCCTCTCCCAGCAGTTGAGCTACGCGGACACTCAGCACGAATCGTTGCAGACGCGCATCGACGAACTCAACCGGACTATCCAGGGACGTAGCAGCGGCGTGGAATCCTACAACGGCAGCATTGAAAAACTGAGCCGTGAAATTGAACAACTCACCGCCTCGCTCGAACCGCTCAGGGCTGCCTCGGAAGAGTTGCACGCGAAAATCGACGAAACCCGCGCCCTCCGCTTGGCGAAACAGGCGGAAATCGAAAAAACAGATGCCACGTTGATGCAGCGCCGTCATGAACTGGACGCCGCGCGCGATTCGCGCAGCCATGCCGAACTGGATAAACAGGAATCGGTGATGAAACGCCAAAACCTGTTCGACCACGTCTCGAACGAGTATGGACTGGACGAGCAACGCTTTATCGCGGAGGCGGATCCGGCCTGGAAGGAGACCGGGGGAAAGCCACCGCCGCAACCCGAGATCGAAGACCGTGTCGCCAGGCTTAAAGCCGACATCCAGGCGCTCGGACAGGTCAACCTCGTCGCCATCGAGGAGTACAAGGAGCTTGAGGAACGGTACTCCTTCCTGAAGGCGCAGGAAGAAGATTTGACAAACGCGAAGGTAGAGGTGTTGAACGTCATTCAGGAAATCAACACAAAATCGTACGAGATGTTCCGCCAGACGTTCGACCAGGCGAACGCGAACTTCCAGCAGATGTTCACCAAGCTGTTCAACGGAGGCGAGGCACGTCTGATCATGTTGGAAAACAAGGAAGATCCGTTAGACTGCGGCGTCGATATCATCGCCCGCCCGCCAGGCAAGCGCCCTCAGTCCGTGACGCTGCTTTCCGGCGGCGAGCGTACGATGACGGCCGTGAGCCTGCTGTTCGCGATTTTCATGATCAAACCCGCGCCGTTCTGTATCCTCGACGAATTGGACGCCGCCCTTGATGACAGCAACATCGGCAGATTCGTCCAGGCGCTGAAGGACTTTCTCGCGCACTCCCAGTTCTTGATTATCACGCACAACCAGCACACCATCGCCGGTTCCGACATGATCTATGGAGTGACCCAGCAGGAGAAGGGCGTGTCGAAGATCCTTTCGCTCGCTCTGAAAGATGTCGGCAAGAAGGAACTCGGCGGCAAGACATCTCGTTAACCCCATCCCGGAGCGGATACCAATGAATAAGACGTTTTTCCCCCTCATTCCCCTCCTTTTCGCCGCCGCACACGTTGGCGCGATCGATCTTTCCGGCCCGACTGAATGGGCTTCCATCCATACGAACGCGATCCACGCCTGGCAAGCCGGACAGAAACCATCCGCTTCGTTGAAAGTCTGGAACGGGGTCGTTGCCGACCTGTCGAAACGGGAAGTCCGGTTTCTGGTTGAAGCATCCGGACACCGTTCAGGCGTGACGACGGAATTTGCCGTCGTAGGGCCGATGAGCGACCGGGCCTACGAGTCTGCCGCGGTCAGTGTGGCCTCTCCCGGCGATATCGTGCGCGCGGTGGAGGCGCTCGGAACGCCGCGCGGCGGTTGTGTCGACGGGCGGATTTTCCGTTTCTGGCCCTGCGGTGAACGGTATGCCGCCTCCTTTCGTGCGCTGGAAGGGGATGATAAGCCTTCGCCGGTCGCCTCGCTTTTCCTCGATACTGACAAGGCATCCCCGATGCTTGGCGAGGGGGGGATTGTCTTCACGGGCGGTGAATGGCGTGACGGTGTCTGTTTGACTGACACCAATATGCCGTCTTCCGTTATTTCGCTCTACAACGAAGGGCAGACGGTCTTCGACATTCCCTTTCAGTTCGGGCAGAGCGAAGTCTACGGACGGGTCACATTGGCGAAGACATTCAAGCAGGGCGACCTTTTGGAGTTCATCTTGCGTCCGATCCTCTCGCCCGATGGTAAGTTGCGCGTACACCATTACACCGTCAAGGTGTCGCCTCGCGCAGACGGCGGTGTCGTGGCAACGTTGTTGGATACCGATGGAACGCGGAAAAACGACGGTTCGCTTGCCGATACGCTTACGGCGCTCCGTCAATGCCAGACATCCGGGATCGATCCGTTCGTCATGCTCGATTTGGCGGAGTCCCTTACTGTCAAGCAGGCGCAGGAGATCGCGACCGCGTTCGAGTTGCTGGATGGGAAGGGATTGAAGATGGACGGACGCCCAGAGGGCGGGTTGTTCTTCCGCGCCTATCTTCCGCTGGCGAAATGGAGGGAGAGGAAAGACCGGATCCCGCAGCCTTTCGAAGTCCATCTCGCCCGTGACGCGGACGGGAAGACCAAGAAAACATTGACCTTTGTGGAAGAAGACTGGTCGGGCGAAGAACTCGATCCGAAATTGACACCTCGCGACTACCCCTTTGAACAGTGGGAGGAGCTGCCCTCGCTCGTCAAGAAGACCGGTGGTGAGGAAAACAAAGTCAACGTGCTTTTTCTTTTCGCGCCGCTGGACATGAAACTGGGCGATGTCCTTCCCGCCGCGCGCGTCCTCCAGTCGCGCCTTCCCGTCGTCTACCTCTTTGGCGATTGATCTGTTCGGCTTTACACTGAGCCTTCGTAGAGTTTGAGGACACCCTCGGCAAGAAGCCGTTCTCCTGCAAAGACTCGGACGTTGACGAGATAAAAAACGTCGAAACGGATTTGTTTCTTGACGCGGAGAAGGAGCCGTTCCCCAGTTTTCGGGGTTCCGTAAACGTGAAAGGCATTGACACCGACGAGCGCCCCCGGAAGTTCCTCCGGCTTTTCGTGCCGTGTCACTCGGAATACGTATAAAGCGCCCGATGCCTGCGCCATCAGTTCCAGCAGGGCGCATTCGTCCACCACGCCGTCATCTTTGCAGATGTCGCTGCCAGGGCGGATGACCGCTTCCACCACCCCGCCTTTCTCTCCGATTTCCAGGATCCGGTCGATTCGCACGGCCCTGCCTCTGTGCGGAATGTACGGCGTGGCGGGAACCGGAAGCACTTTCCCCGCTTTGTCTTTGTTGCGCGGGCAAAAGGGATCGGCGGCGAGGTAATCGCCTGTTTGTTCGTAAGCGTTTCCCCGGCAACCGCAACAGGCGGGAAAGTCCGTACAGGAGGCGCACGCCTCTTTGATCCGTTCTCCTGGATGACGGAGGTCGTCAAGGACTTCGCTCTCCGCCACGATTTCATCCAGCGACGTTTCCCGAACGTTTCCGAGCACGATCTTCGTACGGGGGCAGGGAAATACGGAACCGTCGGGAGTGAGATAACAGCACCCTTCTCGGATTAAGGGGCAGTCGTGCCGCTCGCATGAACATGCCGGGAACGCATCAAGCGTGGGGTAGCATTCCAGCGCGACACCGGCCTCGCGGCATTGTTCGCGCCAGGCATCCGTCCCGCCCCCCAGTAGCACGACCTTGCGGACACCCATTGCGCGGGCTTGAGAAAGGACGTCTGCGAACCAGGCGGGCGCGTCTTCCCGTGACTCGGGGCAGGACGAGATCAGAAGGGTCTGCAATTCGGTTTTCAACGCGGAAACTCCCGTTCATCGAAGAAGCGTCGCGGTTTGTGGCTGGCGGGATTGTAGATACGCCGCATGATGTCCGGCTCAGGGAGGAGTTCGACGGCGGGATGCAGCCGCAACGTGGCGAAGAGGAGGTCGGAGAGTCGTTCCGGTGTGAGCGAGTTGTCTTTCACGGCGGCAGTGACCGTCACGCGGTCGCTCAAATCTTCTCCGCCACGTACCGTTACAAACGAGGCGGCAACACCGGGAATAGCATCCAGTGCGTTGAGGAAGGCGGCCGGATAAACGGTCGTTCCGCGCACTTTCATCATCTGGTTGCGGCGTCCCAGAATCGGGCCGAGCCTCACGCTCTTGCGTCCGCAAGGGCAGGGGGCGTCGATCAGGAAACTCATGTCACCCGTCCGGAACCGGACGAACGGGACGGCTTCGACTTGGAGGGGGGTGACAACGACTTCCCCGACTTCGCCGACCGGGAGCCGGTTTCCCCGTTCATCGAGAATTTCCACGACGGCGAGCTCTGGATGGAGATGTCCGCCTTGTTGCGCGGTGCATTCACAGAAAGAAGTGACGATTTCAGAGGAGGCGTAGGTGGAATAGGCTTTCGCGTTCCAGACCGATTCCAGCGCTTTTGTGACGGGAAGTTGGCGCATCGAGCGGTCGTGCAGCGGATCACCCGCGCAGACCAGCGTACGGACGGATTCCGCCAGTTCGGACTGGCCCGTTTCGTGTAAGTGGCGGCCGAGGCGAAACAGGAAACCGGGAACGCCGACGAGGACGGTCGGATGCAGGCGGCGCATGACGGCGGCGTGGCTTTCCACCGTGTTGATGCCGTTCCGGATGGCGGCGGCGCCGAGCGTCGTCAATCCGAGGTAGTAGGCGTATCCGGCAACGAAACAACGGTCAAGCGTGCAGGTTATCAACGCGGTGTCGTCCGGCGTGATGCCGCATGCACGGAGCGAGATGCGCTCGTTGAACGCCAGCCGCTCCATGTCGGCGCGCGAGTAGGCGACGGGGGTTGGAACGCCCGTCGTGCCGGATGAGAACACGATGTCGGAAATCTCTCGTTGCGGGGCTGCAAGAAAATCTTGAGTCCGTTCGGCGAACATTCGCTTGTCGGTGGTCGGGAGTTCAGCGAGGGTGTCGCCCGTGATCGCGGAAAGCCGTCCGGCGAAGGGGGCGAGCGTTTCGCGGTAGTACGGAGAATGTTCAAATGCATGTTTAAGGTGACGGCGCAACAGTGCATCCTGTCGCGTCTTGGCTGCATCCGGTTCGAGCCATTCCAAGAGTTTGGTTTCATCCCGCATAATCGTTTCCTTCGAGTTTGGCAAGTTGGTCGCGCATCACGCCGCGTACCCGTTCCTTAAAGTGAAACGGTGTCTCGCCCGTTTTTTGCACGATGTCCGGAAGGACGACAAAACGGATGTGCGCGGGTTTGAGAAGCGGCGACCCTTTTGCCGGCGTCTCTTCGTTCCCCGTGACCAAAACGGGAGTCACAGGATGTCCCGCTCTCGCGGCCAGACGGAAAATACCCCCGTGAAAGGCCCCCATCGGTCTTTTCCCGGAACGGGTCCCTTCTGGAAAACAGAAAAGGGAACTGCCGGCCTTCAGCTGGGTGATCGCCGCCTCGCACCAGTCGTTGAACGGGATTTCGTCCACATTGATCCATTTTACGAAGTGGACGCCGGTCCCCAGAACCGGGATGCGCGAAACCGTTCGGTTGAAGAGTACGACAGGTGAACGCTTAGGAAGCAGCGAACAAAGGAAAGTGTCGGAAAAGGATTTGTGGTTCAACACATAGATGCGCGGAACGGGATTCTTCCGCAGACGCTCCAATCCGACGGTCGAGACCGGCGCGATGGGTCTGAGGAGGTAGAGATACAAACGCCCGAAGACATCCGCCACAAGGAAACGCTGCCAGCGCAGGTAAACCGGATAGGGAAGAAACGGCTGAAGCAGCAGAAAGGAAAACAAGATGACCAGAAAGATGCACAGTCCGCTGCAAATCCAGATGGAATAGAAATAAATGTTCAGCAGCGCGATTTTCATGGATGCCGGTCATCCTCGTGACGAAACGATCTCGGTCACGAGCTTGTAGACGTCGCCCATGGTGCGGATTTCGCGGACACGCGGGTCTTGGCGGAGATCCACGCCGCACTCTTCTTTCAACGAGGCGACCAGGTCGACGGCGTCCAGACTGTCCAGTCCGAGGTCTTCGAACAACTTTGCCTCGGGGGTCAACCGGTCTGGTTCCAGTTCAAAGGTGTCGTAAAACACCTGGTTCACTTTTTGCACGATTTCATCAGCGGTCATATCATCAAATCCTCAAAACAAGAAAACAGTCTAACACATCTTCAAGGTCAGGTACAAAGGAAAACAACGGCGTACGCCGTTCTTCCACGGAAACCACGATCACCGCGTCCGCCCGGTCGGAGGCAATCCAGCACCGGGCGAGACGGAACGCCTCTTCCGTTACACCGTGAAACGCGGTTAGTGTGCAGCTCGGACCTTTCGCACCCGTCTCCATCGCGGCGTAAGCGGCCGCCGCGTTGTGGACGGTGTGCGAGAAAAGAAGAGGGGAGGGCGGAAGACCGGGCGCATCCACCAGTTCTTCGGCAAAAGCGAACGTGGAGGCGTGCGGTCCATGTTTCGTCGCAACGAGTAACCCGATCCGTTCAGGAGACGTTCCGGACGGCAACGCACCGGACGCGCTTTTCGCCGCAAGGACGGTGTTCCGCGAGAAACGGTCCGCCCGCCTGGCTTTTCGTCCCGTCGGGAACGTGTCCTGTATCTCGATGCGGCGTGTGCGTGTCACAACGGGGGTGTTCAACGCGGAGACGGCGTTTCCCGCCGCCCCCAGCATGAGCGCGGTGTTCTGTCCCCCGAATGCGAGCGAGGTGGAGAGGACGCTGCCGTTCGTGCGGATTCCCCGGAGGACGCTAAAGACGGCTTCAATCGCACCGGCTGCCCCGAGCGTGTGACCGGTGGCCGCCTTGGTCGGAAACAATGGCACACCGGCGAGGAGCGAGGCGAAAACGGCGGATTCAACCGCATCGTTGTCCAAGGTCGCCGTCCCGTGCGGGTTGATCTCCGTGACAGACGGAAGCGGAACACCCGCGTCCTTTGCCGCCGTTTCGATGGCACGGCGAAGTCCCTCTCCCGACGGATCCGGTGCGGTGAGGTGGTAGGCGTCTGCGCTCATGCCGTATCCGAGTAACGCGCCTCGCGCGGTCACGCCCCGCGCACGTCGCGAACGTTCGGTTTCCAGCACCAGGATGCCGGCGCCTTCGCCTAGATTTAGTCCGTCTCGGTCGGGGGCGAAGGGCTTGCAGGGGTTGTCGCTGTACACGCCGAGCGAAGAAAAACCGGCGTAGGGCAGGGGATTCAATGCGTCAACGCCACCGCAGATGACCGCGTCGCACACATCGTTGCGCAGCCATTCTGCGGCGATGCCGATTGCGTCGGCTCCGGAGGAACAGGCGTCGGTGACACAAACGGCGGGACCTGTTGTGTGGAGCTTGGCGCGTACCCATTCCGCCGGATTGCTGTCGAGGTAGCGTTGCGCGGAAGACCTGTCCGCTGTTCCCGTTTCGCGGTAGTGCCGATAGGCGGGGATGGCTTCGAAGCGGTTCGTCAATACATTGAACTGGCACCCGCTGGTCGTACCGAGGCAGACGCCTGTACGTAACCGGGAAAGTCCGGAAGCGGAAAGTCCCGAATCGCGGAGCGCCTCATCGAGCGCGGGGACCAGAAGTTCAAACAGGCGCGCATCGGGAAGCTCTTCCCGAAGTGAGGGAACGGTGAAAACAGGCTTGGTTGCCGTTTTCCCGAAGAAACCGCGAACGGGGTAGGGGGTGGCTCGCATACCATCCCCGTGTAAAGCTTCAAGACAGGCGTTTGCCTCCGCGACAGTGCCACCGGCGGCGGAAAGCTGTCCCATCCCGGTGATTGGAAGGACGGCCCCTCCGTCTGGCTCAACCTGCGGCATCCGTTTTTCCCTGAGCTTCGACGAAATCGGCCAGTGCGTTGATGGAAGCGAAGATACCGCTCCCTTTTTTGATTTGTTTCACGTCGCAACCGAATTGCCGCTGGAGGATCACGATGATTTCCACCGCGTCCAGCGAATCCAGCTCAAGCCCTCCGTCACCGAAAAGGGGTACATCGTCATCGATGGACTCCGGTGTCGCCCCTTCGATGGAGAGGCGTTCAATCAACAACGTCTTCAATTTGGTTTTGAGTTCGTTCCGAGTCATCGGCTAAACCCCCGGATGGATTGGACGAGCCCCGTCGCTTCCTTGCAACGTTGCAGGATGTCGCCCCATTTCCCCTCCGCCATGTCGGCGGTCTTCGCAATCCAGGTGCCGCCTGCTGCGGCGACGATCGGCAACCGGAGGTAGTCGGACAGGTTCTCCGCCGTCACGCCGCCCGTGGGCATGAATCGGACGCCCGTGTGCTTGTAGGGACCGGCGAACGCCTTCAACAGTTTTACGCCTCCGATGGATTCGGCGGGGAAAAACTTTAGGATGCTGCATCCGAGTTCAAGTCCCTGTTCGATCTCGGACGGTGTGGCGACCCCCGGAATGAAGGGGAAGCCCGTCTCGGAGGCGGCTCTGACGACTCGTGGGTTCAACCCCGGTGCGACACCGAAACGTGCGCCGCAGGCGACGGCGGTCTGTACGGTTTCGGGGGAAAGCACCGTGCCGGCCCCGACAATCAGTTGCGGGCGTTCTTTCGACAACAGGCGGATGACGTCTGCTGCGGCTCTCGTCCGGAAGGTGACTTCGACCACGGGAAGTCCGCCTTCCAGCAGTGCGTCCGCAAGCGGCAGTGCGTGCTCGACCACATCGACCGCAACAACAGGGACGACCCCGGCGGCGGCGATGGATTCCAAAACAGATGACATACTCTTGTTCTCCTTTTTCAAAAGTTAAAACGTTCCAGGGAAGGCTTGCCCGCATGTTTCACGGAGGGCGGCCACCGCTGCCCCCATGTCCGGCTGGCGGAAGAGGAAACTTCCCGCGACGAACTGGTTCGCTCCTGCGGCTGCGGCCTTCGCCCCCGTCTCGAAATTGATCCCCCCGTCGACCATGATGTCGAACTCCGGTTTCCCGTCGCTGCAGAGGCGTTTACGGAGTCGTTCGATGTGAGGAAGGACTTCCGGCATGAACGACTGGCCTCCGTAGCCGGGGTTGACGGTCATGAACAACACCTCGTCGCAAAGGGCGAGGTAGGGGAATGCTGCTTCGGGCGACGTCTGCGGGCGGAGCACGAGGCCGGTACGGAGTCCCCGGTCGCGGATCATTCGTAGCGTCTGCCAGATGTCGCAATCCGCCTCGACATGGATTTGGATGGTCTGGGCGCCAGCGTCCGCAAACGGGGCGACATAGAGGTCGGGACGGGACAGCATGAGGTGGACGTGGCGATGAAGGCCGGGGGCGCAGCGGGCGGTGACGCGGACGACGTCGGGACCGAAACTCAGGTTCGGCACGAAATGCGCGTCCATGATATCCAGATGCAGAGCGTCGGCCTCGGCGGCTTCCACACGCCGGATTTCGTCTCCGAGTCGTGCGCCGTCCGCCGCGAGCAGCGAAGGCAGAATCTGAATCATGACGGTCTCCTATTCCTGAGTCAGCGGCTTCCCCGACAGTTCACCCGTCAAGGTGTGGAGGAACGCGGCGATCGCCCGCACTTCGTTTTCCACGTAAGGAAGCCCGACCTGATACGTCAGCATCGAGGCGACGGCGTCTTCAAGCGTGCTTTTGCTACCATCGTGCAGATAGGGGGCCGTTAACGCCACATTGCGCAACGTCGGGACTTTGAAGCGGTGCGCGTCTTCGGGATGCCCGCTGAACGCCTGCAGCCCAGCGTCTCCCTTCGTCAGAATCCTCCCCTTGAACGGATTGTCCATCAGGTCGGCGTACTCGAACGACTGTCCTCCGAGCGTCGGCCCCGCGTGGCAGCGGGTACAGGAATACTGGCGGAAGAGTTTGTAGCCAAGATCCTCTTCGCGGGAGAGGACGGTTTTGTGCCCTTTCAGGTAACGGTCGAAACGAGACCCCGGCGTGATCAGCCGTTTTCCGTATTCCGCGATGGCGTTACTGATGGTCCGTTCCGTGAATCCTTCCGGGTAGACGGCGGTGAAAGCGGTTTTAAACGCGGTATCTTCGGTGAGACGTGAGACGACTTGCGTCCAATTGGTGCAACCCATCAACGTCGGACTCAGAACGGGGAACTTCACCTGTTCGGCGAAGTCGGCTGCGCGACCGTCCCAGGACTGGCGGAGGTTGAATACGGCGTTCAACACGGTCGGCGTGTTCAAATGGCTGGAACGCCGCGCGATCCCCCGCGACATCGCGATACCGTCCGCGCCACCTTTCTCCAGCTGGTGGCAGGACGCGCAGGAAAGGGATTCATCGGCGGAGAGGCGCTTGTCCTGGAAGAGCTTTTCGCCGAGGGCGGCCTTCTCCGCGTGGAACGGGAGCCGGTCGGGAAGCGGCTGGATGACCTTTTCCGTGTTGTTCGTGATGTCCCATTGCACGAGCCATTCGCGGCGCACGACATTGCACCAGGACTGGAGGATCGCCTTTTCGCTGGGCGAGAGCCAGGTTCCCCAGTGGATAGCGAGGTAAGGGTGCGGCGGCATCGAATTGTCCAACAGGACGTTTTCCAGTTTCGCCAGCACGGCGAGCGGGGTGGGTGCGTCCAGCTTCTGTCCTTCGGTGGCCTTCGGGCCGAGGTAGTTCCGGTTGCTCGGTTCCCAGTGGCGCAGTGCCCTGCGCCGTTCCTCGCCGATGACGGGGGCAAGTCCGGGGATTTTTCCATATAAAGGGCAAGTGCGGGTACTATCATGGCAGGAAGCGCATTTCTCGGCGAGAATCGTTCGCACGGTTGACCGCATGGCGACCGGTTGCATCGGCATTTTCCGGGGAATCTGCCTCAAAACAAGAACCCCCGTCGCGTAGCACAAACCCGCCAACGTAGCCCAAAACAAAAATTTCAGCAAATACTTTTTCATGGTAGTGGAGATAGCCTACCAGAAAACACCCCCCCTAGCAAGTGGTAAGTCTCAAAAATCGTAGGTCTGGAATTGCCATAATTGGAAGGACAAAATATCCGTCAGTATCAAATCTTGTAGCCGGATTATTCATTACGAAACTCATAAGATTGTGCCCTCCATCTTCCTCCAGCGGGGCGCGGTTGAGCCGGCGTATGAGGATGGGGTGGTAGAAGCGGTGGCCGTAGTAGTAGAGACCGGTTTCGATGTCGTAGTATTTCGTTGAAAAGCGGTGGCGGAAGAAGTCGGCGAGCGGGCCGGACTGCGAGGTGGTGTTGCCGAAGGCGTCGTAGGTGTACTGAGCGACGGTATTGCCGTTTGCGTCGAGGTAGCGCGTGACGTTGCCGTTGTTGTCGTAGAACGGAACATAAACCGCACCATCGACTGTGAGGTAGAGCAGACCGCCAACGCCCCCTGCGCCTTGCAACGTGCCGGAGAGGTCTTTGCCCCAG